>DASQLQ010000052.1:0-30246 GCA_035629935.1 Actinomycetota bacterium
CGGGACGTTCCTGGCTCGACGATTGCTCGCCGAGCACCCGCACCTTCTCGACTTTGCCGAAAAGCGCTTCGAGGAGTTGCGCGTGATCGCTCTGCCGTCGCCCGACGAGGTGGCGGTACAAGGCCCCCCGGGGAGCGCAGCTCTATTCGAGCCCTTCCGCACCTACGCGATGGCGTTGATCCCGCGCCGGATCGAAGCGCTGAAGAAGGCGTTGACGATCGATCCGAACGAGATCGAGGCGATGATCGATGCCGACGACGCCGAAGCCCAGCTTCTGGACGCCGCCGAACAAGCCTGAATCGCATGATCATCCCCAGCGAATCGATGAAAGCGGCGATGAAGAACGATCCGGGTGGTATCGGCCCTCGTCCGTGGACGGTCCCCGCCCTGCTCATTGTGCTGCTCGCGGGCACGATCGTGGGGTTGGTTGACGATCGCCTCTCTTGGGGTGGGCTCGTTGGCCTCGCCGTGAATGGGTTACTCATGTTCGGGCTCTGGAAAGGCAAGGGGTGGGTGTACACCCTCTTGTTTGCAGTCGAAGCCTTGGTCGTCGTAATGCTTCTCATCGTGTTCGTGTGGATCCGACCTCCAGGTCAGGCCGTGCCCGTCGAGACCCTGGTAGTCGGGGGCCTGGTGTTGATCTTGCTGATGCATCCGGCGACTAGGCGATACGCAGGCACCGATCGCGCTCGCCGCGAGACCAAGCCGGCGGAGTCAACCCCGAAGATGCTGTGAATCGCCGCTCGTGGATAGTGGCATCAGCAGTGCTGTTGATCCTGCCCCTCACCGGCCATAGCAGGGCGCAGATCCCCCCGACCTGCATGTGGTCGATAGGGATCATGGGTGCCCTCAGTGGTGATTACGCGTCGATCGGAGAACCGATGGCGAATGGGATCGAACTCGCGGTCGACCAGGCGAATGAAGAAGGTGAACTTGCCTGCACTCTCCAGATCCGCGCTGAAGATACCCAGGGCGATCCGAGCAAAGCTCCGAGGAAGGCGCAGAAACTCACCGAAGACGCGAGCGTCGTCGCTTGCATCTGTGGGTTCTTCTCGGGCGAGACCCTGGCGAGCGGAAGCATCTTCAGCCGGGCAGGTTTGGCCATGGTCTCTACCGGGACGAACCGGGTGATCCAGCGACAGGGCTTCAAGACCTGGTTCCGTGCCATCGCCTCGGATCCCAAGCAGGGATCGGTGACCGCTACCTACATCAAGAAGGGGCTCGATCCGCGCAAGGTCAGCGTCGTCCACGACAACCAGGACTACTCGAAGGGCCTGGCCAAGAACGTATTCGACAAGTTGGGGAAGCGACTCGCGGGCAGGCACATGTACGTCATCAACCCGGAAGAGACCGACTACAGCGCGGTCGTTGCGCAGATCAAACGTCGCAACCCCGACGTCGTGTACTACGGAGGGTACTTGCCGCAAGCAGGTGAGCTACTGCGACAGCTGCACGACGAAGGCGTCCGGGCAACCTTCGTCACCGATGACGGTGCGTTGGACGACGATCTGCAACGAATAATCAAAGGTCGCACGGTCAACGCCTTGGCGGCATGCCCCTGCGCAGATCCCGCTGAGATCGAGCAGGCCCAGTCCTTCGTACAGGAGTACGAAGCGAGGTACGGGGAACCTCCAGGCATCTTCTCGGCCGAAACGTTCGACGTGACGAACATCGCCATCGAGGCGTTGCGGAACCTCTCGGGGATCGAGACCAGCGAGCAGGTGCGTGCGCAGGTCGTCGACCACTTCGACGCGGCCGAAGAAGTGCCCGGAACCGTCAAGACGTACAGCTGGTCTCGCCGGGGTGAGCTCAAGGCCGGCTCCAAGCACCTCTTCATGTGGAGGTGGAACAACGGGGACGAGACGTTCGAGATGCTCGGTCGCGTTTCCGATCTAGTTAGCTAGAGGGTTCGGACTCCCGGGCCTGCGAGTTCGCAAGCTCGAAGTAGCGGCCCCTCGTCGCCATGAGCTCAGTGTGCGTGCCCTGCTCTGCGAATAGCCCGTTTTCCATCACGATGATCAGGTCGGAGCGAGCGATGGTGCTGAGTCGATGGGCGATCACGACGCGGGTGCAATCGAGGTGCTCGAGGTTCGCATAGATCTCGGCTTCGGTCACCGAGTCGAGAGAGCTCGTCGCCTCGTCGAGGAGCAGGACCGCGGGTTGGTGCACGAGCGCTCTGGCCAAGGCGATCCGTTGACGTTGGCCGCCGGAGATCGATGCTCCTCCATCTGCCAGAACTGTGTCGTAGCCCATGGGCATGGCCATGATGTCGTCGTGGATCCGGGCGAGACGCGCAGCCTCCTCGATCTCGCTCATCTCCGCTTCGGGTTTCGTTAGGGCGATGTTCGTTTTGACGCTCGTACCGAACAGATACGAGTTCTGCGGAACGATCCCCAACTGGGCTCGCACCGAGGCAGCATCCAAGCCTTCCAGGTCCAAGCCGTCGTAAAGGGCGCGGCCCCCGGTCGGTTTGTAGAGATTCAAGATGAGGTGGGCGAGCGTCGACTTCCCCGACCCGGACTTGCCGACTATGCCGATCATCTGGCCAGGCTGGATCTCGAGGGACACGTTCTTAACGACTTCCGGAGCCGTGTCCGCGTACTTGAAGCTGACATCGTCGAGTGTGATCCGGCCGCCCAGCTTGGGTGCCGGCTCGACATCAGCCGGATCCTGCTCGGGCGCGGTATCCAGCACGTCGTTGATCCGTTCCATGTAACTGCCCAACAGCTGCACCTGGGTCCCAGTGACGATCAGGCTCGACAGGGGAGTGAGGAACCCGGTGGCCAGCGCAGTCAAGGCGAGCATCGTTCCCAGCGACAGATCGCCGCTCAGCACCCCGAGCGTTCCTACGGTCAAGATGATCAATGGCGATGCCACCCGAAGAGATGTGGTCAACGTCTCGATAACGGTGCTTAGGCGCCCACGTGCGAGCGATGCATTGATCTCGTCCACGAAGAGGTTGGACCATTGAGCGACACCCCGCGACTCGGCGCCAACCGACTTCAGCGTTTCGATCCCTGTAACGATCTGCCCGAGATAGCCCTGCGACCGCGCTTGCGCCTGCAGGGTTTCGGCCATCACTCGTTGCATCGGTCGATGCGTGAAGGCAAGGATCGCTATCTGGAGCAGGGCGAGGCCGATCACGACGAACCCCATGGTTGCGCTCTGAGCGAAGATCAGGAGCAAGTAGATGCTCACCAACGCTCCGTCGAGCACGGTCGAGATGGCCCCGGTGGTGAGGATCTCCCTCACGGTGATGTTGGAGTTGAGGCGGGCCATCAGGTCTCCCGCGGAACGCTGAAGGAAGAACTGGTACGGCAGCTTCACCAGGTGGCTGATGAAGCTCAACGAGATATTCATATCGAGCTGAGCTCTCAACGCCAGTAGAAGATGACTTCTCACGAACGTGGAGAGCAGATGGAACCCGACCATCACCGCCATCCCGGAAGCCACGGCCAACAACAGAGCCCGGTCCCCGGGGGGAGTCACCACACGGTCGACGATGACCCCCATAAGGATCGGAGTGGCGAGTGCGAACAATTGGATCAGGAACGATGTGACGGCAACCTTGGACAACAAGCCCGACTGCCGCAGCAGCGGCTTCAGGTAACGCCATGCTCCCCGCGAAGCCCCCGATCCGGTGGCGAACTGGGAGCCGGGTTCGAGAAGGATCGCGACCCCGGTGAACGACTTCGACACGCGATCCATGGGCAGACGAAGTCGCCCGAGGGCGGGATCGAGAACGTCGACGGCGCCTCGCACGACACGATCGAGCACGACGAAGTGATTGAACTCCCAATGGAGGATCGAGCCCCGCTCGAGGTATTTCAGACCCTCCAGATCGACGCTCACACCGCGTGCGTCCAACCCATAGGAACGTGCGGCTTCGACGAGGGCCAGAGCGTTGACTCCGTCGCGCGAGGTCCGGGTAGCCCGTCGGACGTCCTCCGGGCTCACGTTCCTACCGTGATAGGCGAGCGTCATCGCGAGGCAAGCCGCACCACAGTCCGATATCTCGAGCTGCTGGACGTATGGGATCCGCCGGGGCATCAGTTCTCTCCGAACAGGGCCTTGAGCCCCGGCACGAGGGCGACGAGTACCGGCTCCGAATCGATGAACACCCGTGCTGTAGCGGGAGCCCCCTCAGCGGCCTCGAGATCGGTCGTCACCACGAGGGTCTCCTCCGCCACGACAACCCCGTAGCGCTCCTGGACCTCCGTGGGAGCCAGGATCTCGTTCCCGGAGACGACACCGGTCGATGTCGCTCCCAGATCGACGTCACGCCCTGAGGGCACCCCGGAGGCCGCTCCGGCGGGGACCAGGACGACCAGGCGCCCACCTGCGTCGCTCGCCGTGACCCCCGAGGCCCAACTCTTGATCTCGATCTGACTCCCGGCCACCAGGGCGACCACCACGAGGCCGAGGAGCACCCAGAAGGCCCATCTCGTCCATGAAGGGCCCAGCTTCACGACCCCTCCGGGAGCCTGGGCCCGGGCCCGGCTCTCGACGGCCTCCGCCCTGAAAATGGTCGAACGGTCCTCCATGGGAAGTGATGTCTATCTCACCAGCCGGATGAACTTGCCTGCAAGGCAAGCGATGCGTCACAATACCGGCGCAAATCGGTTGATAAGGAGGCGGAATGGACACGACGACGAGGTCGGCAGGTCCTCAGATCCGGGAGCTCTTCATCGAAGAGCTGGCGAACATCCAGGGGGGCTCGGCGGCGGCCAGCTCCGACGGCGGAAACACCACGATGGCTTGTTGTGAAGAAGGTCCTTTCGGGTGCTGCGAAACCCCGATCTCCCTCGACGACATCATCGACCCCCGCCCGTAGCTTCGATCTTCGCGGTCCCGGCGTTTCCTGCCTCCAAGCAGGAGGAGCCCGGAGCCTCATGAAGAAAACCTCCATAGCTCGTGAGAGCTAGCGGGCACCCCAGCAGGGGTGGATAGGTAAGGCGAAAGGAGCACCAATGGCAACGAAGGCGGCAAAGACGCCGAAGATCCGCGAGTTGTTCATCGAGGAATTGGCTGAGGTACAGGGAGGATCTGACGGCAACCCGGTCAAGACCCTCCTCGAGAAGCTCGGTTGTTGCGACAGCACCATGGCTTGCTGTGAGGAAGGCGCCTGCTGCGCTGACCCGGTCTAGATACCCAGCAACATCTCGTGACACGCCGCCTCCGGGCGGCGTGTTGCTTTTTGGGATAAGACTGAGGCACTGCGCCGATCAAACACGATGGATAGTTCACGGATCCCGGCCGATGGTCCCGAGGCGGCTCTCGCACGAGTAGCGCGCCGGATGAGGCTGCGCTACTCGCGCACTCACGTGGCGAGAGCCCTCGCTGCACACCCCCAGCCGAATTCGCTGCTGGCGCTGGTCGAGACCGGCCCGCGCCTGGGGCTCAAGCTGACTCCCGGGAAAACCGAGGCTACGGAGCTCGACGACCTGGAGGGCCCGACGATCGTCCACTTCACGGGTAAGAACGGTGACGGTGGCGGCTTCGGCGTTCTCGAGGGAGTGTCGGCTCAGGGTTTCAAGGTGTGGGACAGCCGAACGGGAGTGCAGGTGCTGGACCGCGAGGCTTTCCTGCAGCACTGGTCCGGTGTCGTAGCTCTTGTCGAGCGAGACGACGACCAGGGGACACCGGAGACCGGTTACCTGCGAACCCGTTTGACCGAGGTTTTCTTCAACAGCATCGATCCCCCCGCGCTGGTAGGGAGCAGGGCAGCGACGCTACTCAGAACCGGCCTGGGCGTGTTGCTGACCGCGTTGTTGACCCTGTCACTCATGGAGGTTCCTGCGCACGATCGGGCCGCGGCCGCAGCGATCATGGTCCTCACGGTGATCGGACTGGCGGTAACTATCGTCACGGGCATCTCCATCGCGGCGCAAAACAGCCCCTTCGCCGACAGGATCTGCGCGCGAGGGAAGTATGTGGATTGCCACAGCGTCCTGAGCTCGCGTTACTCGCGGATCATGGGCATCCCCCTGAGCGACATCGGGATAGCGCTGTTCGGTTCGATCCTGCTGTTGCTCGCTACGGGGACGGTTGCAGACGAGACGCGAGTGTTGCCGCTGATCGCACTTGTCTTCGCCGCCACGGTCCCGTTCTCACTGCTCCTCATCGGGGTTCAGGTGGCGATGAGGCAGCTCTGCACCCTTTGCCTCGCGGTCCACACGGTGAACCTGACGAGCGCGCTCATCGGGTGGTTCTGGCTGCGGCCGGCAGAGTGGTCGATCGGGGAGGTCGTTCCGGACGCCCTGTTGCTTGCTCTCTACTTCGCCCTGTTGTTGCTGTTGGCCATCCCATACTTCCGGAAGCACCAGGGGCTCACCGTGATGGCTGGGATGCACCGGAAGATCTCGAGCTCACCATTCGCAGCGCTCGCCGAGATCCTGACCGACCCTCCACTCGAGCTGGTCGGGAACGAGTGTGCGGTCGCGCTTGAGGGGCCTGCCGCTCTGCATGAACTGACGATCTTCGTCCATCCCTCCTGCGGGAAGTGCGACTCGATCTTCAGAGAGGTGCGGGCGTTCGTCGAGGCCGGCCTGGTCAGGGCCCATGTGGGAGTGGCGCCCAAAGATCCCGACGAGGCCGACCGTCGAGCCTGCAGCGCGATCGTCGCCGTTGGACTGGTGGATGCAACCTGGATGGCCGACGCTTATGCCGCGGCGAAGAAGAACCTCAAGGCGATGACAACTACCGATCCCGTGGAGATCCTTGCAACGGAGCTATCCATCGCTCGAAGTTCGATCGATGGCTCGATGCTCGAGGCGCGACGCCGGGTCGACCAAGGCGAGGTGTTTGTAGACGCGCACGCCGAAGGCACTCCGGCGGTCTTCATCGACTCGCGTCTGTATCGCGGCGACCTGACCCATCTGGCGTTCCTTCTTCAGCAGCATCCGGATCTCTTGGAGCCGATCGCCCGTGTCTGACAGACCGGTTCTGCTGATCGGCTCGTCGAGCGATCCACACATCAGCGTGGTGGGGGAGAAGCTGCGCGATCTTCAGGTCGACGTTCTCGTTGTCGACACGTTGGCGTTCCCGGCCAGTCCGGCGATCACTTTGGGAGAGCAGCTCGATTCGATCACGATCGACGGGAGAGACGTTGGACACCCGTCGGCCGTCTACCTGCGAGATATCTACGCGCAACCCTTGGCCTTCGGTGTCGATGTCGCCGACGAGATGGAGCAGGACTGGCGTCGGACGCTCGTGGCGTTCCGCGAGAAGTCCCAGATGCTGTATCCGTTGCTCGGTCGGTGGGCACAGCTCGGCGTGCCCTTTTACAACCCTCTGCCATCGGACGGCCGACTCTCCAAACCGTTGCAACTCGCACTACTGGAAGGTGCCGGCCTGCCGGTCCCGGAAACGATCTGGACGAACGACCCGGGCAGCGTCAGACGTTTCGCAGCCGGCCGGCGGATCGCTTACAAACCCGTGGCCGGGGGGGCCGCGACCAAAGAGCTGGGCCCGGACGATCTGACGGACGAGAGATTGCGCGCATTGAGCGGCGCACCTGTCACCTTTCAGGAGCTTCTGGCCGGCGACAACATCCGCATCTACTGCCTGGATGGGAAAGTCATTGCGACGATGCGCGTCACCTCGGAAGCTCTCGACTACCGGCAGAACGATGAGGTCATCGAACGGGTGGAGCTGCCGGCTGAGGTTCTCGATCAATGCCTGCGAGCGGCGGAAGTGATGGGCCTGAGATGGACGGGGATGGACCTCAGGAGCGACGAAAACGGCAAGTACAAGTTCCTCGAGCTGAACGCGTCGCCGATGTTCCTTGGGTTCGATGCGAACGCCGGGACCGACATCCTCGGAGCGTTGGTGGCCGCGTTGGCGGCCCACGCGACCTAAGCCTTGATGTCGGCGACCCGTGCGCCGGTCGCCTCGTGCAGTTCTTTGCCTGTGGTTCTGAAGACCGCGTTCGGCGTTCCGGCTGCCGCCCACACTTCCTCGAAGGCCAACAGGTCTTCGTCGATCAGAACCGTCACGTCGGTGGAGTGAGCCAGGGGAGGGACCCCACCGATCGGGAAGCCGGTCAGCCGCCGCACGGCATCCGCGTCGGCCCGGCCAACGGGAGCCTCGGTGAGGGCCGACACCTTGGCTTCACTCACGCGATTGGTTCCCGAGGCCACGACCACGACCCCGGAATCTCCCTGAGTGAAAACGATGCTCTTTGCGATCTGACCGACCGTCGTGCCGAGAGCGTCGGCGGCTTCCTGGGCCGTCCGGGTCCCATCCGGGACGTCGATCACCTCGGTCTCGAGACCGGCTGCCCGTAGAGCTTCTTGAACCCGCTGGGAATTGCGATGCATGCGGAGCACGATAAGGCCATGGGTATCTCCGTCATCGTTGGTGTTCTCCTGGCCCTCGTGGGCGGGGGGCTCGTCAATCTCACGTCTCAACTCGATGTCCGTCGCAGCCGGAGACCGAAAGCTCGCCGGTACACACTCGGCTTTCTTGTTCTGTGTGCGGGTCTGGCGGCCATCGTCTGGTTTCCTCCATGCCCCCAACTGAGTGCGTGGACGATCGGATCCGTCTTCTACCTGTTTTTCCTCGCGATCCCGATCGCATCGGCGAGTTGGGGACATCGGATCCCCGAGCTCAAGTGGGTGGCGGTCGCGCTCGGCGTGCTCATCCCTCTCGTCATATCGCTCGCCGTTGCTCGCCCGGTCTGTTAGTAGGGGGGCGTCGCCATCCTCCGGACCGGATAGCCGTAGTGATGGAGGAACGGAAGAGCCACCAGCGTCGCTATCCAGCGGGACACAGCGTCCTGCTCGGTGCGCCATTCGCTCGTATCGCGGACGACGATCGAGCCCGTTTTGAACCGTGACGGGTTTCCGGCGATCGTGTGATTGATCCCGAGCTCCACCGTGCTTTCGTCGACGAACGGCAGCCCTAACGCGGGCTCGCCCAGCAGGTCGCAGATCCCTCGGACGGTTGTTCGAGGAGCGTCGACGAAGTCTTCGTAACGGAGGTGGGTCTGACGGGTGCGTGCGACCCGACGCAGGAGGACCTCCGATCCCATGTTCAGGAGGTCCCATCTCACGGTGCTGTCGAGTGCGTTCCTTCGGTGCACCTCGGCGCCCCGGATCGACGCGTGGCGCCTGCTCTGCCATGAGTATGCCGAAGCCCGCGGGTCCCGGGCTAGGTGCACGAAGTACGGATCGAAGCCTTCGAGCCGGTTGATGAACGCCGCATACGAAGGACGCTTCGAGGAGTCGACGATCACCGAACACCCGGTGACCTCTTCGATAGCCCGGTACAAACGTCCCGTCACGCGTGCATATCCGTCGAGCGCCGGCCACTCCCGGTTGCCTCGGCCCCAGATCAGTTTGAAGATGTTGGACTCGCGCACGATGTCCCGTTGCCAGGCCGCAACCCGATCGACGTCTACGTCGGCCAGACGGTCCAGAACTTTGGACCACACGGGACATTCCGCGATCGGCATCCCGCATCCGCATTGCGATCGTTGCACCACCACCGGGTCCCACAGGAACCGCAGCTCGCCGGCCGAGAAGAAACCCGGGATCTCTCCGAGTACGTTGGCTAGGACCGTGCTGCCACTGCGGCCGCGGCCGAGGATGTAGAGAACCTTCACCGGGGAAATGCTAAGCGTGCTGAGAGGCTAATTGTGAGCGTGCAACTCGTCCGGGTGTAGGTGATCGTAGTAATCGTGGGGGTGCTCGAAACTTCGCCCGTGGCTATGTGACGGCGCCTCGGGGGGTGACAGCGCGTCGGGGTTGGCGCCGTAGGGGTTCAGGTGCGTGTTGTCGTGGGTGCAAGCCGTGTACCCGCCGTTCGGGTCGGCCGACAGAACCCATGGATCCAGACCACCCAGCTCGGCGGCGACACAACCCACCCAGGCAGCCATCACCGAGGAACCAGAGACGGTCTCCTCGTAGTGACCTTCGCCACAGGGGTCCTCTTCTTCCAGAGCACCGAGGGCGAGGATGCCTTCGTAGTTGCCGTCGTTCTCGGTGGCGCCGTCATCGACGTGACGCAACCAGAAGTCGTATCCGGGAACGATGTAGCCGAGCTCGTCCTGACCCAGGCCCAAAACGAATTGGTACTCGCTGTCGAATTGCTCACCGATCACCGGCTCGTATGGCCTGCCGGTGTCGGCTTCAGGACAGTCGGGCCGCCCGTAGCCGCCGAGCTCGATCTCGGGGAAGAGCTCGCCGGGGACCGTGAGGAAGAGGGCCGGGCCGAACTGAACCGCGACCATCTCCGTCTTGAACTGAGGGCCTGTCCGGCCTGCGTAGATACCTTCGGTGTGCCCGTCGAGTCCCCAGGAATTCGCACCGATATAGGTGGGGATGTCGAACACGCCCGCCCCATTCAAGCCATTCAAGGCAGTGTTGTCGGCCTGCATGTAGAACTCGCGTCGCTTGGCGTCGAGATCGTTGATGCCTTCGAAGGGAGCGTTCGCCAGCGCCTCTTCTGCCTTGGCCGCGACCAGGCGCCCAACCTCGAAGGTCCTCTCCCAGGAAGTACTGCTTCCGAACCCGGGGATGTCGACGCCCAGAGGCGTCATGAGTCCACCGACGGATCCGGAGAAGTAAACAGCTGTGCCTCCCAGGTCCTCTTCGAGGGTCTCGCGGGTGCCGTGCGGGAAGTCGGACGACACGAGTTGGTTGTTCGAACCCTGAGCCTCCGGGTGGTTAGACCAGTTGACTATCGAGCCGATCGTCGACCTGTCGCTCGGACGGATGAACTGAGCCGCAAGCAGATATGGGTCGATGCGGTGAGGGGGCCGAGAGTCACGGATACCGAGAGGGAACTCGGTTTGTGCGAACTTGGCGACCGCAGGTTCTCGCTTCGTGTAGGCCTCGTGAACAGCGTCGATCAGCTGGGACCGGAGGAAGGCGTTGTACGCGGGGAACTTCCCGTCGATCCCCAGGGCCTGGCCCCAGTAGCCCATCGTGTCGACACCTTCGTGCGTGTGCGTCGACGAGACGATGAGCTCGTCGATGCTCAGTTCGGGGTAACGAAGCGCCAGTTCTTGACGCGCCCGCTGAACCTCGATGTTGAAGAGACCGACGACATCGAGGGAAACCATGGCTACGGTCTTGTCGCCAACCTCGACGACCACCGCTCGTGCCCAGGTGTCGTCGTGCATCCCGAGCGTGCATTTCGAACCGAAGCCGGCGTTCGCCCAGACGCCATCCCACTTGCCGGCGCTCTGAGGATCTCCGTAGATCGTTACGTCATCCACGCTGAAGGCGCCGTGGTTGTGTGCATCGCCGGTCTCGTTCCAGGGTTGGTCGACGTGAGGCTCCGGCTGTCCCTCCAGATGAGGGTTGTCCGGCTCGGGGACGTCGGAGAAGTGCGGGTTGTTGTAGCAGTTGTCGCCGTTGGTGTCGGTGTATGGCTCGCCCCAGACCTGCGTCACCGGGTGAGGTGTGAAGAACTCCTTCCACTCCGGGGGCGGCCAGCTTGCCGTGTCGCCGACCGGCGTGATCTTCTTCGTGCCGAACCCGACGAGCCCGATGCTCGCGGGCAAGGGGGTCTCTGTCGGTGTGGGATCGACGGTCTCGGTAGGTGTGGGCGATGGACAGCGATCGGGGTTGGTGCGCTTGCCGGTCCTACACGGCCTCGGCTTGGGGTCCTTCTTCGCTGAGGCAGCGGGGGCATTCGCATTGATCTGGGCCCCGGTCACCATCGACACGGCACCTGCACTCATCAGAAGGCCGACGACAAGCGCTGCCGCGGCGAGGCGTGATCTCACGTTCGGAGGATTCCACCCAGGGGGCCGATTCCCTGCTTTGGTGACGGCTCGTTAGTCCTCCAGAGGTTCCAGAACGCAGAACTCGTTGCCGTCGGGGTCCGCCAGCACCACCCACGAGACATCGTTACCCTGTCCAACCGACACCCGTTGGGCGCCAAGCCCCTCCAAGCGTACGACCTCGGCGGCCTGGTCGTCGGGTCGCAGATCCAGATGTAGCCGGTTCTTCACGGTTTTGTCGTCGGGGACTCGAAGGAAGAGCAGATCCGGGACGACCCCGTCTTCCGGCGTGCCGGCCTGAGGCTCGAGAGCAACCTCGTCGGGCTCTTCGAGCGTCCTGGTCCAACCGAGCGCGGCTTCCCAGAAGTCTGCGATCTTGGCCGGGTCATGGGTATCTATCGATAAACACTGGATACGTAGGCTCATGAGAAGGATTGTCCCATCACACGGAGTGCATCATGAAGAAACGAGTTGCGTGCGTCCTCGTGGCCGGGGTGCTGGTCTGCGCTCCGGTGGCCGGCGTAATCACCCAGGCGCGTCCGGCGGGCAAGGGATTCACCTCCCGTGTCACCAGGATCTCCGACCGGCTCGAGAAGCGGATGCGCGGTAATTCGTGGCATCGCGGGTGTCCCGTTCCGATCCGAGACCTGCGCCTTGTGAAGATGAGCTTTCACGGCTTCGACGGTGATCGGCACCAGGGAAAGCTCGTCGTGCATCAGGATTCGAGCGCAGCCCTGGTGCGGGCGTTCCGCGCCATGTATCGCGCCGGCTTCAAGATCAGACGCATGCACCTCGTGGACAGGTACAACAGCAGCGACCAAGCCTCGATGCGAGCGGACAACACTTCTGCCTTCAACTGCCGGCCCGTTGCGGGTACCGATCGCTGGTCGCAGCACGCGTACGGCCGGGCGATCGACATCAACCCGGTCGAGAATCCTTACGTCGGAAGTGACGGTTCGGTTAGTCCGCGCAAGGGCCGTCGGTACACGGACCGTTCGCGTCGCCACAAAGGCATGATCCATTCGGGAGACGCGACCGTTAGAGCGTTCGCGGATATAGGTTGGGGCTGGGGAGGCAACTGGGGATCGGCGAAGGACTACCAACACTTCTCGGCTACGGGGACCTGATGAGATTGCTCGCTTCGCTCGTGATAACTGCGCTCGTCGGTGCCCTTCTCCCTCTCGTCAATGCAACCCCCGCGTACGCGCAGGACTACACGCTGGGGATCGATGTTTCCCACCATCAAGGCAACATCGACTGGCAAAAGGTTGCAGACAGCGGGCATGTCTACGCATTCCACAAAGCGACCGAAGGTGTCACATTTACCGACAACACATATGCAGGCAACCGCACCGAAGCGGCGGCAGCGAGCATCCCCTTCGGGGCGTATCACTTCGCTCGCCCTAACGGGAACACGGTGCCCGCGGCCGAGTCGGACGCGGCGGGTGAGGCGCAACACTTCTTGAACGTCGCGCAGCCCGAGCCCGGGGACCTGCTTCCAGTCCTGGACCTGGAAGCGACGGGCAACCTTCCACCCGATCGATTGATCGCTTGGACGCGCACGTGGGTCAACGCCGTAGCCGACGCGGTTGGCGCGCAACCTTTGATCTATACGTCCCCGAGCTTCTGGGAGACGAACCTCTCCGACACGACCAGCTTCGCCGAAGCAGGATTCCCGCTGTGGCTCGCGCACTACACGAGTGCCCCCGCGCCTCGCACCCCCGCTGACGATTGGGATGGACGGGGATGGGCTTTCTGGCAATGGACGAGCTGCGCCAGCGTTCCCGGTATCTCCGGGTGCGCGGACGAGGACCGGTTCGAGGGCACGGACCTCTCGCCTTACACGATCCCGGGAGCGCCGGAGCCCGAGCCGACCCCCGACGACTCGACGCCTCCGGTTAACGATTCCCGACCCGAGATCTCCGGGCGGACGGAGGTGGGGCAGAAACTCACGGCTTCTAAGGGGACCTGGAGCGGCTCGAAGCCGATGTCGTTCTCGTTTGCTTGGTACCGGTGCACGAACGACTCGGATTGCTCGGCCGTGCTCGGTGGGACGAAGCCGACCTACAAGCTGGATCCATCCGACTACCAGCACCGGATGAAGGTGACCGTGACCGCCACGAACGGGGCCGGCTCGTCCTCGGCAGATTCCTCGACGACCGAAAGTGTCACCGACTCGACCGCTCCGCTCCCACCTCAACTCACGAAACCTCGCAAACAACAGACCCTGTCGACTTCTCTGAACGTGGTGTGGGATCCCTCCGAGAAAGAGGCGCGCTACGCGATCCGTTACCGAAGCTCCTCCAAGGACGGGAGCTTCGGCGGCTACAGAGAGATCGTCTCCGATACCGACCAGACCTCAGCGAAGCTGAGGGCCGATACGGGCGCCGCGTATTGCTTCTCGGCGCGTGCCACCGACCAAGCGGGAAACGTTTCGGAGTGGTCGGGGGAGAGGTGTACCGATGTGCCGCTCGACGACCGCGACCTGAGCGCTAGCACCGATTGGCGCCGCGGGACGAGCCGGAGCTTTTTCCTTCGCACCTTCCTCAGGACGAGAGCGAAAGGTGCATCCCTCTCCGCGGGAGGGGTCTCTGTCAGAGAGATCCACGTCGTCGCCCAGACTTGTCCCTCGTGCGGAAAGCTCGCGGTGCTGCTGGACGGTCGCCGTGTCGGGACCGTGGGCCTGAGGTCCAAGCGGGCGCGCTCCGGGCAAGTGATCCGCGTGAAGCGATTCACCTCTCTTCGGAATGGCGTAGTTGAGCTCGAAGTGATCTCGGGTCGCGCTCCTGTGAAGATCGACGGCCTGGTCCTGTCCGTCAGGTGACCGACGAGCCATCAGTCTCGCCACTGCTTACCGCAGCTCTCGGTGCGATGTGCATCGCGTCGTCTGGTGTTCTCGTGCGCCTTGCCGCGACAACGCCGGTGACGGTTGCGTTCTATCGATGTCTTTTGGCCCTGCCGGTCTTGGGCTTGATCGCCTATCTCGAAAGAAAACGCCATGGAGCCCTGCCGAAAAGGACGCGCAGACTAGCGTGGGCAGCGGGAGTGTTCTTCGCTCTCGATCTGATCTTCTGGCACAACGCGATCGATGCGGTGGGGGCGGGGCTGGCAACCGTTCTCGGTAATCTCCAGGTGCTCGTCGTCGGTTTCGTTGCGTGGGCCTGGCTTAACGAGAAACCTCACAAGACCCTCTTCGCTGCGGTACCGATCATGCTTCTCGGGGTCGTGCTTATCTCGGGCGTGGTGGGGGGTGACACTTATGGCCGCGATCCGGCATTGGGAGTGATCCTAGGGATCGCGACCTCGGTCGCGTACGCAGCTTTCATCCTCGTCCTTCGTCAGGGGTCGGCCGACCTCAGGCGTATTGCCGGTCCGCTGTTCCATGCGACCTGCGTGGCCGCCTATTCCGCCGCTCTGTACGGGATCTTTACCGGTGATCTCGAGTGGGGGCCGGGCTGGTCGAGCATCGGCTGGCTCACCGCACTGGCGCTGACCTCACAGGTCGCCGGTTGGCTGTTGATCTCACGGTCGCTCCCTCGATTGCCGGCGGCCGTGACCTCCGTGGTACTGCTCCTGCAACCCGTCGGCGCGATGGCTTTGGCTGCAGTCGTTCTGGGCGAGGACCCGGGCAGCGTTCAGCTGATGGGAGCTCTGCTGATTCTCGTTGGTGTCGGTGTCTCGACGTCGGGCCACCAGCGCGCCGTCACGCAACCTTCACCGGTCACGTGACCTCAAGGTTTCCTTCGTTCTCAACGTGAAGATCACTCCTATGGCGGGGACGATGGCAACGATCACGAACGCTGTTTGGAAACCGAAGCTCTTGCTTGCGGCACCCGCGATCAAAGGGCCGAGGAAGAAGCCGACGTCGCCGGCAAAGCGGAATGCACCCACCGCTCGCCCGGATTGTTCCTTGGGAACGATGTCGGAGAGCATCGCGGCGGGCGGGACACCGGCGAAACCAGAGAAGCCCGCGAGGACGGCGAGAAAGATGGTGAGCACGATCGGAGAAGAGGCGGTCCCAAGTAGCACCATCATCATTACTACTCCGATCAGCGACGGGATCATCAGGGTCCGACGCCCGTAACGGTCGGCGAGCGTTCCGGCCGGGAAGAGAACGACGAACTCCGCTGCGATCCCCACCGCGAACATGGCTCCGATCGTGCCCGGAGACATCCGTAGCTCGTCGGTAGCGAACAAGGGAAGCAATGTGTTGAAGATCGTCGCGACGAACCATAGATATGCGAGGTTGAGGAACAACGTTGTGATGAATCCAGGTACGCGCAATAGATCTCGTACGATCCGGCCGCTCGGGCGCGGTCCCTCTGCTGCGGCGGCTTCGCTGGTGATGGGGTCGTCCTCTGCACGTGTGGCCGAGGCGGGGACCCGAGGGACGAACCTGATGTAGAGGGGGATGCCGAGAAGCAGAAGTGCGGTGTAGGCGAACAGAGGGGCCTCGAGACCGAAAGCGCCCGCCAGAAACCCACCCATCGCTCCGCCGGCGATGACTCCGACATTGAACGCGCCGTAGAAGAAACTCAACGTCCGAGCTACCCGATCTTCTGGAGCGGTTTTGAGGATGTAGCTGAAGAGCGCCGCGAAGACGACCGCCGATCCGACGCCGGCCAGTCCCCACGAGACGCAGGCCAAGACGAAGGTGGGGGCTAGTCCGGTAGCGGTGGCACACACCGCGAGGAAACCCATGCCCGCGACCGCGCTCCATCGCTCGCCCTTTCGGTCCACGATGCTTCCGCCGATCAGGTCTCCGAAGAGACGAGCGAACCCGAACAACCCGATGAGCAATCCCGCGCCGTCATTACCGACCCCGAACGAGCGGGCGAAGAGCGGCATGATCGGCAGTACCAAGCCGAAACCGCACAAGAGGATGAAGACCATCCCGATGATCGGGCCGACGAGAGGATCCCTGAGCATCGAAGGAAGGGTGACTCTGGCGGCCGTCTCGGGAGACCGAGACCCAGGCATCGGCACACCCTATGGGAGCATGAGTGGATGCCCAGCGGTCCTCGTGAAGTCCGTGCACCTCGCGGCTCCGAACTATCTTGCAAGGGCTGGGGTCAAGAGGCGGCGCTCCGCCTCCTGATGAACAATCTGGACCCCGATGTCGCAGAGCGCCCCGAGGAGCTCATCGTTTACGGCGGTACCGGAAAAGCTGCCCGATCCTGGGACGCGTTCGACGCCATCGTTAGATCGCTCCGCTCGCTGGCGAATGACGAGACCCTCCTCGTCCAATCGGGCAAACCGGTGGGGGTCTTCAGGACGCACGAGATGGCCCCCCGAGTCCTCATCTCGAATTCGATGCTCGTTCCTCAGTGGGCAAATTGGGAGAAGTTCCGCGAGCTCGAGGAAGCGGGCCTGACCATGTACGGGCAGATGACCGCCGGGTCGTGGATATACATCGGCAGCCAAGGGATCCTGCAAGGAACGTACGAGACCCTCGCCGAACTGGCGGCCCAGAACTTCGGGGGAACGCTGGAGGGCCGGGTCGTGTTGACGGCCGGTCTGGGGGGCATGGGTGGGGCGCAACCACTCGCCGTGACGATGAACGGTGGGGTTGCGCTCGTGGTCGAGGTCGACCCTGCACGGATCGAACGCCGGATCAAGACCGGATACTTGGACCGGGAGACCGACGACCTGCCGACCGCGTTGGCGTGGGTCGATCAGGCGAAGGAGGCCGGTGCCGCGCTCTCAATCGGATTGCTCGGCAACGCGGCCACCGTTTTTCCGCATCTTTCGGACTCCGGTTTCAGTCCCGATGTCGTAACGGATCAAACCTCGGCCCACGACCCTCTCGGCGGATACGTTCCCGCGAGTTTGTCCCTAGAAGAGGCCGACGAGTTGCGCAGGACGGACTCGGATGTCTATACGCGCAGATCCTTTGAATCGATGGCCGCTCACGTGGATGCCATGGTCAGGTTCCTGGATGGCGGGTCCGTGGTGTTCGATTACGGCAACAATCTGCGCGCTGGGGCGC
Source organism: Actinomycetota bacterium (assembly GCA_035629935.1). GTDB lineage: Bacteria > Actinomycetota > CADDZG01 > CADDZG01 > WHSQ01 > DASQLQ01. The sequence goes on from DASQLQ010000052.1 coordinate 17,724, forward strand.
GCGAGGGCGGGTGCCAGCGCGCGTTCGACTACCCTGGCTTCGTACCGGCCTTCATCCGTCCGATGTTCTGCGAGGGTAAGGGCCCCTTCCGGTGGGTGGCGCTGTCGGGAGACAGTGAGGACATCCTCAAGACCGATCGGGCCATCGGGGAGCTCTTTCCCTCCAATGATCGTCTCCGACGATGGCTCGAGCTCGCAGAGTCTCGCGTTCAGCATCAAGGACTACCTGCTCGTATCTGCTGGCTCGGTTACGGCGAGCGCGCCCAAGCAGGCCTTCTGTTCAACAGCATGGTCCGGTCTGGTGAGCTCAGTGGACCGATCGCGATCGGTCGCGACCATCTCGACGCCGGAAGTGTTGCGAGCCCGTATCGCGAGACGGAAGGGATGAAGGATGGATCCGATGCGATCGCGGACTGGCCGATCCTGAACGCCTTGCTCAACACGGCGAGTGGCGCCCACTGGGTCTCCGTTCACCACGGCGGGGGAGTGGGCATCGGTTACTCGATCCATGCAGGGATGGTCGTGGTCGCCGACGGCTCGGACGAAGCGGAACGGCGGTTGGAGCGCGTCTTGACGAGCGACCCCGGCACGGGCGTCGTCAGGCACGCCGATGCCGGCTACGAGCGGGCGATCGACGTCGCCGGCGAACGAGGGGTACGGCTTCCCTGGACCGAGAAGTAAGCGGAATGACGGACCCGCACTGGCCGCGCGCCGGGGAATGGATCGCCGGTGACCACCAAGACACTGCTCGGCTATCTCTCGCCCTGCTCGGCGCGCCGGTGCACAAGGCATCGATCTCTCCTTCGCGCGCCGATCTTGCACCGGCCGCTATCCGGGCAGCCCTGAACCGGTTTAGCGTGATGGACGTCAGGAAGGACCGCGACCTACGCGCGCTGCGTGTGGCCGATGCGGGGGACCTTCCCGTGGCCGACCTGTCGCCGGAGGACGCTTTCGAGCCTCTGTCCACGAAGGTCCGTTCGCTAGCGGCCGCCGATACTGTGGTCGCGATCCTGGGCGGAGATAACAGTGTGACCCGGCCCGGGGTCCACGGCACGGCTGCGCTCGATCGGTGTGGCTTGATCACTCTCGATGCTCACTTCGACCTGCGCGAGCTCGATGGGGGGCTGACGAACGGCAATCCAGTGAGGGCGCTGTTGGACGACGGGGTTCCCGGCCCCCACATCTCTCAGATCGGGATCCAGTCCTTTGCCAATTCGCCCGATCACGCCCGATTGGCGACGCAGGAAGGCATCCACGTGGTGGATAGAGACACCGTCGCACGGCAGGGGATCGAATCATGCGTGGAGGCCGAGCTTCGCCGGCTCGGATCGGAGGTGGACGCTATCTATGTCGACTTCGACGTCGATGTCCTAGACCGCTCTTTCTCTCCCGCGACACCAGGGTCACGTCCGGGAGGCATCACGCCGCTGGAGCTTCAGAACGCGGCCTACATCTGCGGTGCGAGCCCAAAGGTGACTGTGATCGACATCGTCGAGGTGAGTCCGCCGGACGACATCGCAGATGTCACGGTCATGGCCGCGGCTCAGATCTTTCTGGCGTTTGCATCAGGGGTCGTATCCCGCGGGCAGGCGACGTCCACGTGAGCAGTGGTTCGCTGCGTGCGCAGAAACTGGTCACGGCCACCGGCGATCTTCCGAAGCGGGGAGCGTCACTGGGCGAGCCACTCGTCATCAACGACGCAGTGATCTCGTGGAGCGACGGCTCGATCGACTACGTGGGCCCGTTCGAGTCCTACAGAGGGTCCGAGCCGAAGCGAACAAAAGGCACGGTCGTTCCGGGATTCGTCGACTGTCACACTCATCTCCCGTTCTTCGGATGGCGCGCGGATGAGTTCGCCGCTCGACTCAGGGGCGTCACCTACCGCGACCTGCACGGCGAAGGCGGCATCTTCAGGAGTGCGCGGTTATTCAACGAAGCTTCCGACACAGAGGTGCTCGAGTTCTGTCGGGACCTGCTGGACGAGATGCTTAGGCACGGGACCACCACCGTCGAGTTCAAAACGGGATACGCGTTGTCTGTCGAAGGCGAGTTACGGCAGGCTCAACTCGCCCGCCGATTGGCCACTGAGATCACCCAGAACACCTCGCTCACCCTGTTGGCCTGTCATGCCGTTCCGCCGGGTGAGACGCGCGAGGGTTGGGTCGAGAAAGCATGCCGCGAGCTGATCCCGGCGGCAGCATCGGAACAATTGGTGGATCAGGTCGATATCTATGTCGAAGACATCGCGTTCAGCGTCGAGGATCTCGAGGCGGTGGCTACTGCCGCCGACAAAGCCGGCCTTCCCTTACGTTGTCATGTCGAGCAGTTGAGCAACCTTCACGCGGCCGAGCGGGCCGGTGAGTTGGGTGCGATATCGGTCGATCATCTGAACCACATCGACACTGCAGGCGTGAGCTCCCTCGGGCGCTCTCCTTCGGTCGCCACGCTTCTGCCTGCGTCCACCTTGGTGCTGGGCTCGGAGCCGCCCCCAGCGCGCGCCTTGATCGACGCGGGGGCCGCGGTCGCGATCGCAACTGACTTCAATCCCGGCACGTCGCCGGTTCTTTCCATGCCCGAGACGATCGCGTTCGCCTGCACTCTCTACAAGTTGTCACCGGAGGAGGCCTTCGTGGCAGCAACAGCGAATGCTGCGTGCGTGCTGGGCCAGAACGCACGCGTTGGAACGCTGGAGGTGGGCAAGCGCGCCGATTTCGTGGTTCTCGAGAGAGACATTGCCGATATCCCTTACCGCCCAGGGCACAACCCCGTGACCCAAACGGTCAGTGGGGGCGTCAACGTCTAGCGGCTCTCGGAGACAGGCGCACCCAACGTTCCTTCGCGCAGGAGGTCACGCACCTTCTGGATGTCTTCCGAGAGTGCGCGGTCTTCCTCCAAGGTTGGCGAGACGCTGCGGATGGCGCTCATGACCCGTTGCGTCCGACTTGCAGGTTCGAGCGGTGCTCTGTGGTCGAGCGCTTGTGCTGCGGCAAGCGCTTCGATCGCAAGAACGTGTTCCGTGTTCGCGAGGATCGCAAGGGCCTTTCGCCCCGAAGTGGCTCCCATGCTGACGTGGTCCTCTTGACCGGCCGACGTTGGTATCGAGTCCGCTGACGCCGGAAAGCTCATGCTTCGGCTCTCCGACACCAATGACGCGGCGGTGTAGTGAGCGATCATGAAACCCGAACGCTGACCCGGGTCCGACGACAGGAAAGCCGGTAACCCCTGGTTCAGGTTCGGATCGACGAGCCGCGCTATCCGGCGCTCCGAGATCGTTGCGTAGCCCGTGAGGCACAAGGCGAGGTGATCGAGAGCAAGCCCGAGGGCCTCGCCGTGGAAGTTTCCGCCGGATACGACCTCGCCGGTACCGAGGATCACCGAGGGGTTGTCGATGGCAGACGCCATCTCATTCTCGAGGGTGCGCCTGACGTAACCCATCGCTTCGCGGTAGGCACCGTGCACCTGCGGGATGCATCGCAGCGAGTAGGCGTCTTGAACCAAATGGTCGGAGGTCTTGTGCGAAGCGACGATCTCGCTCCCGTCCAACATGGTCCGGAGGTTCTCCGCTACGGCCAGGGCCCCGGGATGAGGGCGCAGACCCATAACATCGGGCCCGAAGCTCCGGTCGGTGCCGAGCGTGGCTTCGACGGTCATCGCTCCGATCGCGTCCGCTGCGTCACTCAAGCGTTCAGCTCCGTGGAGCGCGAGGATCCCCAGCGCCAGCATCCCCTCCGTTCCGTTGATCAGCGAGAGACCTTCCTTGTAAGAGAGGTCGAGGGGAACGAGGGCCGCGTCGGCGAGAGCATCGGCGGCCGGCTTCCTGACTCCGTCCACCTCTACAGTGCCCTCGCCCATCAGCGGCAACGCGAGATGAGCCAACAACGCCAGGTCCCCCGAAGCTCCAAGGGAACCTTGGCTCGGGACGATTGGATGGATGCCGGCATTCAGCAGCTCGATGAATCTCGTTACGAGCTCCAAGCGGACGCCGGAGACGCCCGTAGTGAAGGTCCCGGCCTTGAGCAACATCATCGCCCGGACGACTTCTGTCGGGAGTGGGGGACCGACCGCCGCGGCGTGTGACCGAACGAGCTCGCGCTGTAGCTGGGCGAGACGTGTGGCTTCGACCCGGACGCGTGCTAGATCACCGATGCCGGTGGTGATCCCGTAGACCAACCGCCCCGAATCGGCGGCTTCCTCGACGATCGAGCGCGCTCCACGCACTCGTTCCTTAGTGGCTTCGTCGAGCGCAACGGGACGGCGTTCGATCGCTACGTCAACGACGTCGTTAAAAGCGAGTGGTCGGGCACATGCGACGGGCTCACCAGATCCGGCCATGCCGGCAGCCTAGTAGCTGGGAGTGGTCCTTTAAGTGTTCAGCTCGGCGATCTGCTGCAGCTGATCGAGGCGCTCGTCGAACGACCAGGCCATGGGGGCGATGATCAATTCGTCGACGCCGGCGTCGCGATACAGCTTCAAACGCGCCTGGACCTGATCGCGCGGCCCACAAAGCGTGACCGCATCGATGAGGTCGTCCGGAAGAGCTGCGGCGGCCTCGTCTTTGCGACCCTCGAGATACAGATCCTGCACGGTGCGCGCCGCGTCCGTGAAGCCGTACCGCTGGATCAACTGGTTGTAGAAGTTCTTGTCCCGGGACCCCATGCCACCGACGTAAAGCGCAATCAAGGGACGCATGGCGTTGCGCGCCGCTTCGATGTCGTCGCTAACTAGAACGTTCACAGTGGGAGCTATTCGGATGTCAGAGAGGGTTCGTCCGGCGCGAGCGGCGCCCTCTTCGAGGTCCGGCGTCAGTGCACTGACGTGCTCGGGGGAGAAGAACACCGGCAACCAACCGTCGGCGATCTCGCCGGTGAGCGCGACGTTGCGCTGGCCGTTCGCAGCGAGGTAGATCGGGATCTTCTTCTGCACCGGTGCGATCGTCAGCTTCAGTGCCTTGCCGGGGCCGTCCGGAAGCGGCAGATCGAGGGTCTTGCCGTGATACTCGACCCGCTCGCGCGCCAACGCCATCCGGACGACGTTCACGTAGTCGCGCGTTCTAGCCAGTGGTTTGTCGAAACGTTGTCCATGCCACCCTTCTGCGACCTGGGGGCCCGACAGTCCCAAGCCGAGGATGAAACGTCCGTCACTCAACTGGTCGATCGTGGCGGCCGTCATCGCCGTCATCGCGGCCGTACGGCCCGGCATCTGGAAGATGCCTGCGGCGAGCTTGATCGTGGATGTCTGACCTGCCAACCAGGCAAGGACGCTCGCTGTGTCGGAACCGTAGGCCTCGGCCGTCCACACGGAGTTGTAGCCGAGACGCTCGGCCTCTTGAACGAGGCGAAGCTGTTCCTCCGCTGTCAACCCGAGACCCCAGTAGCCGACAGCCAATCCCAGTTTCATTGGCCCATCCTCGCGTGCCTCGGGATATCCGCCTCCCGCCGGGTAACGTCGAGAGCCGTGGGACCCATCGGATTGACGGGAGAAACGGCTTGAGTTTGGCGCGGGACTGCCCGCACTGCGGCGCATCGGCGCCTGAGGATGCAAGGGTCTGCCCTTCGTGCGGAGCACAGCTTCCGGCTCTCGATATCGAACGAGCCCCCGTAACCCTTCTGTGCATCGAGTGGGGAGATGACGAGCATCAGGATCCTGAATGGCGTCGTGAAGAGCAGTCCAGGGTGCAGGAGATGGTCTCGAGGCTTGCCGGGGAGCATGGGGGCCGGGCCGGCGAGTTCCAGTCGGGGATCTATCGGATCGTTTTCTCCGTTCCCTTTGCCCGGATCCCGGCGCGCGACGCGTTGAAAGCTGCCCGCTCGATCGGGGATCGGCTGAACGAAACGTCACCTTTCTTCTCCTGGAAGATCGCACTGGCAACCGATGTCGGGATCATGCAGGGAGACGTGCTCACCAGCGCAGCCTTCAATCGTGCTCGCCAGATGCTCCAAGAGGCGAGCGCAGGCGCCATCGAGATCGACGAGAAGACCCGTCTCGCACTGCCACCCGAGTCGGCCGCCGACGACGTTTCTTTCGTCGGTCGAGAGGCCGAACGAGCAGTCATCGCCTCCGCATTCGAGTCGATGATGGAGGAGGGGGTGTGTCGGCGCGTTCTCGTCATCGGCGACCCCGGTCTAGGCAAGTCCACCCTTGTCGAGGACTTCGTATTGGGCGCCTCCGATCGGGCAACCATCGTGACCGTCCAATGTCGAGCTTGGGGGGCACCGAGCTCCGCTCCCCTGGCGGAGATCCTCCTCGCCCTGGTGCCGCGCCTCGCGGAGGCCACGGAATCCCTGGTCACCGGATTCCTTCATGACGAAGACGCGCTAGTCGTTGCCGGGCAACTGAGCAGACTGTTCGGTTGGGGGAGCGCGCAGGATGCCGGCGGGGTCTCTCTCTGGTCGGTCCGTCGGATGTTGTCCGGGTTGGCCGAAAGGGGCCCGATCCTGATCCTCATTGAGGATCTCCACTGGGCAGAAGACATCGTTCTCGACGCCCTCGACGACTTCGTGTTGAGGCTGGAATCGCCGGTCATGATGCTGTGCACGGCCCGGCCCGTTCTGCTTCAGAAACGTCCCGAGATGGGCACCGCATCTCACGCCGCAAATGTCGTGAGTCTGAAGGCTTTCGATCGATCGAGCTCGCTGGAGTTGATCGAATCCTTCCTCGACGGGCCCATCGAGAGGGGACCGTGGCTCGACACCTTGCTCGAAGGTGCCCAAGGGAGCCCGTTCTTCCTCGTTGAAGCTCTTGCGCATTTGCGAGAGTCGGGCGCGATCGTGATGGAGAACCGCCGTTGGGTCTCCAGCGGAACCAGTGACCTGGGGTCTTCGGCCACGATCGAAGCGATCCTGGGTGCCAGGGTTACATCTCTGAACAGGGAGGAAAGGGATGTGGCCGAAGCTGCCGCGGTGTGGGGTACGGACTTCACGGTAGAAGAACTGAATGCGCTGCTACCCGAGGTCGGCGGCTCACAACTTCTCGGGCACCTCGCTCACCTCCAGAGCCGCGAATTCGTCGAAGCATTGCCTTCGGGCCCGGGCTCGATGCGATTCAGATTGCGGCACGCTCTCATCCGCGACGCGCTGTACGAACTGTGTCAAAAATCCCGCCGAGCCACGTTCCATAGGAGAGCAGGCGACTTCGGCGGAACCGCGGAGATGGCCGAGGTCTTCGTCGGCGGACATCTCGAGCAAGCCGTTCTCATCAACAAGGAGTTGGGGCCTCCTACCGACGAAGACCTCGCGCTGGCGCGCGAAGCGTCACGATGCCTCGCGTCGGCCGGGCGGAGTGAACGAGCTCAGGGTGCGTACCCGTCGGCCGTAGATCTCTTCACCCGGGCAAAGATGCTCCACAATCAACCCGATGGCCAATCTGCCAACACGTTGATCGATCTGGCCGAGTGTTTGCGCCAGATCGGGCAGCCCGATGAGGTTAGAAGCGTTATCGCGGAGGCTGATTCCTTGACGCAAGACCTCGACGAACGGTCTAGAGCAAGGGTCGAACTCATGAAGGTTCGTGAGAAGGTCGCGCTTGAAACCACATTCGATCCTCGTCTGGTGAAAAGGCTCGAGAGTCTCATCCCGATCTTTGACAGAGACGACGATGACACCGGCCTGACCAAGATCCATCATGCGATCGCCGAGCATCACTGGAACGCAGGTCGTATAGGTCCCTACACGGCGGCCGCGGAGCGCGCCCTCGAACACTGCCTCCGGTCGCCGACGAAGCGAGACATCCACCTCCTATTATCGGGTTTGAGTGCTGCTTTGTTCTGGGGGCCAACGGGAACCGGCGAAGCGATCACTGAGTGTCAACGGCTCCTGGGCCTCGCTGCAGATGACCTGTTGGCTCGCTTCGGCGTGGGGACCGTGCTGGGGGGACTTAAGTCGTTGCGAGGAGAATTCGACGAGGCTCGCTCGCTCGTGATCGAGTCCGTTTCTGCGCTGAACGGTATGGGTCAAGAGAGAGTCGTGGCATCCCGAACACAGGACGTCGCGATGATCGAGTTGCTAGCGGGCGATCCACAAGCCGCTCACGATGCAGCCCGCCGGGGCTATGAAGAGCTCTCAAGATTGGGAGAGGTGGCGTACCAACGAACGAACGCCGCATTGATCGGCTTTGCGCTCTACGAACTGGGAAAGCCGCTGGACGCGATCGGATACCTCGATTACGCAGAGACGGGCGAGGAGGACCCGACTATCCGGCCGATGACTTGGCCGGTGCGGGCCCAGATCGCGACAGACGATGGAGACGCCGCGACGGCGCGCCGCTTCATCGATGAGATCCGCCTGGAGACCGCGGGTTCAGACGGATCGATCGAAAAGGCGTACATCGAAGGGCCGGCCGTTCGGGTCTTCACGCTCCTCGGCCTCGAGCGCGAAGCCGAGGAAGCGCTCCGGAATCTGGAAGCGATCGCGGGACAGAAGGAGGCCCCCGCCCTGTTGCGGTTGGCGGAGGCTAGGAAAGAGCGATAGCCACTCAGTCCTTGTTCCTTCGGTACCAGAGTTATCCCGCTGGGATGCAGCGGATGTCTTCCAGGGTGCACGACTCGGGGGCCGGTCCCAGGTCGATACCGTCGAGCGGCACGAACGGAAGCATCAGACGCGACGGGTGATCCGGGTCGTGGAACAACGAGTTGACACCGACCGGTCGCTTCGGGACGTAGTTGTAGTAACTGTCGGCCACCGGGGGAGTGTGGATCTTCACGACCATCTTGTGACCGGGACGGAAGACGTGGCCGAACGGGAAGATCTCGACCAGGTACTCGTAGACGCTCCCGGGCTCGATGTTCTGAGGGTTCGTGTGCGGCCGATAGGGGCGATAGATGGTCCCGTCCTCGAGCTTGTCGGACAGACTCTTGTTGATCGCACGGTGGCTCGCCTTGAGCATGCCGCGCTGCACGTAGTAGCGCGAACCGTCCGGAGCTTCGTCGATCACCTGCACGAATAGTTCGGTGTCGGGTGCGGTGGAAGACACGAACAGCGTGGCGGTCGAGGGCCCCACTATCGCGGTCGGCTCCTCGAAGGCAGCTGTGGAGAAGACCAGCTCATCCTGTCCGTGCGCATCCTGGGTAGTCGCGGGGGAACCTGCGGTGTGCCCAGCTTGGTAGCTCCACGCTTGGCGGGGAATGCCGGAGACGTACTGATCGGAACCACCGTTCGCGCCGGGAGCCTCCGACGAAAGCGTCTGGTCGGGGCCGAAGTAGACGTTCGTCCATTGCGTGTCCTCGAGAGGGAAGGTGCGGTTGAGCTTGAAGGCGGGGGAGTCGCTACCGCCTTGCCGGTTCTCGAGGAAAGTGATGACCGAAGTCGCGTCGTACTTCGCCGGGATCGGCTGCTCGGTGCAGGTGGTAACGGCCTTCTTGCCTTTTCCGGTGGTCGTGCAAACGGTTTGGGTCTGGCCGGGGAAGAGACCGTTATCGCGCACGAAGTAATCGAGGAACTCCTTGCGGTCCGGCTTCACGAACTTCATGTCGGATTGCGTGCCGTGGTCGCCGTTGGTCATAAGCAATCGCGCGACGGGCGCATTGTCGACCGCTTCGAACAGGTGGTACGGACCGCGCGGCCCGGTCTGCTCGTCCTGGTAGGCACCGGAGATGTGGACCGGGACTTCGATCCGCTCCGCGTAATTGATCAACGACCGCGCCTGGAACCACGTGTTGTCCACGTCCGAGAGCCCTTGAACTATGGGGTCGTTCAAAATGGTGCGGTTGTGGGTGGTCAGGTTCTCGCCGCATTGCTGATCTTGGTTCTCGACTGCGCCGTCCCAGGTTCCGCCGCCAACGTCGTAGACGTTGCGAAGACCACCGGTCCACAACAATGGGAATCCGTAGTTGCTAACACCACCGGGATAGACGATGCCGCGATAAAGGTCATCGATGAGGCCCGACACGGAGATCGCATCGAGCTCGGGAGGACGTGTCGCTCCGATCATGAAACCGGTGATACCTCCGTACGAGTGTCCGTAGAGACCGATGCGGCCGTTGCTCCACGGCTGCTGGCCGATCCACTCGATGACTTCGCGCCCGTCGAGAGCACTCCGCCACGAGAAGAGGTCGAACTCACCGGTCGAGCAACCCGTCCCGCGCACCGATGCGTGGATCGTGAAGTAGTCACCGTTGAAATCCTGAGTTAGTCCGCGGCTCCCTTCGCCTCCGACCCCGAATGGGGTATCCCCGTCCGCCGATCCGCCGTCGTAGCCGGACATCTCGAAGATCGTGGGGTAGGCCTTGCCCTCTTCGAAATTGTCGGGTGGGCGCACGTTTATGGCTATGAGGGTCCCATCCGACATCTCGATGTAGTCGGTCGGACCGGCCAGTGCCGGCGCTGCCGGCAGAAGGGCGGCGAGCATGGCCCCCGCCGCGATGAGAGTGAGCAGCCTTCGGAACATTGATACCTCCGTCAAGTGGGCCCGGCGGCGGCACTGCCACCGAAGCAAGCGGTCTGCCCGAGATATTCGCCACGGAGAGCCTCCGTCCCTGCTCTGCCCCAGCCGGTGCGAGAATCCCGGGCTGGCAAGGTCGTCTAGGACAGAAAGTGGGGTTCCAGATGGGTAGATCCGTTCGAGTAGCGACAGCGCTCTCCGTGCTGTTCCTATTGGTTCTCGGAGCACGGCCGGCAGTGTCTCAGCCGCCCAACCAGCGCACGACGATCACCGTGTTCGATCCGAATGCCACCCCGTACGAAAAAGAGGTCAACGAGGGCTCGAAGAAATTCGGTGCCGGAGACTGGGGCGTCAGCCTCGAGAACCTGCTCGACCCCGAGTCCTGCGAGAAGGTAGGTCAGGCGATCCTGAAGTTCACCTTCGTGAAGCCGGTCGGCAAGAACGACGGTTTCCACATCACCGATGGCACCGCGGTTCTTCCCGACGGAAAGATCGCCGTCTATTCGGGTGGAAAGTTCTCCGAGTTCGGAGCCGAGGACGGCGCGGATCTGCCCGTGATCGGTGGAACCGGGGCGTACCAGGATGCAACCGGCACGATGACTGTCCTCGAGGACCAGGAGCTATGCGACCGCAAGGGCGCCACGCTCACTTTCAGCTTGCTGCTCGACTGAGTTTGCTTTAGCGGCAAGGGCCTGGGGGGGAGACCTCCCGGGCTCGAACCGCCGGCCATCCGGCCGATACCAGGCGACTTCGTCGCCCTTGAGGGAAACGTTCCAGTTCCCTTCGTGCACGAGCTTGTGATGCCAGTGGCAGACGAGCACGAGGTTGTCCAGATCCGTCGTCCCACCCTTTACCCAGTGCCGGATGTGATGCGCGTGCAGGAACCACTTCGCTTCGCAACCCGGGAAGGTGCAGCGGCCATCGCGATAACGCAGCTGTCGCTGCAACCAGCGAGGCACAGTGCGCGACGCGCGCCCGATCCCGACCACCCGCCCGGTCCCGTTGCGCAACACGGTCTGCAACCTGGCGTCGCAAGCGAGGCGGAGTGCCGTCTCGGCGGTGATGACTGGACCGTTCTCGATCCGGCAACCGCCGGTTGCGGATAGAAGCGATTCCAACTCAGCTTGCACCACGATCGTGGCCCGGTCTGGGTCCTGGTCCTCGCCGATCGCACGCGAGCACATCGCAAACAGTGCATCGGCGCGTCTCGCGTCGAGCGAGTCCTCTGGTGGTGGGGTGTCGCTTTCATCGTCTTGCACGATGTCGGGGAGTCGCCCGGCGAGCCGATCGAGCGCCTTGGCCACGACGGCTCCCTGATCGGCCGGTAGCACCCCTTGTAGGGCCAGCACCTTCTGGTCGTCGGTCCACCAGTAGTGGAGGTAACGCTCCTTGTCTTTGTCGACGGCTTCTTGCTTGGGGGTGGCGACCGCCACATTGGCGTGCTCGCGCACGCACGCCGGAGATACGCGTCGTGCCCAGGTGATCAGTTTGCGTTCGGTGGTTGGTGTTGCGAAGCGGCAGAGATCCAAGACCTTGTCGAGGCTGAGGCTTCCGGCCTCGAACGCAGCGGATAGGCGAGGGAGGTAAGGCAGCGCATGGGCTGCGGTGATCCATCGTCGTGCGGCCCAGGTAGAGATGCCCAACTCGGTCGCCAACCAGTGGGGGAAGTCCCGGGTGGAGCCGTCGTCCCAGATCGCCTCGTCGTCGCATGCCCTGCTGTCCTCGAGCAGCTCGAGGTGGGCCGCCATCGCCTTGGTGTAGCCGGCCTGAAGCCGGTCGACGGGATGTATTCGGTTGTCGTGTTGCAAGGCCGACTCCATCAATCACCTCGAGTCCGGCCCGGTAAAGCGCGGAGGTGATCAGAGTAGCGAACATATGTTCGATTGTCAAGCCCGCTTTGCACAGAAAGCCCCGCCAGAAACTCCTCTTAGTAGGCCTTGGCCCAGGTGGCTCGCTCCGTGCCCGGCTGGCCGCAGACCACGCAAGCGGTTCCGGGATCTTCCTTCTCTAGTGGCAAGACCCTGATCGACGCCTTCATGTCGGCGCCGACCTTCCGTTCGCAGTCCTCGCTGCCGCACCAGGCACCGACCCAGTAGCCGCCCTCGGCTTCGAGGCCCTCGCGGAAACCCTCATAGCTGTCGATCTGATGG
>DASQLQ010000053.1:0-2006 GCA_035629935.1 Actinomycetota bacterium
CTCCGTCGTCATCGCCGCCATCACGAGTTGCACGAACACCTCGAACCCAACCGTCATGCTCGCAGCCGGCCTTCTGGCGAAGAAAGCGGTCGAGCGCGGATTGATGAGCAAGCCGTGGGTGAAGACGAGTTTGGCACCCGGTTCGCGCGTCGTGTCGCGCTACATGGAAGGCGCCGGGGTCATGCCTTACCTCGAACAGCTCGGCTTCTTCGTTGTTGGATACGGGTGCACCACTTGCATCGGGAACTCCGGTCCTCTCCCCGACCCGATCGCGGCAGCCATCGACGCGAACGATCTCGCCGTCGTGTCTGTCCTGTCGGGGAACCGCAACTTCGAAGGGCGTATCCATCCGCAGGTCAAGGCCAGCTACCTCGCGTCCCCTCCGCTGGTTGTGGCGTTCGCGCTTGCGGGGACCGCCGATATCGATCTCACGGCCGAACCTCTCGGCGAGGATGCCGATGGAAAGCCTGTCTATCTCAAGGATCTGTGGCCCACTCCGGAAGAGATCACCGAGGCGCTGAAGGCCGTTCGATCCGAGTTCTTCACCGAGGAGTACTCGAAGGTCTTCGAAGGCGAGGAGAACTGGACGAAACTGCCGTCTCCGACCGGCCGTCTGTACGAATGGGACGCCGAGTCGACCTACGTCCGCGAGCCTCCATTCTTCGCCGACCTGGGACCGGAGCCATCCGACATCCAGAACATCGAGGGTGCCCGGGTGCTCTGCTTCGTGGGGGACTCGGTCACGACCGATCACATCTCACCTGCGGGTGCGATCCCACCGAAGTCGGCAGCCGGTGAATATCTGATGGAGCACGATGTCGAGCCCACCGACTTCAACAGCTACGGCTCGCGGCGGGGCAATCACGAAGTGATGATGCGCGGGACGTTCGCGAGCATCCGATTCAGGAATCTCCTCGCCGGTGGCAAGGAGGGGGCCTGGACCAAGAAGTTTCCCGAAGGTGAAGAGGCACGCATCTACGAAGCGGGCGTTGCCTACGAGAAGGAAGGCACACCGCTCATAGTCATCGCCGGGAAGGAATACGGCTCGGGAAGCTCCCGGGACTGGGCCGCGAAAGGGCCTCGGCTTCTAGGGGTTCGGGCCGCGATCGCCGAAACGTTCGAGCGCATCCATCGCAGCAACCTCGTCGGGATGGGCATCCTGCCGCTGCAGTTCATCAACAACGAGAACGCAGAGTCACTGGGCCTTGATGGGACGGAAACGTATGACATCGGGGGGATCGCCGAAGGGCTCGAGCCTCACGCAGAGTTGACGGTCAAGGCGACGTCGACCGACGGGGCCGTGAAGGAATTCAAGGTCGAATGTCGCATCGATTCGGCGGTCGAGCTCGACTACTACAAGCACGGCGGCGTGCTCCAGATGGTCCTACGCCGGATGCTCCACGAATCGAGCTCGTAGCCTGGCCACCACGGTCCGCCCGGCCACTCAGGAAGATCGGTCCGCGGTCGAATCCCTCTACCTCGAACTGAAGCGCCACCATCACGAACTCGCGCCTTCCGCGCTCCGATACAACGTCCCCGACGAGAGCTGGATCGCGGTTATCAGGTCCGGCATGGTCGATCCGGATCAGCGATTCTTCGTTGCCGAGCAACATGGCAAAGTGATCGCATTCATGCGACTGAGGATCGATGACAGATTCTTTGGCAGGGCATGCGAGATGGACACCGTCAGCGTTGCGCCCGATTTCCGAAATCAGAAGATCGGACGGACCTTGATGGACGAAGCGGAACGTTTCGCTCGAGAAGAAGGTGCGATCGCGATGCGGGTGAACGTTCTTTCGGTCAACGAGTCGGGTCGCCGGTTCTACGAGGACCTCGGATACGAGGTGGTCGCTCACCGGTACGCCAAGGATCTCGACTGATGCATCGGATCGTTCCGGTCGATGGGCCCCTGCACCTGCGTCACACACTGTCCCCCTTGCGCCGGGGCCGCTTCGATCCCACAACTAGATTTGAAGGGCCGGTCTTCTGGCGTGCGCTCAGAACTC
>DASQLQ010000054.1:0-20426 GCA_035629935.1 Actinomycetota bacterium
GCCGATCCGTCCCGTGTAGTCCATCAGCCTTGCACTAGACCCTTCAAGCCATGGAGCCCGGCGATGTAGGAACCCGCACCCAATCCGGCCACCACCGCCGCAGCCGCTTCCGCCGTGACCGATCGCCTCCTCCACGGCTCGCGGGCATGGATGTTGGAGAGATGCACTTCGATCACGGGATACGGCACCGCGCGGATCGCATCGGCGATCGCCCGGCTCGTGTGCGAATAGGCAGCGGGGTTCACGAGTGCTCCTACAACTTTGTCTATCCCATCGTGAAGCAACTCGATGATCTCGCCCTCGCGCGCTGTCTGGTGGATAGACACCTTCATGCCGAGTTGCTCCGCCTCTTTCAGGATCGCGGCGTTCACATCATCGAGGGACGATGACCCGTAGACGTCGAGCTCCCGGGTACCCAACAGATTGAGATTCGGCCCATGGACCACGAGTACGTTCACGAAGCTCCTTCCTCGCCTACAAGCTCGACGACCTTCTCGAGCACCGCACGCGGGACTTGCACGTCGGCTTCCGGCTTACCCAGACCCATCAAGAGCACGAAGCGCACGCCGCCCCGATACTTCTTGTCATGCTTCCACGCCTGCTCCAAGCGCTGTAGGTCCAACCGCGCCCCCGTCGGAAGGCCGGCGGATCGCAGGGTCGAACGATGGAGCGCCACGACATCATCATCTATCCGGCCCAGCTCCCGCGCAGTTAGCGCGGCCGCCATCATGCCGATGGCCACGGCTTCGCCGTGCCTGATGCCCGTGAAACCGGCTGCGGCCTCGATCCCGTGAGCGAATGTATGCCCGTAGTTCAAAAAGGCCCGCTCGCCGTTTTCACGCTCGTCGCTCGACACGATCGAAGCCTTGATAGCGACGCAACGAGCAACGACATCCGTCATGACCTGAGGATCTCTTGCTTCGATATCGGAACGTCGCCGGACCGCCAGGTCCAGGATGTCGGGGTCGACGATGAAGCCGTACTTGATAACTTCGGCCATCCCGCTGCTTATCTCCTCGGGGGGGCAGCTCGCTAGGAACGTCACATCACAGACGACGGCGCTGGGTTGATAGATCGTTCCCACCAGGTTCTTGGCCTGCTGGAGGTTGATGCCCGTCTTTCCTCCAATAGCCGCATCGACCTGGCCCAGCAACGTCGTAGGCACATGGACCAGTTGCATGCCGCGCGCGTACGTCGATCCGGCGAACCCTCCGACGTCAGAGACCACGCCCCCACCGAACGTGACGATGAGGTCGTGACGATGCGCATCTGCATCCTGAAGGCCTCGGTACAAGTCGGCAGTGGCCTCGAGCGTCTTGCCGTCTTCTCCTTCGGGGACCGTCAAGGTCCGCACGTCCAACCCTCGGCTGGCGAGCGCTCCGACGAGCGGGGTGCACATATCCACGAGGTCGGGATGAGTCACCACGAAGGCCTTCTCGGCGTGCCCGTGGTCCGGGAGGAGATCGGCATCCCCCGCGATGCCGGCCCCCACGACCACTGTGTACGACCTCGACCCGAGGCCGACACGGACGCGGCGTGGTCCGGTTGCAGGGGTGGATCCGAGCGAGCCGACGATCTCGTCGACCACTCTGGCCGGGTCACGGCCGTTCGTCTTGACCGCCAGATCCGCAACCGATTCGTATAACGGCCGTCGCTCGGCAAGAAGCGCTTCGGGATCCATTGACACAAGTAGGGGGCGAGACTCTACCGAGCCGACGCGGCGCATGACTTCTTCCGCAGTCACGTCCAGGTAGATCGTTTGGGTTTCCTCCAGCGCTTCTCTGATCGCCGGGTCGGTCACCGCTCCGCCGCCGAGAGCTATCACCGCATCACCGCCCCGAAGTGACTCGAGAACCACCTCGCGCTCCATCTCACGGAAGCGCGGTTCTCCATCGGTAGAGAAGATCTCCGCTATCGGCCTACCGGCGCGCGCCTCGATGCCTGCGTCCGTATCGATAAACGTGCGCCCGAGCCTGGCTGCAAGGAGACGGCCCACGGTTGACTTCCCCGCAGCCATGAATCCGACGAGGACGATCATCGCCGGCGGGCGTCGACCCGTGCCCTGTACCGATCGACCGACGCCTTCAGATCGTCGAGGGTGTCGCCACCGAACATCTCGAGAACAGCGTCGGCGAGCACCAGCGCCACAACCGCTTCACAAACCACCCCCGCGGCAGGAACGGCGCACACGTCGGTTCGTTCTTGGAAAGCATCAGCTGGTTGACCCGAATCGAGATCAACGGTCCGGAGTCTTTTCTTGAGTGTGGACAACGGCTTCATGGCGGCACGCACGCGCAGCAAGCCGCCGATCGTCATGCCGCCCTCGGTCCCGCCCGCCCGCAACGTAGCGCGCTCGAGGCCCGGCTCGATCTCGTCGTGAGCCTCCGAGCCCCTCCGGCTCGCGAGCTCGAGGCCGTCTCCGATCTCTACCGCCTTGATGGCCGGTACAGCCATCAGTGCTCCACCCAGTCGTCCATCCAACTTTCTGTCCCAGTGGACGTGGGAGCCCAAACCGGGCATGAGGCCGTATGCGATCACCTCAACCACCCCACCGAGCGAGTCGCCGGCTTCCGCTGCGGCGTCGATCTCGGCCACCATCTCGCTCTCGGCCCCCGAGTCGAAGCACCGCACGGAGGACGCGTCGATCGCCTCGAGATCCCCGGGGCCCGGGAGGGCCGCGCCCGAGGCTACGTGGGCACTTCCGATCCTCACCACATGAGACAGGAGCGTGATCCCGACTTGTGCAAGAAGGACCTTCGCCACGGCCGCGATCGCGACCCGAGCGGCAGTCTCACGCGCACTAGCCCGCTCGAGGATGTTGCGCGCATCGTCGAAGTCGTACTTGAGCATCCCGGGGAGGTCTGCGTGGCCGGGTCTCGGCCGGGTGAGTGGCCGCCCTCCCGGTTCTTCCTCTATGGGCATGACGTGCGCCCATTTCTCCCACTCGCTGTTCCTGATCACGACCGAAAGGGGGCTCCCCAACGTGCGACCGCCCCTGACGCCGGACATGATCTCGAGAGCGTCCTTCTCGATCTTCATGCGGGGGCCGCGGCCATAGCCGTGACGGCGGCGAGTCAGCTCGTCGGCGATCGACTTCGTATCGACGGGCAGGCCGGCCGGCAATCCTTCCAGGATCGCTACGAGGCCGGGCCCATGGGATTCACCGGCGGTGAGAAAACGCAAGTGGCTCATCTGTCAATCCTCGCACCACGGCGGAGGGTCACCGCCCGCAATGGATCCCTACTTGAGGATCTCTTCGCCCTCGCACAAGGTGAACTCGTCGTCTCCGAACAGCATCGTTGCGCATTCGCCGGAGGCCGAGACCAACTGGAAGTTCTCGGCGAAGGTCTCGCCCTCGTCCACCGTGTACACCGTGCCGTCGACCTGTACCTGAGCTCGGCCGCCGCGAGGAAACACGTCCACAACCCGGACCCGATGACCTCCGATCGATTCTCCACCCCCTCCGTCACCACCCTGGGGAGTCGAGCCGTCGTCGTCGCCATCCGTGTCCGTGTCGCCGTCGTCGTCGGTGTCCGTGTCGGTGTCGTCGTCATCCGTGTCGCCGTCGTCGTCGGTGTCCGTGTCGGTGTCGGTGTCCCCGCCATCGTTCACATCGATCGCCGGCTCGAAGGGATCCTTCGCGGCGAACACGTCGAAGGACTCCAGCGGGCCGTCGTCCTCTTCGGTGGGTGTCGGTTCGGGCGTCTCCGCCGGTTCGACCACGGGTGGAGTGACCACCACCGCGCCCTCCTCGGGCGGGCCGGACCGCAGGAACAGGAACCAAACCAGGATCAGCACGAAGAGGCCGGCTCCGCCATACAGGAGGAGACGGCCGCGACTCGGGCCGGATGACTGACCGGCCACGGGGGTCTCGATGGTTTCGGGAGGGGTTGCCATTAGCTCTCCTAGGGTGTCTCGGCGGGGGCAGGTGACTCGGCGGGGGCAGCCGGGGTTGGGCTGACCGAGCCCACGGGCTCGGTTGGGGGGGGGACGTTTGCCTCCGGCTGTTCGCCGGCGGTGGGAGCGCTCGGAAGCTCGAAGAAGATCCGGGCCTGCAACGTGAGCCCTATTGCATCAGAACCCGCATCTTCCCTGCTCATGTTGAGATTGTCGATCCGCGTTGCTCGGTCGAGCTCGTGAAGTCGCCGGATGAAGTCCTGGATCGAGAAATAACTGCCCTGGGCTCCGATGGCCATGCTGACCTCGGCCAGCGGGGCCTGTTCCGGGGGCGTCTGAGGAAGTGTCGGAGTGATCTCGAGGAATGTGACACCAGATTCTGTTGCCGCGTCCTGGACGAGGAATATGAAGTGGGGCACCTCGTGCTCCTGCGGAACCAGTTCTCTGATCCTCGCCAACTCCGCCTGCAACTCGGGGGCTCTTGCCTGGAGGTCCTTCAGACGGTTCAGCTCCGTCGTCAGCTGCAGCGCCAGGTTCTCCTCGTTCTCGATGTTGGTCCGAACCGTCGCCAGCTCGCCCTGCCGGGATCGGATGAAGAGGAAGAAGAACAGCAGACAAACGATGGCCGCTCCCACTATCGCGAGGATCATCCTCGAGCGTGCGTTCATTCGTCTTCCTCTTCATCATCGGGGCCGAAGTCATCATCGTCGTCACTGGTGTCACCACTGTCCTCGTCGTCGGCGTCCCCGAAGTTTCCATCCTGGAACCGACCGCTGACGGAATCCTCTCCGAGCTCGATCGTGTTGGAGAAGCCGAACGCGATCTGTCCCCCGAACTCTGCCTCGGAAGCTGCTCCCAGGTAGACGGCTAGGAACTCATCGACCGTTTCCTGTCGGATCAGCCAGTTCGCCACCGCGCGCATGCTGAGGGCGTTGCCTTCGAACAGGATGCGACCGAATGGCTCACGCGGGTCGATGTCGATCGGATTCGACTCGGTAGGCACCGGGGCGGCTCCGGCCGTCGTTCCGGCGGACGCCGTAAGCGACCTCAACCACACATCGTCGGGGATCACCATGGCGATCTCCGTCATCAGTGCCGGCCAGTCCAGGTCGCCGGCCATCACAGTCTGTAGCGAGCTCTTCTTGTTCTGCACCTCGGACTCGAGGTCCGCGAACTGGGCGAGTTCGGCGATCTGCGTTTGCAGCTGCAGGTTCTGTGCCTGCCGTTCGGCAAGAACATTCTCGGCAGAATTGATCTTGAAACCGAGGACGACCCACCATCCGATGAGGATCAGCAGCACCAGAAGACCAGAGAGGACCACGATCACGAAGTTGCGACGCTCGCGACGTCGTTGTTCGTGGATCGCAGGCAGGAGGTCTACGCGGCGCATCATTTTTCCAGTGCTCCCATCGCCAGTCCCACCGCTGCGGCCGACACCGGCTCGACCTGACGGATCTGGTCCTCGGTGAGCCCCGACTTCGAGGTATTGATCTGAGCGAGTGGTGTGCCGAGAGTGACGGGGGTGCGCAACGTCTGCTCGAGCTTGCTGGTCAGCCCTGCGGTCAGAGATGCCCCGCCGGTCATGATGATCGAGGTCACCGGCTCGCTATCCTCTTGCGACAGGTAGTAATCGAGCGAACTGCGGATCTCTTCGACCAGGCTGTCCACCTGTCGCTTGAGCACCAACTTGGCAGGCTCGGGTCCGACCTCGCGACCCAGGTCGAGCTTCACGGCTTCGGCCTCGTCGGCGGTGACGTCGAGGGATTCAGCCAGCGCGCTCGTCGCATCATCTCCACCGACCAGCAGGATCCGAACGAACCGAGGCTCGCCGTTGACGTGGACGACCACGTTCGTGACCCCGCCGCCGACGTCGATGATCGCTTCGGAGCCCTCCATCCCGACCTCGCCGCGCGCCGAGCTGCTGACGGCGCGGGCTACAGCGAACGGGATCAGGTCGATCCCGGTTGCCTGTACCCCACCTGCAGCAACCGCTTCGACGAAAGACTCGACTGTGTCGGTCGCCGCAGCAACGAGCAGCACGCGCATCATGTGTTCCTGGTTGTCGGTGGTGTAGTCGTCCATGACCATGAAGTCCAGCTCGGCCTCGTCGACCGGCATCGGGATGTAATCCGCCGCCTGGAACCGAAGGGACTGTCTGAACTCGCTCTCGTCGAGATAGGGGAAGTCGACCTGGCGCACGACCACGCGCTGGTTCGCCAGCCCGATAACGGCCCGCTTGCTCTTGAGCTTCGTGCGTTTCCAGAGTTGGGCGATCGCCTCGGAGACGGGACCCGGGTCACGGATCTCCCCATCTACGACCGCACCAGCAGGAAGAGCGATCTGGCCGAAGCGCTGGAGGTTGTACGCCTCCTTCGAGCCGCTGAGCTGAGCCACCCGAACCGCGGTCGCCCCGATGTCCAACCCGATGGCGACCCGGCCCATGACGGGGGGCATCAGGCGTCCTCTCCTACATGGACCGCTCGATCGGTCAGGTACCTATCGATGTCGGCCGAGCGGATGCGGTAGTTCTTGCCCACTCGGATCGCAGACAGTTGTCCCGACTTGATCAGGCGGTACACGGTCATGTTCGAGACGCGCATCAACTGCGCCACCTCGCCCACGGTGAGGAGCGGCTCTGAGAAATCTCGTCCGTCCAAGCTCATAGCCCTTCTAACGGGCGCGTCCTACCGACGCGCACGCGCACAGACCCCCGGCACAAGGGCACTTCATTTAACAATCCTTTACAGGTCAATTCAAGCGTATTAATAGGCCACAGGAATTAACACCTTTAACAATCCTCACAGGCGATTGGCCCCTTTTGTCGCGATACGACCCTCCCCCAGTTCGGGCAAGCGAAGGATATGCCAGGAGCGCCCCCCGGACTCGCTTTTGTCCACTAAAGAGGCCCCCGGGGCTATCCGGGGGCCTCTAGGGCGCAAAACTCTTCGCGAACCGCCTAGATCTCGGTCCACCGCACCAGACGCGGGATACCCGGCGGGATGGCGAACCCGCCATAGGTGATCCTGGCATTCACGAGGATGTTCGTGGAAACAGGCGATCCGGTGGTGTGGCAAAAATCTCCAGCGATGATGCTGCCTCTCAACGAGAAACCGCCGGCGCCGGCATCGTTCCCTGTGATCGAGAACTGCTCGGTTGCATACATGACGCCTTCGTTCGAGTTCTGGTGCCACCAGGAGTTCACGAGCAAGTCACGACCGGCAAGGAACAAGAAAGGCGTCCCCGTAGGGGCGGTGGAGATGAAATGACTGGGCGGCGGGGAGGGCGAGAGGACCTCGATGTCGCCACCAACGCGCGGGCAGAGGGGCTCAGCTCCAGTGCCCGGGGTTGCTTCTGCGATCACAGTACGACGCGTTTTGTGGAGCCGGCCGGTGATCCTGGCGCTGCCTTGATAGATGTAATAGGTGCCGTCGTAGCTCGTCGTAGAGGTCCAGATCGCACCCTTGGATGCATCGCTCGCGGTGGTGCGTTGCCATCCTCTATAAGGGTTCGTGATCGCGGTTGCCAGCACAGTCCCGGTGCATGGCGTCGTGCTCACCGGTGCTCCACCGGCGGTATATGCAGGTCCCTTCCGAACGGACCCGTCGGGGCACAGGTCGTATTCGCTCTTGGAGTAGTTGTCACGTGGACGGATGTTCGGGACCGTCACCGCAGGCATACCTCCTCCGCTGCCGGCCCCCACTGTGGAGCCGCCATTGGTGTAGGACCCGCTGGACGTCGCCGGGCCGCTGACGCTACCGCCACTTAGTGTCAGGTTCCCGTTGGAGTGAACACCGGAACCGCTTACGGTCGAGCCTCCGCTGACCGACAGGTTCCCGCCGGTCAGCACACCAAAGTTTAGATTGGAATTGCCGGCATCAAAGGTGCCCCGGATGACGCGGGTCCTAACCGCAGCGGCGCGCGTGGGCACGAAGGACACCGCATAAAGGGTGCTCACGTTCGAGGGCTTCACTATCACCCACTGGCCTTCGGTGCCGTTCACCCAGCAATAGCTGGTGTTCTTCGTAGGGATGCCACCGGTGCACTCCGTTGTTGCCGTAGCGGCGCGCGCCAGCACCCACGCTTTTTCGGCGCCGACATTGGCGAAGGCCGGCGCATCCACGCCCTTGAAGTACGTGGAATCCTGTTCGATCTGGTACAGCCCGCGCTCGAGACCGGCGTCCGCGACATGAATGGCCTGCTCGTGAAGCCGCTGCCGACGCACTTGCCGCTGGTCGTTCAGCGAGCGAGTAACGATCACCGTCGCCAAGATGAAGAGGACCAAAGACGTGCCCATCACCATGATGAGGGCCATGCCTCGCTCGTTGTCGAGTGATCTAAATCGGAGTCGCATTGCGTAACCTCACTTGTGTCCTAATCGTCCGCTGGGGGGCAAGCACTGTCGAATCTGCATCGGCGATGAGCGTGATCGTGACCAGGCTGTAGCTCGCGTTGTAAGCGAAATAGGGCTGGGTCGCACTCCAAGAGAGGTCCCTCGCAATGACCGTCGTAGGGGCTCCAACTGCATTCGTGGTGCGCGAGAGCTGTGCTTTAGTTCCGGACGAGTTCGTAACCGTCCACGTGATCCGCTCACCTGCGTCGAGGACCTGATCGGCATCGTTGTCCACCCACGCCTGGAGGCTCGTCGTCGTCGAGGACGTGTACACCACCACGGCTTGTCGCAGCTCCCGGACAACTCGGTCGTTAGAGGCCCTCAAGCTGGCAAGAGCGTCAGAATCCTGCGAGCCGAATCGCTGGGTGCGGTAAACCGACGTGGTCGCATAGATGAGCAAGCCGGTTGAGATCATCGCAACAACCATGGCAACCATCAGCTCCACAAGCTGGAAACCGTCCTCCCCGAGCGCCGCCCTCTTCTTCAACATCTCAGAACCTGGCCGCTACCTGCGGAAAGACCACGTAGGAGTCGTAGTTGGTGGTGTCGTAATACCAGGCGAAACCGGGACCCTTGGTCTTGTCCGTCATGAGCTTCAGCTCGAGCCACTCGCCGGCAAGCAGGTTGGTCCTTGGGATCGTGAGTGTCTCTTCTTCTGTCTGGGCCGCGCAGCCGGGATCCTTGTTCTTGGTATCCGACGCGATGACCGTGCCGGTGTCGGTGGTGCTCGTCGACTTCTTGCGTAGATATATGGCCCAGTCTCCCTGGTTGCAGTTGTTCTTCCCCGCCTCGGGGAGGATCTTGAAGGTGATGCGGAGAGTCATCGTGCCCTGGAGCGTGAGATCGGTCGGCGCTTGCCACACCCAGTTCACCATGTCGTCCGGATCCGCTTCGGTCGCGCTGAGAGTCACATCCTCTGTCACTCGCCCAACATGGTTGTAGTAGTTGTTCGAGTAGTTGTAAAGGGTGGTGGCCGTCGGGACGGCATCATCCATCGGGAGCGCCTTGGTCGAGTTCGTGTGGGCGGTTGGAGGCGTCGGATAGTTGTGCAGCCACAATTGCAACTCAGGGGCGGTGGCTGAGACCGTCAGGTTCAACGTCACCGACTTGGCCGCAGTGGCATCACTGAACGGAGTCACCGTCAACGTCAGCACCGGGGTACCGGCGGTATCGGTCGCACCCAACGTCCATACCTCGAGGATGTCGATCGTGGCGTCGGTCGCAAGGGTCCCCGTGTCAACGGTCCCGTTGCCGTTGGTATCTGTCAGGGCCGTATCGGTCCCCGCTTCGTAGGTGTCGTTGCCGTTCACGTCTCGGTAGAAGACCTTCGTCCACGTGTAACCAACTGGGTTGGGCAACGAGAGATCGAAGCTTTCGGGAATCCCTGCGTTCTTGATGGTGTGAGCGAAGACCACCTGCTCCCCGCGGAGTGCGGAGAAGTTGGACTCGACGGGTGTGACTTCGAAGTCGAGCACCGGGATCCCATGGGTGTTCCCCGTGATCAGCGTCGAGCTCCGGTAAGTCTTGGTTGCCCCAGCGAAGTTCCACGTGACCACCGTGACGAAACGCTTGTAGCTCTCAACGGTTCCTCCTTGTGCGGACCCGTCGACCCAGGTCGCGTATTGCCTCACTGAGTAGGTTTCGCTGCCCACGGCCACACCTGTGTTCACATGCGGATCAATGCCGCCACCGGCAGCCGAATAAACGAGTTTCTCGCATTTCAACGGGCCCGAACCATCGGGGTCGAAGAAATAGGATCCTGTTAGACCCGTGCAGGTCGTGAGGATGTCTGAGTCGCTTGCAAGGGTCGTATCAGTGGTGTTGTGGGACAGAGCCTCGTAGGAGAGCGCCCTGGCGGCTTCGACGGTCTGGTCGCCCAAGGCGGTGGCCTGCTGGACGGTCTTGGTCGTGCGCAATGCGCGATAGCCCGCGATCATCGTCTGGGTAAGGCCCAGTGCAACGAACATGAGGACAGAGATCGAGATAACTGCCTCGATCAGCGATAGCCCGTCCTCGCCACGCATCCCGGGTCGTCTAGGTCTAAGACCCTTCATGATTCCTCCGTCGTCTCCATACGGCGCAATAGAACCGCTGGGTAAATCATCGGCCCGAGAAGCCTCGACCTGAAGCAGGGAACATTTCCCAGCCGGGTAGCCCTACAGGAGAAATCTAGCCCTCCCGTGGGAATACGGCGCGGCTATGCCAAAAAGAAAAGAGCGGGGCAAAAGCCCCGCTCTTTGCTCTGAGGTGTTGGTGCTAGCAGCTCGAGCTCGTCGAAGGACGTCCCGAGTTGCTGGAATAGAAGTACGTCACACCCGAAAGACTCGAGTGGGTCGCCTTCATGCAGTAGTGCGTACCCGTAGCCGCATCGATCACAAGCGATACGTCGGGGGCCGTCTTGAGACCTTCGCTCCCGAGCGCAGCCGTGCCTGTGGTGTACGAGGTGTTCGCCGTCAGGAACGACTCCTGAGCGGTTGCTGCGTTCTTCAACGCAGACTCCATCTGAGATCTCCAGCCCTTCTCTCTCTGACGAAGGAATACCGGAATCGCGATCGCAGCAAGGATGGCGATGATCAAGATCACGACCAACAGCTCGATCAGCGTGAAACCGCCCTCACGTTTCTCCCTCATAGCGTGGAACCGCTGGAACATTCGCTACCTCCTCCCTCCTGTCCCCGGCAGTCCACCAAGGGACGACGTCGCCGCAAAGTATCTACCCACGGCGGTCTCAGTCAAGGATATTCCGAGACCTTGACGGTTTATCGGCACTTTCTGGAAATAGGTTAAGCCCTGTGGCAATCATTTGATCAGATCGAAGATCTTGAACATCGGCATGTAGAGCGCCACAACCATCGCCCCCACTATGCCGCCCAAGACGGCGATCATGATCGGCTCGATCAAAGCCGTCAGAGATTCTGTCGTCGATTCCACCTCCTGGTCGTAGAAGTCCGCGACTTTATCCAGCATCTGATCCAGTGCTCCTGTGTCTTCCCCCACCCCGATCATCTGGACAACCATTGGGGGGAAGATCTCGTGGCGGCCGAGGGGCCCGGCCATGGTTTCACCGCTCCTCACGCTGTCCTTAACCTCCGCGGTGGCGCGAGTAAGCACGAAGTTACCGGTTGCCTCGGCGACGATGTCCAACGCTTGGAGTACAGGAACGCCCGCTCGTAGCAAGAGGGCGAGCGTGCGCGAGAAGCGAGACAGCGCCACTTTCTGAAAGAGGTCACCGAAGATGGGGATCTTCAATTTGATCGTGTCCGCACGGAAGGCGAAGTTGTCGTTCTTGGCCCGCGTCTTCTTGTAGCCGAAGTATCCGGCGATGCTCCCTACGAAGAACAACGGAACGAGGAACTTCGCACCATCGCTCAGGATCATCAATATCTTCGTCGGTAACGGGAGCTCGCCGCCAAGGTCCTCGAACATCGCAGCGAACGTGGGAACGACGAACAGCAACATCACTGTGACGAGCATCCCGGCGATGCCCGCGACGACGACCGGGTATGTCATCGCCGACTTGACCTTCTGACGCAGCTTGTAATCGGCCTCCATGTTGTCGGCCACACGAGCAAGAACGGTGTCGAGCTGCCCGCCGGTCTCACCGGCTCGCACCATGGCCACGAACAAGGTGTGGAAGACCTTCGGGTGTTTAGACATCGCGGCCGACAGGCTGGCGCCTCGCTCTACGTCATCGCGCACGAAGCCGATCGACTTGGCCAGGAGGGGATTCTCGGTCTGTTCCGCCAGGATGTTCAGGGTTCGAAGAAGCGAGAGCCCCGAATTGATCATCGTTGCGAACTGACGGGAGAAGATTGCCAGGTCCCGGAGCTTGACCTTCTGAGGAAGGATCTTGATCTCCATCTTCATGGAGACCTTTGCGTCCTTCGAGATCTGGATCGGGGTCATCCCCTGGGAACGCAGCTTGCTCGCGACGGCGGCCTCGCCGTCGGCGTCCATCTTTCCCTCTACGACTCGCCCATCTCGGGTTCTGACCCGATAGGCGAAGGAGTCAGCCATTACCTACCTCGGTTCCTAGGGTCCAGCACTCTTACCTTCCTGCCAGCCGGTTGAATTCCTCGACGTGGTGAGCACGCTCGAGAGCGGCGTCGTACGTGATCTTGTGATTCTTAACCAGCTCTGCAAGGTGCTGGTCCATAACCTGCATCCCGTGCTTACCGCCGGCCTGCATCGAAGTGTAGATCTGGTGTGTCTTGCCTTCACGGATCAGGTTCCTAACGGCGGGGGTCGCGACGAGGATCTCGCAAGCGACAACTCTTCCCTTCCCGTCCACGGTCGGGACCAACTGCTGCGAGACGACACCGGCGATCGTTCCCGCCAGCTGGACCCGCACCTGCTGTTGCTGGTGTGGTGGGAACACGTCGATCACACGGTCGATCGACTGCGGCGCGTCCTGAGTGTGCAACGTGCCGAACACAAGGTGACCGGTTTCCGCAGCGGTCAGCGCGGCAGAGATCGTCTCGAGGTCACGCATCTCACCAACCAGGATGACGTCGGGGTCCTGCCTCAGCACATGCTTGAGGGCCTTGGCGAAACTCTGGGTGTCCGACCCAACCTCGCGCTGGTTCACGATGCAACTCTTGTGCCTGTGAAGGAACTCGATCGGGTCTTCGACCGTCATGATGTGGTCGTGACGCTCCGTGTTGATCACGTCGAGCAACGCGGCCAGCGTCGTCGACTTACCCGAACCGGTGATACCGGTCACTAGGACCAGGCCTCTTCGCATATCCGAAAACTGCCTGAGAGATTGCGGGAGTCCGAGTTCGTCCAGGGTCTTGATGCCATAGGGGATGAGTCGCATGACCGACCCGATCGCATCGCGCTGCTGGAAGACGTTCACGCGGAACCGAGCTTGCCCGGGGAGCGCGTAGCTGAGGTCCAGCTCCATGTTGTTCTCGAACTGCTCGCGCTGTTTCTGCGTCAGCATCGCGTAGATGATCTCTTGGAGGTCTTTCGGTAGGAGTTTCCGGTAGCCCTTGATGGGTTGCAACTCACCGTGAATCCGGATCATGGGTGGAAGCCCACCGGTCAAGTGAAGGTCCGAGGCATTCTTTTCGATGACCGCCGCCAGGAACTCGCCGAGGTTCGGTTCTTTCTCGTCATCTGAAACCTCAACTGCGGCAGGGGCAACTTGTGGTGGGGCCGCCTCGACCATGGGGAAGTCCTCGGCCGTCAGCGACTCTGCCGGACCGGGGCCTGGCGCGGCGGGCGCGGGGGCAGGTACGGCCTGCGGGACCTCGGTGGTCGGAGGAGCCTCTGGCTGTTTTCCGGTGTACGCCATTTTCTTTACCTTTCCGTTTCTTTCTTAGACGACGACTCTCAAGATCTCTTCGATGGAGGTATGGCCCGCCTTGACCTTCTCGAGCCCGTCCTGGCGAAGGGTCAACATCCCCTGCGTTCGGGCCAGCCGGCCGATCTCGTCGGACGAAGCTCTTTCGGCCACCAAACGCTCGATGTCCTCATTGACGGTCATGACCTCGTGGACGGCCATCCGGCCCTTGTACCCGGTGCCGCCGCAGGAAGTGCACCCGATGGGGCGGTAGATCTTAGGAAGCTCCTCCCCGGGGGTGTAGGGGAACTTCGCTGTGACCAATTCTTCCTCCGTGGGCACGTACGCCTCCTTGCACTTCTTGCACAACTTCCGCGCCAGCCGTTGGGCGAGAGCGCAGTCCAAGGAAGATGCCACCAGGAACGGCTCGATCCCCATCTCGATCAGTCGGGTTAGGGACGAGGGCGCATCGTTGGTGTGCAGGGTTGAAAGCACGAGGTGACCGGTGAGAGCCGCCTCGACCGCGATCTGAGCCGTCTCACGGTCGCGGATCTCCCCGATGAGGACGATGTCGGGGTCGGAACGGAGGATCGAACGAAGGGCGGCAGCGAAGGTCAGTCCTGCTTTGTTGTTCGTTTGAACCTGGTTCACTCCCGGAAGCCGGTACTCGACCGGGTCCTCCACCGTGATGACGTTGACGTTGGACTGGTTGAGGATGTTCAGGGTCGCGTACAGGGTCGTCGACTTACCAGATCCGGTCGGCCCCGTAACGAGGATCATCCCGTACGGCTTCGAGTAGGACTCCTGATAACGAACGTAGTTCTCCGGGAGGAAGCCGAGGTCGGACAACTGCAGCATGACCGACGACTTATCGAGGAGACGCATGACGATCTTCTCGCCGTAAACGGTCGGCAGTGTTGCCACGCGGATGTCGATCGCTTTCCCCTGAACCTTTAGCCCGATCCGGCCGTCCTGGGGGATCCTTCGCTCGGCGATGTTGATGTCGGCCATGATCTTCAGGCGCGAGGTGATCCCCGCCTGCACCGACTTCGGAGGGCTCATGACCTCGTGCAGCACACCGTCGATGCGGTAACGGACACGTAGCGAACGCTCTCCAGGCTCGATGTGGATGTCGGATGCGCGGTCGTTGACCGCTTGAGTGATCAGCAGGTTGACGAGCTTGATGATCGGAGCGTCTTCTGCGCTCGCCTCATCATCATCCAACCCGAGGCTGCGGGCATCGGCTGCAACCTCTTCAGCCGCTTCTTCTGCGAGAGTCTCGGCGGTTCGATCGAGACGGTAGTGGCGGTTGAGAGCTGCCACAACGTCGGCTTTGGTCGCGACGACCGTTCGGACGTCGCGCTTTGCCATCGCTCTGATGTCGTCGACCGCAACCACGTTGGCGGGGTCCGCCATCGCGAGGATCAACCGTTGGTCTTCATCGAAGCCGATAGGGATGCAGTTGTGGCGCCGCGCGGTCGTCTCCGGAACCAACGCAACCGCGGATGCGTCCACCTGCTGATCGGTCAGGTCGACGAAATCGAGACCCAATTGTTCGGCGAGGATCGCAACGAGTCCAGATTCGGTTACGAACCCCATCTCGATGACGACACGACCAAGCGAACGACCACGTTGGGTCGCCTGATCGCGGGCCATCTCGAGCTGTTCCTCGGTGATGAGACCGCGGCCGAGCAGTAGCTCGCCCAACTGGCCTCCGGGCCGGGCGTGTGCGGATACGTCGGCTACACCGGCGCGCGTTTTAGCTTGCCCCATGAGAGTGATTATCGGCCCTTCGGGGCCACACTAAAGGGACTACCGAGACAATCTCAACCTTAATTGGGGGTACTTTCCACCCGCTCGAGGGAGCGCCGACGCACGATTCGTACCGATTTGTCAGCATTCCGGCCTCTCCGATCAGTCGTCCGAGTGGCTCCCTTCGAGGCGCCTGAGAACGCCCAGGAGGATCTCTAGCATCAAGGATTTCACGTCTTCCCGGCTTCGTGGGTCACAGGGCGTAACCACGATCCCCTCGGGAAGGTCGAGGACCGAACGAACGTGGGCCTCGAATCCGGTCGTATCGGCCTCCATCTCGTCGACATGAGTGACCCCGACGACGAATGGCACATCGGCGTACCGCTGGAACTGCTCGAGTATGTGCGCCGATTCCTGCAGCGATCTTTCGTCCAAGAGGTTGACGAGCAGCACGAAGCCGATCATCCCTTCTGACAGGATCTCCCACATCACCTCGAAGCGGCGTTGCCCGGGGGTGCCGAAGAGATACAGCGCCAGATCCTCGGCGAACGTGACTCGGCCGTAGTCCATCGCCACCGTCGTCTTGTTCTTCTGCGATCGACTGGCGTCTGAGACTTCACTTTCCGTGCCCACCACCGCAACTTCGCTGATCGTCTTGATCAGAGTTGTCTTTCCCGCGGAGAACGGGCCCGTCACCACTATCTTCATCGGCTTGGGTGCACGTCCGTCGATCGGTTGGCTGCGATGAACCATGTTGACGCGTGTAGTCACCTGATGCTCCTTCGCGTCAGAGGCCTTTCACCCCGGTGATCAAACGGGAGATCAAACCCTTGGTGATCTCCTCGTCTTCCTCGACGCGTCTGCGGCCATCACCGTTGGTAGATCCGACCGCGACTGCAGAGTGCATCTTGGACTCGTCGTCGTCATCCCCCGATGCCGCGTCGTAGCCCCCGTCTGCATCCGGGCTAAAGAGGTCCGCCAACTCTCGGACGGCAGCCACCCTGTCGACGACGGCTTCCTGAGTCGCGCCGGATTCCGCCGATACCGGTAGCTCCTCCGGAGCTGCGGCAGGCTCGGTGTCGAACGGGTTGCCCTCGGCCTCGGGCGCCGGCGGCGCCTCTACTTCTGCCTCCATCGCCTCTTCCGGCTCGGGCTCAGTCTCTAGCTCGGCCTTGATCTCGGGCTCCGGCTCCGTCTCCGTCTCGGGCTCCGTCTCCACCTCGGCCTCGGGCTCCGGTTCCACTTCGGGCTCCGGTTCCGCTTCTGCCTCCGGCTCGGGCTGGATCTCTATCTCGGGTGTCGGTTCGAGTTCGGGCTCGGGCGCGGCGGCAGCCACGATGGGTGCTTCGACCACCTCGATCAGCCCGGCCGATGCCAATGCAAAGAGCGTCCGCATCACGGCAAAGCTGTCGAGTCCCACCGCGTCGGCGATATCGGTCACGCTTCGGCGACCATCGACCAGCACGAGGATGCGCCACTCGTCCGGGGAGATGTTGATCTCTGCTGCACCCTCCGGAGGCGTAGGGGCCATCGCTAGAACGGCAGCTTCGGAAGGGATCTTCTGTTCGATCACATGGAGCTCTTCGAGCTTGCGAGATGCGTCGGTGATCAAGGCCTCGACGCCGATCCCCTGCGATGAAGCGACATCGGTCTCGCGCTCCGGATCCCAGTCGAACTCACCAAGTTCCCAGCGCAGCAAGTCGAAAACAGCGTCTTCGATCTGAAGTTGAAGGCCCTCCGCCGATATCTCGGTAGATCCGTTTGCAGCTGTCGCGTGCCTGTCACCAGGACCAGCGGCTGGGCTTGACATCGCGTAATAGACCTCACCGGACCTGAAGAACACCTCTCCGTCGCCCGCGGGGCGCCGAACGCGAACGCTCCCCGTGCGGGAACAGGACGCTAGGAACCGAAGGATGTCGGACAGGGTGAAGTCGTCGAGCGAACCTTTAAGCACTCTGTTGCCTTCCTGGCAGGGGGACCCGCTCGGCTATTGCCATGCTGCTATGGACGACCGGTCCTCTTCGGGAACTTCGTAGTCCGCAAGTTCCGCCGAAGGCAGATCCATGACAGAGCCGATCTCGGCGGCAACCTTGCGCATCTCGAAAAGCACGAGGCCAACCTTGGCTTTCTTCGACGTCACTGCTACTAGTACCGCGTGAGCGCCCGCAGACATCAGCACGACATACCCATTGCTTCCTTCAACGAATACCTGGGCGAGGTCGCCTTTTCCTAATCCTTCGGCAGCCTTGTCTCCCAACGTAAGAAGGGCCGCGCTCATGGCGGCGAGTCGATCTTCGGCAACGCCGGCCGGCAGCACGGAAGCGATCGGAAGTCCGTCGGCGCTCACGATCGCTGCTGCGTCGACGTCCGGTGAGACTGCCAGGAGCTCATCTAAGGCAGCCGAAAGCCGTTCGGCTTTGGTCATCGTCCCTCCTGGTAAAAGGGGTGGGGCTCGGATGCTTGTGTTTCGGCAGACTGGCGGAAGAAGTTGAGCAGTACGGGCTGTTACCTCTTCAGCACGGCGTGCAACGCAGCGGCCGACATGATCTCGATCGGAGCCTCCTGACCCGTCCAGATGCGGAACGATGCCGCTGCCTGATGAACGAGCATCCCTAATCCGCCCCACGCTTCGGCCCCCTGGGCCTTCGCCTTCTCGACCAAAGCCGTGGTCGGCGGGTCGTAGATCAGATCGATGACGATCTGGCCCGGGTGAAAATTCGTGCCCGGTAAGGGATCGCCGGACCCGGTGCCGACGGGGGTCGCGTTGATCACCACATCGAACTCGCCTGCACGGGTTTCGGCTTCCTTCCACGCGACCACCGTCGCCGGACCTCGGGTCGCGAGCTCCAAAAGGTTCGCTCCCCGTTCGGGGCGACGGGCGGCGACCGTGATCTCGCCCGCCCCGAGGTCGTCGAGGGCCTTGACCACGGCGCGTGCAGCACCGCCGGCCCCCAGGACAAGAGATCTCCTTCCGCTGAGGTCCACGCCCGCATCGTCCACGAGGAACTGTCGGAATCCGTCCACGTCGGTGTTATGGCCGATGAACTTGTCCCCCAACAGCTGGATCGTGTTCACCGCCCCGACGGTGCGGGCATCACCCGAGACTTCATCGAGGTGTGCGATGACCGCCTCTTTGTGCGGCATCGTCACGTTGACTCCGATCGCGCCGAGGGCGCGGAGGCCTCCGACGGCAGGAGCAAGCACCTCCGGAGCCACCGGCCACGCGAGATAGATCCAGTCGATACCCATATTGCGGAAAGCGGCGTTGTGGATCACGGGGGACAACGTGTGCTCGAGCGGCCACCCGATGATCCCGGCGAAGCTCGTCGATTGGTGTGCCCTCAACAGTCCAGCGCCTGCCAATCGGCCTTCGCCCTCAGGAACTGCGTGTAGTCCGGGGTGAAGAAGTGGTTGCCTTCGCAGTCGGCGAGGACGTAGAAGACCCAATCTCCTTCGGCCGGGTCTACCGCCGCCGCGAGCGAAGCGGCGCCCGAAGCTCCGATCGGTGTTGGAGGAAGCCCTGGGTAGAGACGAGTGTTGTAGGGAGAATCCACCTCCAGGTCGGAGCGCAGCAGCTCTTCTTTGTGTTCACCCAACGCGTACAGGACGGTCGCGTCGATCTCGAGCTTCATCCCTTGTTCGATGCGGTTGTAGATGACGCGTGCGACCTTGTCCCTGTCGCCTGCGGCGCTGGCCTCTCCTTCGATCATGGACGCGACGATGATGGTCTCGTAAGGCGTCAGGCCAAGTTCCTGCGACTTGGCTTCGAGACCCACCACTTCGGCTTCTTTCTCCATCTGTTCAATCAAGCGCGTCAACACCGAGCGCTCTGTGTCGCTCTCGACGATCTGATACGTGGAGGGGAACAACAATCCTTCCAGCGTGGAAACGTCATCTGGCTGGAGCACTGATCTGATCTTGCCGCTGGTTGCAAGCTTCAAGAATCGATCTCCCGAGAGATGCGTTCGGCGATCCAGGATGCTTGCGAAATCCGTTAGCCATGACCCCTCGGGGAACGTGACGTCGACGAACTCGACGAAGGGGCCTTCGTCGAGGAGGGCCGCGAGGGCATCGCGTGCCGTGAGGCCCGTGCGCAACTCGTAGTGACCCGCTTGTATCCCCTCGGCTCCTCCTTCGAGCAGAACCGCAAGGCGAAATCCCGTAGCCGACTCGATCACGCCTTCGCGTTCCAATAGTTTCCCGATGTCCTGCGCGCTCGAGCCTTGGTCGATCGTGAACTCGACCATGCGTCCCGGATCGCTGTCGCCGAAGAATCCGACGGTCCGCAGATAGATGCTGCCTCCGATGACGGGGACGACGATGATCACGGCGATCACGGCGCATGCAACCACGAGGCGGCCGCGGCGCGTCAAGCGAACCGCTTCGTCTTGCAGTGAGCTCATCCCTCACCATCCAGGTAGCTCTGGAGCAACACCTGAGCTGCGACCGCGTCGCGGATCTCCTTGCGGGCTTTCGGCGCTGCTCCCCCGGCTCGGAGGCCTTGCTCGGCGATGACCGTTGTCAGGCGTTCGTCGTGCTCGGCAACTTCTACCCCGGCGTCTCGCAACCGTTCGACGAACCCCCGATAGGACTCGACCGCCGGACCCTCGCGACCCGAAAGACCCACGGGTTTCCCCACGACCACGCGCTCGGAACCATGAACGCGCGCCAACTCGACAACGCGCGTCACCGGATCCGTCTTACGAACGTCCACGACCTCAAGCGGTCGGGCGAAACGAGTTTCGAGATCGGCGATCGCCACGCCGAACCGTCGTTCTCCCGGATCGACGGCAAGGATCGTCCGGGCCGCTATATCGCTCACCGAGCGAGCGCGTCCCGAGCCGCCTTCGCCACAATGTCGATCGCTTCGTCGATCTTGTCTGCAGACGGTCCGCCCGAGATCGCGAGCTCCGGTTTCCCACCGGCTCCCCCACCCAGCAGCTGTGCACCGGCCGCCAGCAGGTCGCGCGCCGAGATGCCCTTGGCTGCAAGGTCTTTCGTTACCGCCCCCACCAGGTTCGCCCGGCCTTCCCCCGCTGCCCCCAGAACGATGACACCGGAGCCCAGTTTCGACTTGAGGGTCTGAGCAAGAGATCGCAA
>DASQLQ010000055.1:0-10573 GCA_035629935.1 Actinomycetota bacterium
TCGTTTGCGCGCCTCCTCGATGAGGAACGTGCCCATCAACAGGTTGCTCACGTAGAGCTCGGCTGGGTGCTTCGCATTCAGGCCGATGCCTCCAACCCGCGCGGGGAGATGCAGAACGATGTCCGGAGTCGTATCGGCGAACAGCTTCTCGACCTGATCCTCGCGCGTTAGGTCGTATTCACGGCTGCGTGGGGCAAAGATCTCTCGCACGCCCCTCTCGCCCAGCTTGCGACGCAGAACCTGACCGAGGAACCCGTTTCCCCCCGTGACGAGCACGCGCTGCGCGCTCCAGAAGTCACTCATCGGCCAATCGTAACCGTTGGTGTGATGCGGCTGCGTGGGACAATCGTTCGATGAAGAGGCGATCGTGACCTTGAAGATAGGCATAAACCTTCTCTGGATGGTGCCCGGCGTGGTGGGCGGTTCCGAGACCTATACGACTCGCCTGCTACACGGATTGTGGGAGCGCGCCAGCGATATCGAATACACGATCTATGCGCTGCCCCAGTTCGCATCGGCGCATCCCGATCTCGCAAGTAACTTCGACGTCGAGTACGCGCCATTGACCGGCCAGTGGAAATCCTTCCGGGTGGCGGGAGAGAACAGCTGGCTGGCGGCACAGTCGCGTAGACGGAAGATCAAGGCCGTTCATCACGCGGGAGGGATCGTGCCGCTGATACCGGCACCGCGGCCGATACTGACGATCCACGACCTGCAATATCTCTTCTATCCCGAGTACTTCACGCGGGGGAAACTGGCTTATCTCAAAACCATGATCCCTAGGTCGGCCGAAACGGCGCGGCTGATCCTGACCCCCAGTGAATACACGCGTCGCACGGTGATCGAACGTCTGAACATCGATCCCAGCCTCGTCGTAACCGTGTATCACGGGATCTCTCCGCGCGAGGATCGAGTGCCCGAGACGGACGTACTGGAGCGTTACTCGATCCCCGGCCCGTTCTTCCTCTATCCCGCGGCGATCTATCCGCACAAGAACCACCTCGTGCTGATCAACGGGTTCGCAAAGTTGTTGAAGATCCATCCCGAGGCGCATCTCGTGCTTACGGGTCCCAAGGGATGGAGAGTCTGGAAGACCGCAACCGACATGGAGGAACGCCTGGTTCGTGAGATCGACCAACTCGGGATCACCGATCACGTTCACCGATTGGGCTACGTCCCCGGGCGAGATCTGGACGCCCTCTACCAAGAAGCTGTTGCAATGACATTCCCATCACGTTTCGAGGGGTTCGGCGCGCCGGCGCTGGAAGCGATGAGCCGGGGATGCCCGGTGATCGCGGCCGATGCAACGGCCACACCCGAAGTGGTCGGACCCGCCGGACGCCTCGTTTCTCCGGACAACCCCGAAGACTGGTGTCGCGCGATGCAAGAAGTGCTCGAGGATGGTGAGCTCAGAACGTCGATGGTCAAAGCGGGCATCGAAAGGGCGCGCGACTTCGGCTGGACCAGTTCCGCTGCGACGCTCGAGGACTGCTACCGATTCGTCCTGGAGACGACCCTGTGAAGATCGTGGTCGTTCCACCTCACTTCGAACCAGACGTAGCACCAACGGGCGTCATCTTCACTCGCATCGTGGAGGAGTTGGCGAAGCGAGGGCACGAGATCGAAGTGATCACGTCACTTCCCTGGTATCGGTTGCACCGGGTCGAGGATGGTTACGAAGGCAAGTTGGTGCGTCACGAAGACACCCCCTGGGGCCGCATAACCAGGATCCATCCCTTCCCCACTGCAGACAAGACCAACATCCCGCGTCGGGCTCTGTCGTTCGCCGGGTTCAGCTCGCTCGCGGCCGCCGTTGGTGGGCGGGGGGGCCGGGCCGATGCCGTGATCGCCGTTTCTCCCCCGCTGACGATCGGTCTGACCGGTTGGGCGATCGCGCGTCTGCGCGGGGCACGTTTCGTGTTCAACCTCCAAGACATCTTTCCGGACGTAGCGATCGAGCTTGGAGCATTGAAGAACGGCCGCTTGGTGTCCGCCGCCCGCCGATTGGAGAACCTCTGCTACCGATTGAGTGATGCGATCACCGTGCTGTCGGACGACCTAAAGGTCAACATCGCTGCCAAGGGAGTCGATGAGTCAAAGGTCCATGTCATCCCCAACTTCGTCGATACCGAGCGGATGGCCCCTGGACCTCGCGAGAACCACTACCGCAAGGAGTTCGGTCTCACCGGCAAGACTGTCGTTATGTACGCCGGGAACATCGGACTTTCGCAAGCCTTCGACAGCGTGCTGGATGCGGCAGGTGCGTTGGCGTACGAGGAAGATCTCGTGTTCGTCATAAATGGGCAGGGCGCTCAGCGCGAAGCGTTGCAGAACAAAGCCAGGGGCATGACAAACGTGGTGTTCGTCGACATGCAACCGGTCGACCGATTGCCCGAAGTCCTGGCAGCCGCAGACATCCATCTCGTGCCGTTGAAGAAGGGCCTCGGGAATTCGAGCGTCCCGTCGAAGACGTACTCGATCCTGGCCGCCGGCCGTCCCTTCGTGGCGAGCGTCGATGGTGGCACCGAGATCGTTCGTATCGCGGAACGGTCCGGCGGCGGCATCGCTATCCCACCGGAGGACCCCGAAGCGTTGGCGAAGGCCTTGCGACGGATGCTGGACCACCCCGACGAGACACGGCGTATGGGCGAACAGGGACGCTCGTTCATCGAAGGTTGGGCGTCACCGGGTGCCGTTGCCGGGGCGTACGAGTCGCTTCTCCAAGAACTGCTGCGCGGGTGAAACGTGCGGCCAGTGTCTGCGTTGCGATCCTCTGTGCAGTCTCCGCCTGCTCGCCCGGCCCTGGTTCTGATCCCGGATCATCGATCCACAGTGCACAGAACCAGGGTCTCGAGTGGAAGCGATTCGCCCCCGTCCCCACCGCTCGCACGGAAGTCGCTGCCGCCGCGCTCGGTGCGGAGATCTACGTTATCGGCGGTTTCGCCGACCCGGGAGACACGGTGTCGACAGTCGAGATCTACAACACGCGCACCGACAGGTGGCGAAAGGGGCCCGACCTTCCCTTAGGAGTGAACCATTCGATGGCGACCGAGATGGGTGGTCGTCTCTACGTTGCCGGGGGGTTCCGGGGGCCGGGGTCGTCGGAGCCCGTGCGGCGCGCGTACGTGTTCTCCGGCCGGCGCTGGCGGCGCATAGCGAACCTCCCCGAGCCTCGTGCTGCGGGCGGTCTGGTGACGGTTGGCCGGCGCCTGTACCTCGTCGGCGGCGTCGAAGGTGGCGACGCAGTGGCATCCCCTACCTTCGTCTACAACCCGGCCCGAGACAGGTGGGCGAAACGACCGGCGGTACCGTCGCATCGGCAACATCTGGGGGCCGCCGGGGCGCGCGGCCGCGTTTACGTGGTCGGCGGGCGCGTCCACGGACTCGATACCAACACCGATCGGTCAGACCGCTTCAACCCCGTGTCACGCAGATGGAAACAGATAACCGCCATGCCGACGCCGAGAGGAGGGCTGGCAGCGACGGGAGCGATGGGATTCGTCATCGCGGCGGGAGGTGAGGCCGATCGAACGTTCGATGAGGTCGAGGCCTATGACGTCGAGAAGAAACGCTGGCGACGGCTCCCCGACATGCCGACCGCTCGACATGGGCTCGGTGTTGTCGCCGTCGGGACCGTGATCTACGTACTTGCAGGTGGAACGGAGCCCGGCCTTACTTACTCCAACGCTAACGAGGGGCTGGACCTGGCACCGATCCGCTGAGCCACTCGCTCACTTCCTGGAGATAGTCGGGATCGATTGTGTGGGGAAGCGGATATTCCCGATACATGAAGTCGGCCCCCGCCGCTTCGAACCGCTCTCGAGCGTCCCTCCCGAATGAGACCTCGATCACGGGGTCGTAGGTCCCATGTCCGATCGCGACACGAGTCGGACTAGTGAGGTCGAGATCCAACCCTTCGACCTCGGGTATGAAGCCGCTGAAGCCCATCATGGCCGCCGGCGCCGGGCGATCGGCTGCGAAGCTCAAGGCGTACGACATCACACAGCCTTGGGAAAAGCCCCCGAGGGCGACGGATGAATAGTCGAGACCCGATTCCTCGACCAGCGCGTCCAACCACGAACTGGCCCGTTCGAAAGTCGGCCAGAAGGAAGCGGGGTCCGGAAAGCCGACGCGCTTCACGACGTACCAATGCGCACCGCCGGGTGGCATCGTCATCGGTCCCCTGGGTGTAGCCCCAAGCAACCTCTTGTCAGGATCCAGGATGTCGAACAGTGGGAAAAGGTCGTGCTCGTCGGCTCCTCGCCCGTGGAACAACACGAGTAGGCCCTCGGGCTCGGCGGCAGCGGGCCGTACGCGATAGACGAGTGCTTCGAGGTCCGAGGTGCTCATGGCCTCATTCCTGACACACCTTGGGGAGAGCGCCCGGCTTGGGTAGCGGGATCGGATTCAGTTGGAAGATCTTCTCCGTTTCGTAGCCCTTCTTGCCCACGATCACTGCGACGTCGACGTTCGCCTTCGTCTTCCCTTCCAGAAGCTCTGCTTGAGGCATCGCCGCTGCGATCAACTCTGCCATCAAACGTGCCTCGGGACGGAAACGGATCACCGTCTTCTTGTAGTTCAGGCGATCTGCATTCGTGATGTCCACGACTTGCACGGGTCCGGCCCCCAAGGTCGTCGCGACCTTGAGCTCCTCCGCAACGGAGGCGGCCACCCCGTCGATGAAGGAGCCGTTGTAGACCCCAACACGGATCGTGCTGGGCTCGATATTGGGAACCCCGTCGGCCTCCGCCGGGGACTCGTTCTTTCCGATCGCTTCGAACATCAGGTCCATCAACTCAGTGTCCGGTAGAACGACGCTTCCGGCCTCGTTGGTGGTCGTGCCGAGATTCGGGACTGTGTAGGCCTCGTAGCGCTCCGGATCGAACGACCGCAAACGCTCGGCGAAGCTGGGAAGCTGACGGGGCGGAAGATCGGTTTCCAGGTTCTTTCCCGCAACATCCAGCAACTTGAGGATCCGCCCGGGACGGAACAGGGTTTCGGTCGAGGTCACTTGATCGATGGCTGCGGCCACGAACTTCTGCTGGTTCTGGATGCGTTCGAAGTCGCCCGTCGCGAACACCGCCCGGGCTCGAACGAACCGCAAGGCACGGTCGCCGTCGAAGTGCACCATCCCCAACTCCTCCTCGGTGATCTCGATCCCGGTTTGCGTATCGAACGGGATCGGTTCGGTGATGCAAACCTCCACGCCTCCGATCGCGTCGACAAGGTCGCGGAAGCCTGCGATGTTCACCTCGAGGTAATGGTTGATCTTCAGGCCCGTTAGTTGGCGCATCGTTTGAAGTAACTGTTTGGGACCGTTCAACAAGGCGCCGTTGATCTTGTTCGTTCCGCCGTCGACGATCGGAACATAGAGGTCGCGCGGGAACTGGATCATCGTCACCCGATCCGTAGCGGGATCGATGTGCGCCAGGATCAACGTGTCCGCTCGTTCGCCATCAACCGCGTCGGCACCTAAGTCGAGTTGCTCTTGCTCCGTCAGGTCGCCGCGGCTATCCGACCCCACCAGCAGCGCGTTGAACGGCTTGCCCTCGACAACTGGGTCCGTCTCGCACGCGGGCTCGCACCGGATCCCCCTGTAAAACTTGAAGTACTGCCACACGCCGAAACCGGCTCCCAGGAAAAGGAGCACGGCGAGCCCAAGGATCGCCCATTGCCACCAGTGCCG
This sequence comes from Actinomycetota bacterium, assembly GCA_035629935.1. Taxonomy (GTDB): domain Bacteria; phylum Actinomycetota; class CADDZG01; order CADDZG01; family WHSQ01; genus DASQLQ01. The sequence goes on from DASQLQ010000055.1 coordinate 5,687, forward strand.
GAAGTGCTTTCTCTCCCGAGTGCGGACGCTCTTGAACATGTCTCCGCTATAACGCGACGCGGAGAACGGATCGGTTTCACTCTTGAAAGGCCACATAGGTTCTCGATTATCGAGCGAACGGATGGATATAAAACGGAACGATCAGAGACGGATGAGGTCCAACTGGGACTGCACGAAGCCTAAGAGCAACGCGGCGACGAGCAGAACGGTCACCCAGTACCAGCCGGAGCGACGTTGGGATTCGGCAACGATCCCCATCTCTGGGCCGTCCTCGCCTTCCTCCCCCTGCCAATCAGCCTCCTCGGCCTCGGATTCGAGCACCCGCCGTGCTTCGTCGACGCGGTCGGGGGGCACAAGGACTTTCGCGGGAACCCACATCGGTTGAGAGCCTGTCAGCCAGGCACCGGGGGCGGCAGAGGAGGTGACCGAGGTCGAGTCGATCCCAGCTTCGGCAAGCTTCCCGACGATCAAGCCCGCTTCGAACTCGGTTTGGGCGAAAGCAATCTCGACCCACTCGCCCGTAGTGCTCACGGTGATGTCGCAGGCTCGCAGCCCGCCGACGACCGGCATTCTTCCAGGTGATCGGCGGTTTGCAGCAGCGCGATCCCCGTGAGTGCTAAGGCGAGCGCGACCGCGCTCGTCCACCAGGCGACGGGGGTCCGCCAGTCACGACGACGGGGTCCCTCGCCGTCGTTGTTCTTCGCAGGCTGGTCGAATGCGATCTCGGCCAGAACGATCCGGGCGTCGTCCAGACACCGACTCCGGACCCAGAGATCGACCGGCGCCCTGGGGTTCGACCCGTTATGAAGCCACGCGGCCGCGGTCGAGCGTTCCTTGATGGCTCGCGTTTCGATGCCCGCACCGTTCAATCGACCCGCAAGCAGATGAGCTTCGATGTCGCTCGCAGCGCGGAACAACCGGGTCCAACGGTCGTCGTCTCCGCCTCGATCTTGCTCGATCGTCGGTGGAGGAGGGAGATCGATGACCGACTTCATCGAGGGTCAGCGCTTGCCGAAGATGCTGCGGGCGATCACCACGCGCTGGATCTGGTTGGTCCCCTCATAGATCTGCGTGATCTTCGCATCGCGCATGAACCGCTCGACCGGATACTCCTTGATGTAGCCGTAACCCCCTAGGGCCTGAACGCAGTCGGTGGTCACAGACATAGCTACATCCGATGCGTAGCACTTGGCGATCGCAGCCCAGTAGGAAACATCGGAGGCGGCCTCGTCAACAGCAGTTGCCGCCTTGTAAACGGCGAAGCGAGCGGTCTCGATCTTCATGGCCATGTCGGCAAACATGAACTGCATCCCCTGGAAGGCGGAAACCGGCTTGCCGAACTGTTTGCGCTCGCTCGTGTACTCGACGGCGAAATCGAACGCTCCTTGGGCGATGCCCAGAGCTTGGGCGGCGACGGTGGGGCGGGAGAAGTCCAGGGTCCGCATCGCGATCTGGAAACCTTTGTTCACTTCGCCGATCACGTTCTCGGGAGGGACGCGTACGCCATCGAGGATCACCTCACGTGTCGGCGAACCCCGAACGCCCAACTTGTCTTCTTTGCGACCGAGCGAGAACCCCTCCATGTCCGAAGACACGAGGAACGCGGTGATGTTCTTGCCCTTGTCACCTTCAGGGTCGGTGACGGCGAAGTACGTATATAGATCCGAGGCCCCGGCGCCGGTGATGAATCGTTTCGATCCCGTGAGGACCCACGAATCGCCGTCTTGGACCGCACGGCTCTTCATCGCGGCGGCGTCCGACCCGGACTCCGGCTCCGTTAAGCAATAGGACATCCTGTGATCGCCGTTCGTTATCCCGGCGCACACCTTCTTCTTGAGCTCGTCGGTTCCCGCGAGCAACACCGGGATCGCACCGAGCTTGTTGACTGCCGGGATCAACGAAACGCCGGCGGAAACCCGGCTGAGCTCCTCGACCAGCAACGCGATCTCGACCGCCCCACCTCCGGCGCCGCCGTATTCCTCCGGATAGGACACGCCGGCGAACCCTGCATCGACCAGAAGAGCGTCGATGTCCTCGGGGAACTCGTCCGTCTCGTCGATCTCGGCGGCGCGGGGAGCGATCTTGTCTTCTGCCAGTTGGCGAACCGACCGGCGGAAAGCCTCTTGCTCGTCGGTCAGCCGAAAGCTGAGTCCCTCAGTCATGGGAGCGATGCTACTTGGCCCCCACGTAGGCTACGGCCCCTATGACTTCCCCCCGCCTCCGCATTGCCCTGCTCAGCTACCGGGGCAACCCTCACTCGGGCGGGCAGGGCGTTTACATCAATCACATCTCCAAAGCGCTGGTCGATCTCGGGCACCAGGTCGAGGTTCTGGCCGGCCCTCCTTATCCTGAGGTACATCCCGACGTAAGGCTTACGAAGCTCGACAGCCTCGATCTCTATCGCAACGAAGATCCCTTCCGCACTCCGTCACGCGATGAGTTCCGCGACTGGATCGACATCCTCGAGTACTCGGTGATGTGCACGGCCGGCTTCCCCGAGCCCCTGACCTTCTCCTTACGAGCCGCCCGTGAGCTGATCGACCGTCGTTCTGAATTCGACATCGTCCACGACAACCAGTGCCTCGGCTACGGGCTCCTCCAGGTCCAACGCCACATCCCCGTCATCGCAACCATCCACCACCCATGCTCGCTCGACAAGAAACTCGAGATCGGCAACACGCAGGGATGGAAGAAGCAGACTTCGCTTAGGCGTTGGTACGGCTTCACTCGGATGCAGGGCCGCGTCGCGCGGAAGCTGCCGCGGTTGATCTCCGTTTCCGAAGCGGCAAAGTCCGACGTCGCCCGCGAGTTCGGCGTTGCTTCCCCGGCGGTGAACGTCATCCACAACGGAGTGGACGTGGATCTATTCAGGCCTTTAGCGGACGTCCAGCGGATCCCCGGCCGCATCGTCACGACTGCTAGTGCCGACGTGCCCCTGAAAGGACTCGTGTTCCTGATCGAGGCTCTGGCGAAGATCCGCACGGAGCGCGAGGCGGATCTGGTCGTGGTCGGTAAGGCGAGAACGAACGGCACGGTTAAGGCTGCGATCGAACGTTTCGGGCTCGAATCTGCTGTTCGATTCGAGCATGGCGTTGACGTCGAACGCCTCGTGCGGCTCTATGCAGAGGCCGAAGTCGCATGCGTACCCTCGCTCTACGAGGGGTTCTCTCTGCCGGCGATCGAAGCTATGGCCTGCCGGGTGCCGCTGGTCGCGACGAGGGCCGGGGCGCTACCGGAGGTTGTCGGTGACGCAGGAGTCCTCGTACCGCCACGAGATGCGGGTGCACTGGCAACTGCGATCCTGGAGTTGCTGAGGGACAAGTCTCAACGTGTAGCCCTCGCTGCATCCGGCCGCAGACGTGTGCTCGATCACTTCACCTGGCGGGCCGCCGCCGCCGCCACGGTCGACACCTACCGGAAGGCCATCGATGCTCACCGTTGACTTCGATCGCCTGGCCATCAAACCGGGAGATCTCTTGCTGGATCTTGGTTGTGGGGCCGGCCGTCACACCTTCGAGGCCCTGAAGCGCGGAGCGAACGTCGTCCCGGCAGACCTCGATCGTTCGAATCTCCCAACGGTGGCCGCGATGGGCGCGGCCATGAGTGAGGCCGACGAGGCACGAGCCGACGCGCTGAGCACCCCGGTGCAGTCCGATGCCCTGGCTCTTCCGTTCGCCGATAACTCGTTCGACCACGTGATCGTGTCCGAAGTCCTCGAGCACATCCCGGCGGACGAAGCGGCGATGGCCGAGATAGCGCGGGTCTTGAAACCCGGGCGGACCGCCGTCGTGACGGTGCCGCGATTCTGGCCCGAGCGAATCTGTTGGGCGCTGTCCAAGACCTACACGTCGAGCGCGGGAGGCCACGTGCGGATCTATAGATCACCCGAACTGATCGACCGTCTGGGACGAGCGGGACTCACGTTCATCGCAACGCACCACGCTCATGCGTTCCACTCCCCTTACTGGTGGGTCAAGTGCGCGGTGGGTGTAGATCGGGACAGTGCCCTGCCCGCCCGCATGTACAAGCGTTTCCTCGAATGGCAAATCGTGAACCGCCCTCCACTGGCCGACGGCCTAGAGCGCGCTCTGGACCCGTTCATGGGGAAAAGCCTGGTCGTGTACACGAGAAAAGCAGCGAACGAAGCAGAGGCGAGACGCGTTGCTTGACGTCACCTCGACCGCGACGGCGATCGCGGCCATCCAAACCGAAGACGGAGCCATCCCTCACTGGCCCGGCCACCATGCGGATCCCTGGAACCACGTCGAAGCCGTAATGGCGTTGAGCGTTGCGGGCCTTGATGCAGAAGCACGCCGAGGCTACCGATGGCTGTCTTCGACCCAGCGCGCCGACGGCGCGTGGGCCGCGGCCTACATGGGTGATGTGGTGACCGATCCAACCCTCGACGCGAACTTCTGTGCGTATGTCGCGACCGGCGTCTGGCATCACTTCCTGGCATCCGGCGACAACGCGTTCCTCGACGAGATGTGGCCGGTGACGGCGCGAGCCATCGACTTCGTTCTGGGATTGCAGACGAAAGAGGGCCACATCCTGTGGGCGCGCGACGAGCGGTACCAACCGTGGCCCGGTGCCCTGCTGACATCGTCGGCCAGCATCTATATGAGCCTTCGTTGCGCGATCGCCATCAGTGAAACGGTGGGAGAGGACCGGCCGGACTGGGAGTTGTCTCTCACTTGTCTGGAGGAGGCCATCCTCGAACACGAGGATCTCTTCGTCGCCAAGGATCGGTTCTCGATGGATTGGTACTACCCGGTGTTGACGGGAGCCATCACAGGTGATGATGCCCGCGATCGGTTGCTGGATCGCTGGGACGAGTTCGTGATCGAGAACCGGGGATGCCGCTGCGTCTCGGATCGCCCGTGGGTC
>DASQLQ010000056.1:0-3908 GCA_035629935.1 Actinomycetota bacterium
CGTATCGCAGTCGTGGTCGGGGCCGATCGGCGGGGCATCGTTCGATCGGTTGACGGTGTACACGCCGTGGCCGGCGAGTGCAGGTGTCGAGCCGTAGGCCGTGAAGCTGATCAGCAACGCCAAGATGCATGTGAACGCGAGCGATCGCCTCGAGAAAAATAGAGCTTTATCCACCAGTGACCTCCGTTCGGATCATCCCCACTTCGCGCGCTGAGAGTGGGCTGCCTCTCCTCCGCCAATACAAACCTTCGGGCAGGGGGACTGTAAACGGACTGACGACTTAAGTCGGGCGTTTTCTTGTCAAATTCCGGACAGGTTTGATCTCGGTTCTGTTTCGTCCGTTTCGGTTTCGTGACAAAAAGGATTTGCGCCACAGCAAGACAAGGGGCCGGCTTTCGCCGGCCCCTTCTTTAATCGACTTGCTTGGTCTGCCTGCTTACGTCACCTCGCAGGCGTTCTCGTTGTCGTTACCGGCCCCACCGATGCAGGTGTCTCGACCTCCGTCTCCGTAGAGGAAGTCGTTGCCCGGTCCGCCCTGGAGATTGTCGTTGTTCTCCATTCCGAACAGGCGGTCGCTGCCTCCTCCACCCTGGGCCAGGTCACGTCCGTCACCCATGGTGATCTCGTCGCCACCCTTACCACCCTTGACGACGTCGTCGCCCTGTCCACCACGGATCGTGTCGGCACCCGTGGCACCGAAGCCTCGGTCGTCACCGCGACCAAGCCAGATGATGTCGTTGCCGCCGAGACCTTTGGCGACGTCGTCACCAGCTTTGGCACAGATCACATCGGCCCTCTTGGTACCTCGCAATCGATCGTCACCTTTCGTACCGACCACGAGATTGAGACCCAGCTGTCGAGCTGCTTCCGCACAGCGTGCCGGCGGTGCCGGGTTGCCGGTCGGTTGCGGTGCCGGGTTAGACGACTGGCTCGGCTCCGGTGCCGGGTTCGAGGACTCAGATGGCTCCGGATCCGGTGTGCCGCCACCTCCGCCACCTCCGCCGCCCCCACCACCACTGGGGAACGCGTCGTCGGTCTGGTGCTCGAAGGCACCGATGTCACATGCGTTCTCGGTCACTCCACCATCGCGCGGCCGACCGAAGTAACGCTGGTCGGTGAACGGCGGTGGGCACTCGTCCGGATCGACGGCATCCAATGCGTCACTTCCACGCCTCAGTGCGTGGGTAAGCGTCGGACCACCGTTGTCATCCAGTTCATCGAGATTCGGATTGCCATCCGTGATGCTGCCGGTCTCGCTCTCGAGCTCGAAGTCACACGAGTTGTCGTCTTCGAGGTTCCAGCCAAGGTCCTCGTGGTCCCCGGAGCCATCCGTATTGCAGTTGTTAGGTGCTCCCTCGGACAGGATCGTCATCCGGTAACCGATCGTCCTAGCGGAATCGTCGTGAACGTTTCCACCGATCTCGGAGCGGGCTCCACTCGTCAAGCCCTGGCCCAGGGCTTCGTTGTCGTGGAACGTGACCGCGTTCGAGCTCACCGCCCCGAAGATGTTGTACAAACCACCACCCTTGTGGTCGGCCAGGTTGCCGCTCACGGTCGAGTTCTCGAGGAACAACCCTTCCTCGCCATTCCCCCTTCGGTCGTTCCAGATGCCTCCTCCGTCATGGGTCGCATGGTTGTCGACGAGGAGGCTGTGCTCGACGTAGTTGGGGCTGTCGTTGTCGCTGCCGTAGTAGATGCCGCCCCCGATGCCGGCCTCGTTGCCCTCGAACGTGCTCGCCTGGATCCATGACGATCCGCAGAGCTGCTTCGGGAAGAAGAAGAAGCCTTCGGGGCAGAAGACGAAGCCGTTGTAGTTCGGGTTGAATCCGGCGATGTACGCCCCTCCACCAGCCGTAGCTGAGGTCGGATTGTCGCCGGCGCCGTTGTCCACGAACGAGGTACCGGTGATCCGGGAGAACGAAGCGCTGTTCTGGTACAGACCTCCTCCGAGGTCGGCTTCGTTGTCATCGATGTGCACCCGATCGAGGATCATGATGGCGCGCCGCTCGAAGTCGCAGCACCCGGCGCTGATCCCCACGGTCCAGATGCCCCCGCCCTTACCGGCGAAGAAGCTGTCCTCTCCGGGGAAAGCACCATCGGCGGCCTCGCCCTGGGCCACGTTGGCGGAGACCGTCACCTCGGTCAGGCACATGCCTCCACCGTCCAGTTGTTCGGCGGTTGCATCGAATCGGTCGCAGTCCTCGGAGTCGGCGAACGCTTCCGCCTCTACCTCCGGGTCTCCCTGGTCACCGATGCCGCCCTCGTTGTAGATGCCTCCGCCCTCGCCGCCGGCCCCCGCAGCGGTTCCGGACAGCGCGACGTTGTCGCGGATCACGGAGTGTTCCATCGTGATGATGGCGTCGTTCCAGATACCGCCACCTTCACCCTTCGTGTTGCTGTGCTCGAAACTACAGAACTCGCAGTCGTACCCGTGGGCGACGTTCCCTGCCACGGTCACTCCGGTTGCCGAGATGTCGCTAAGAACGTCCTCCTGGATCCCGTTGTAGATGCCGCCGCCCTCTGCCGCGTGGTTCTCGTTGACGTCGACGTCGTCCATCGTTAGGAAGCCGCGGTTCCAGATGCCTCCACCCTCTCCTTCAATGGCTTCGTTCTCGAAAGCGCCCCCTCCGATCATCCGGACGTCGGAAACGCGGGGCCCGTCGTAGTCGAAGGTGTCGAATACGAAGCCGCCTCCGAGACCGAAGCGTTCCTCGTCGGTTCCGGCGGTGTTCGTGATCGCCGAGGTGTTGATGAACCGCGTTGTTGCACCCCAGCTGGCGAACCCACCCCCGGAGCCGCCTGCGTGGTTGTTGTTGGCTTCACTGTTGGTGAAAGACGCATCGATGCCGGCGTTCTGGGTGACGAAGGTTCCGCTGAAGCCACCACCGGCTCCGCCGGCAGCATTGCCCGTGAGTACCAAGCCGGTCGCAGTGATCGGAAGACCGATGTAGTCGACATCGAGCTGTCCGTTGCCGATCCCGCCGCCGTCTACCTCGGCAGTGTTGCCTTCGACCCTCAGGTTCGTGTTGTGGAACCAGCAGTCGGTGCCGCACGGAGGCTCGCCAAACTCCTGCTCCGGTGGGCCCAGTGGGTCGCCGCTGAACACGCCACCACCGTCGCCGTCACTGTGGTTGTAGTTGATGCTTCCACCGGTAGTCGTCAGTCGACCACCGTTGAAAACGCCGCCGCCCCAGTTGCCGGCGTAGTTGCCGAGACCAGCCGGCCGGCCGACGACGACGTCTTGAAGCGTCATGTCGGAGTTCTTGTGGTTGTACAAGCCACCGCCGGCGCGTAACGCCGTGTTCGTCAGGACGGTGACATCGGTGAGGGAGGCTCCCTTGGCGGAAGGGCAGCACTGGTTGCGACTGAAGACACCGCCGCCATTCAGGTCGGCAGTGTTCGCCGTGACCGTGCCGCCTGCCATCGAGAGGAAACCGGCACTGAAGATGCCGCCGCCGGCGTCGGCGGCCGAGTTACCGAGCTCGTCACCGAATTGTCCGCCTTGCAGTACGAGGTTCCCCCCGGACTGGTTGTAGATCCCCCCACCGCTCAGGCCCGCGGTGTTGTTCTCGACGTACAGTCTGGTCCCGAAGAGGTCACCGTTGTTCCAGATGCCGCCGCCGTCGCCGGACGATCCGGTGGCGGCGCTTCCGGTAACTCCGAAGTCGAACAGGTCGAGATCGCCCCTGTTGAGCAAGCCCCCGCCTTGGGCCTCTTCTCCGCTCACGATCGTCATTTCTTCTATGTAAACGTCGGTGTTGGTCCTCACTTCGATGACGCGGTCCGGCTGATCCTGAATGACGGTCACGCCGTTGCCGAAGATCTGCAGCGTGTCGTCGGGCCGGATGTCGAGGTCCCCGGTACGGTCCTGGTTCTCGCCGGTCCCCGGAAGGTCCAGCGTGATCAGG
>DASQLQ010000057.1:0-5359 GCA_035629935.1 Actinomycetota bacterium
TGATTTCTCTCACAAGCGTAAGATGGGTTCCATGCGCACACGCCCGATACCCGAAGCGACGATCTCCCGGCTCCCGATCTACCTCCGGTGCTTGCTGGACCTTGCCGAAGGTCGCGGGCAGCTAACGGTTTCCTCCGAGGAGCTCGCCGGCATGGCGGGCGTCAACGCCGCGAAGGTCCGCAAAGACCTCTCCTACCTCGGCTCGTACGGGACCCGCGGCGTCGGCTACGACATCGAGTATCTGCTGTACCAGATCACCCGCGAGCTCGGTCTGACCCAGGACTGGCCGGTCGCCATCGTCGGCGCCGGAAACCTCGGTCGTGCTCTCGCCTCCTACAAGGGTTTCTCCGAGCGAGGCTTCCGCATCTCTGCCCTCTTCGACGTCGAGGACAAGATCGTTGGAACGAAGATCGACGGCATGGTGGTCCATCACCTGGACGACCTGAAGACCGTCGCCATCGACGAAGGCATCTCGATCGGGATCATCGCGACCCCACCCCTTTCGGCTCAGGATGTTGCCGATCACCTGGTCGATGCCGGCATCAAGTCGATCCTCAACTTCGCCCCCTCGGTCGTCAACGTTCCGCCGGATGTGAACGTCAGGAAGGTCGACCTCTCGACCGAGCTCCAGATCCTGTCCTTCTACCAACAGCGCACCCAGGCGATCGCCACCGCTCGCGAGGCCAACCGCCGCCTCGGGCAGCCGAAGTCCTAACGCTCGGATACCGTTGACCAACATGTCGATCGTCGTCGTTGGCGTCAATCACCGCACGGCCCCCATAGAGCTTCTCGAGCGTCTCTCGATCTCGGAGGAGATGCTGCCGAAGGCGCTGTCGCAGCTCAACAACTACGAGCACGTCCTCGAGGGGGCGATCCTCTCCACCTGTAACCGGGTCGAGATCTACGCGAGCGTCTCTAAGTTCCACGGCGGAGCGCAGGACCTGAAGAACTTCCTCGCTGAGTTCTGCCACGTTGCCCCCGAGGACTTCTCCGACCACGCGTACACGTACCACGACGACAGTGCGGTGAAGCATCTGTTCCGAGTTGCGAGTGGCATCGACTCGATGGTCGTCGGCGAGAGCGAGATCCTCGGTCAGGTGCGTCGGGCGTTCCAGGCTGCACTCGAAGAGGGGATCTTGCATCGGGTTCTAGGTGCAGCGGCGAGGCAGGCGTATCGCGTCGGCAAACGCGCTCGCACCGAAACTGCGATCGGGCGTAACCCCGTATCCGTTTCCTCGGCCGCGATCGAACTGGCCCGCCGAGCCTTCTCCGACAACGATCTCACGCACAGATCAGTTGCCATCGTGGGAGCCGGAAAGATGGGTGGCTTAGCAGCTCGTGCTTTGAAAGCGGCCGGCGCCACGGACATCACCGTCGTCAACCGCAGTGAAGAGAGAGGCGCTGCCCTCGCCGAGACGTTCGCCGCCACGGCTCGTCCTCTAGAGGACCTCCCAGCCGTCCTCATCGAGTCGGACATCGTCATCTCTTCGACGACTGCCTCTCAGATAGTGATCGACAAGCAGATGCTCGAAGCGGCCATGGCCGAGCGGAAGACCGCCGACCAACTGCTGATCGTCGATATCGCCGTTCCTCGCGATGTGTCTCCTTCGGTCACCGCCATCCCCAACGTCGTTCTTAGAGACATCGATGATCTGAAGGACATCGTCGAGTCCAACAAAGGCAGCCGCCTCGCCGAGGTCGGCAAGGTCGAAGAGATCATCGACGCCGAGCTCGAGCACTTCCTCGCGTGGGAACGATCCACCGAGGTCGAGCCCACGATCAGCGCCGTTCTGGGCAAGGCCAGCGTGATCCGTCTCGACGAGGTCGACAGGCTGGCGGGACGGCAGCGGCTCTCGGATGCCGAGCGTGCGGCGATCGATCAGATGACCACACGCATCGTTGCGAAGCTTCTCCACGAACCGATCGACAAGGTACGGAAGTTGTCGACATCCAAGCAGGGGCACGTCTACGTGGCGGCTCTTCGAGAGTTGTTCGGGCTCGATGATGAGCCAAATCCCTAGCGGCTTAGTAATAGCGTCACGCGGCTCCAAGCTAGCCCTCCGTCAAGTCCGGATCGTTGCCGACCTCGTAACAGCGCGCCATCCCTCGGTCGAGATCGAGGTCCGGGAAGTGACCACGAAGGGGGACCGGGACGGCCGTGCCTTCTCGCAGATCGGGGGCAAGGGTCTCTTCACCAGCGAGGTGGAGCGCGAGGTGGGCGAAGGCCGTGCGGATGTTGCGGTTCATTCGGCGAAGGACCTGACCGCCGAGCTCGCTCCCGGTTGTGCGATCGTCTGCGTTCCTCAGCGAGCTTCGGTGCACGACGTCGTCGTCGGCGGTGCGGGAGCCGATGGCATGGATCGTCTGGCCTCCCTTCCGTCCGGGGGCCGCGTCGGGACGTCCAGCATGCGCAGACGTTCTCTTCTAGCCGAGCTCAGATCGGATCTGGAGGTTGTCGAGTTGCGCGGGAACCTCGACACGAGACTCGCGAAGGTCGCCCGGGGTGATGTGGATGCAGCGATCCTCGCTGCGGCCGGCATCGAACGTCTGGGGGCCGACGTATCGGTCGGTCGTCTTGACGAATCGCGGTGGGTGCCGCCACCGGGCCAAGGCGCTCTCGCCATCGAGGCTCTCGCAGACAGAGATGACTTGAGCGAACTGTTCGGGTCGCTCACCGATGAGGCATCGATGGCAGAAGTCACCGCAGAGCGCGCCTTCGCGGCTCGTCTGGAGGGGGGCTGCTCGGTACCTCTTGGTTGTCTGGCTCGCGCTGCCGAGGGCCGCTTGGTGATCGATGGCTTTCTGGGGGGGCCGGATGGCACGCAGAGTTTCAGGGATCGTGTCTCCGGCGGAACGAATGAGGCGATGGATCTCGGGCGCGAGCTCGCCGAGGCGATCCTTCATGCCGGCGGTGACGAGCTCTTGATCGATCTGAAGGAGATCGACACACCCGACGTGGTGGAGCCGTGAAAGAAACTGAGGCTCCACGGGTCTTCCTCGTCGGAGCTGGCCCCGGGGATCCCGGGCTCATCACCCGCCGGGGACTCGAACTTCTGCGGTCGTGCGATGCCGTTCTTTACGACAGGCTCGTCGATCCACGACTGCTCGACGAGGCACCGGCGGAAGCTGAACGCGTCTTCGTCGGCAAGGAGCCGGGTGGGACCTCGATGCCTCAAGCCGCGATCGATCGACTTGTTGTTCAACATGCAACCGAGGGCAAGCGCGTCGTTCGCTTGAAGGGTGGCGATCCATTCGTGTTCGGCCGTGGGGCCGACGAAGCTCAAGCTCTTGCCGCCGCAGGCATCGCGTTCGAAGTGGTGCCCGGCGTGACGTCGGCGATAGCGGTTCCCGGTTACGCGGGCATCCCTCTCACCCATAGCGGCGTGTCGTCGTCGTTCGCCGTTCTGACCGCGCACGCAAGCGCCGATCGGCCGGGGGCCGCGGAGCGCTGGGAGGCCATGGCGCGTGGTGCGGAGACCCTCGTCTTGATGATGGGCGTGTCTGCATTGGCGGACACGATGGACCGATTGGTGGAGGCCGGGCGAAATTTCGACGAACCGGCGGCGATCATCGAGCGGGGCACAACCCCCGACCAGCGAACGGTCGTCGGCTCCGTCGGCACGATCGCCGACCTGGCACGCGCTGCAGGGATCGAGCCACCGGCGGTGACGGTGGTGGGACAGGTCGTTGGCCTCCGTGACGCCGTCACCTGGTTCGAATCGCGTCCGCTCTTCGGTGCACGGGTCGTGGTGACCAGGCCACGCGATCAAGCGGGCGAGTTGACTGAAGCTCTGCGTGCGGCGGGGGCCAGTGTGATCCTCGCTCCCACGATCGCGATCGAACCCCCTGACTCCTGGAGCGATCTGGATGCCGCGTTAAAATCGATGCAGGACGGGACCTATGCCTGGATCGTCTTCCCCAGCGCCAATGCGGTCGAGAAGGTGGTCGACCGGGCATGGGAGGTTGGCTTCGATGCCCGTGTGTTCGGGCAGGTCAAGATCGCGGCAGTTGGGCCGGTGACGGCGACCGCTTTGGAGGCTCGGGGATTGAGAGCCGATCTGGTTCCCGAGCGTTTCACCGGCGAGGCGGTGGCGGAGGCTCTGGGACCGGGAGGAGGAAGGGTGCTGCTCCCCGGCCCGGTGGGAGCACCCACGACCACCCGGGATGCACTCCTGCGATCGGGGTGGCGTGTCGAGATCGTGGGTGCCTATCGAACAGCGATCGGTTCAACCGATGACCTCGTGCCCGAAGTCGCCGAGAGAGCCTTCGATGCCGTGGCTTTCGCGAGCGGATCGGCGGTCAGGGGCTTCGTCGACCTCTACGGGCTGCCCGGACCGGATGCGCGAGTGGCTTGTATCGGCCCCTCGACGGCAGAGGTTGCCCGGGAGTTGGGCCTCGAAGTACACGTCGTTGCGGAGGAACACACCGCCACCGGCCTGGTCACCGCCCTCGAATCTGCTTGGAGGACTAAAGCCGAAAGGACTAGTGCCGATAACTAGTTAGCACGGGCCACCTATCTGGAACTAGGTAGTCCATGCGGGGGGCACCCGAACGGGGCGAGAAAGTTCGAGGCGCCGAGTTGTTCGAGCGTTTCGCAGGACGAGTAGACGACGAGCGAGGGGTAACCCTCGGCGAGCTGCTGATATCGATCCTCGTGATCGCCATACTGGCCGCCGTCTCCCAGGGCGTGTACCTGCACCAGCGCCGCAAGGGCTGGTCCTCGCAGGTCATCTCAGCCACCAAGAACCTCGCGTCCCTCCAGGAGTACTGGGTCAACACCGAGGGCCGCATCGGATACACGACCGACCTCAACTTCCTCGTCGAATCCGGTTACACCTACTCCTCCGACGACGTCGTCCCGGTGATCGCTGCCGCCGGCACCGGTTCGTTCTGTCTCGAGGTCGCCTCCGCTCACGATCCATCGATCGTGTGGCACTACGACTCCGCGGACGGCCGCCCGGCAGAAGGTCCGGTTGACCCTGCCTGTGTGGCCGGGATAACGGTGGCAAGCACGGACTCCGGCACCGGCGGTGCCTTGGACACTCCTGCAGGTTCGGCCGGTGATGAGTCCGACCCAGTTGGCGGTGGAGACTCAACTTCATCCGCTGACGACGGCGACGTCGGCGACGAGGGAGACGAGTCCGGAGATAGTGCGGGCGGAGATGCGAACGACACCAGTGGCAATGGCGCTTCGGGTGGCAACGACGGCAACGACGATTCCGGCAACGGATCTGGTGGGTCCGCCGGCTCGGGCTCAGGCGGGGATCAGAACGGCGGAGACGGAAACGGCGGCGGTGGGAACGGCGGCGGTGGGAACGGCGGCGGCGGGAACGGCGGCGGGGGGAACGGCGGCGGTGGG
>DASQLQ010000058.1:0-14192 GCA_035629935.1 Actinomycetota bacterium
CGCTTTCGTCCAACCAACGGCCCCGTTTGTCTGGAAGGGCAGCCTGTCGCCGATCGAGCGCCATGACTGACCGCGATTCGTTGACATCCACACGCCGCCGGTGCCGATCGTGGCGAACAGACGATCGTTCTCCGCGTCGTAATCCAGCGAATCGATACGTCCTGCGTTGCGCGACAAACCTAGCCCGTTCACCGAGTCGTATCGGGGGTCGTCAACGATCAACGGCCCCTTGCCGAGTGGCTTCCATCGGCCGGTTGCCCCGGGGACCTTGGGGGCAGCCTTGATCAACCGGTCACGCTGGCGAAGGGCGTTCCGGAAGGCACCCGTCGGCACCTGAGCGAACGGAGCACTGGCTCGCGACGAGAATTCGGCCTGCATGCCGGCGATCTCGGAGAACTCTTCGGGTCGTTTGTTCGAGATGCACGCCCACCCATGGGCCGAGGGCTCGACATCGCGACTTAATACGGACCGGAACTCCGGATGCTGCGCGAGGAAAACGGCACGTTCCTCGGCCTGGAACTCGCCGAAGCTCGAATACCCGGCCGGGCACAGGCTCCCCTCCATCGCTCCGGAACTCGCGTTGCCCGCGGTCTGGAACGAAGCGATCAGAAAGGCCGCCAAGGCGATCCCTGCGAGATTGCGTCTGTCCACCGTGACCCCCTCCCACCCGCGCCCCACACCCGGTCGAGGACTCCATCTTGGCCCACCGGGACCGCTACTCGAAACTGCCCCCTAGGGACGTCGAAAGTCGACGTTCGAGGTCTCGGATGCAACCGGGATGCGCAAGCTGGCCTTCTCGATCGTGATCGATGACGGGAGGTTGTTCCGGCGGAACATCGGTGTGTCTCCCTGGGTGATCTCGACCATCACCCTGTGATCTTTCTCGAAACGCCAGCCGTTGCCCCACAGGTCGAAGTTGTCGCAGAGGCGGTCGGGGTTCGAGCCGGTATTGACTCTGCAAACGCCACGGGTGACCAGCGTCTGATCGCCGTTCGGGGCGATGTCGAACATCCTTGCCGCAACCCAGTAATCGGTCCCGTTGGCGGCGTAGGTCATCGACCACGTCGGGATCCCCATCATCGTGAATGGCTCGGTGATCGGCTCGTGCTCGAACCTGACGGTCCCAGGTCCGGCGTTGGAAGTCGTCGTGTAGCACTTATCCGCTTGTGTCGAACGCGCAACGGGGTCGCTTTCGACGGCGTGCATGTCCGGCCCGCCCGACGCGGTCGACCCGAAGATCGGACTGCCCGCCTCCCACTTAAGGGTCTTCAAAGAAGGAGCAAGCTCGCGCCACGATTTGGCTCGGTATTCGATCCCGGGCTCGTCGAGCTTCAACACGTCGGTGGCGTTTGCGGCACACACCGTCGAGGTCGCTGAGACATTCGCTTTGGGCGCCTTCTTGACCGCACCACGCAGGTAGTAGTCGAGGAAACGATTGATGCGGGAGTTGATCCCGACACGAACACGCGCTGCAGCCTTGTTGAAGTTAAGGAGAGAATCCGCCCCCCGGAAGTCCTCGAGATTGCAGACGTGATGATCATCCCCGCACAGATCGCCCCATTCTTTCGGCTTGTTAGCCACGAAGTGCTGGTAATCCCCGAGGTACATCGACACCGGATAGGCCGCGTCGATCGACTTCAGCTTGTTATAGAAGCGCACGCTCTCCATCGTCGGGAACAGCGGATCAGTCCACGTAGCTGCGACGTACATCGGGAGCCTGAGGCCCTTCGACACGCGGTTCCAGAACTGCTGCTGGTAGTACGCCGAACGGTCGTTGAGGAAGGCGTTCGCAGCGGCCTCGACCGTCTCGTCTCCGTCGTACGGCTCACCGGCTTGCAACCTCGTGTAGGTCTCATCCAGCCAACTCGGGAAAGTCGTGTGGTCACCGTTCGTCAGGTTCCCCGAGGCGAACAGGCCGGTAACGATGCTCTGCTTCTCGACCCCTATCGGGTTCCGGGACAGTGCCTCCGCCGGATCCGTGGGCGCGATGAACGTCTCGCCGGTAACCGGATCGCGATCGAAGTAATGACCCGAGGGAACCAACGCTTCGACGAGGTCGGTCCAGCCATACTTGGGCACGCCGGCAGCAAGCTTCATCTTCACCTTGGCCATCGGGCTCTTCCACGACGGATCGGTGATCGCCAGCCACGTGAACCCGCCGCCGTAGGAGCCACCGACGGCGCCCACCTTCTTGGGATTGATGTTGAAGAGGGGTTTTGCCCCGGTCGCCCTCAGCTGCGCGTCGTGGTCGGCCAGCAACCCGACGAGGTACTGATAGTCGTTTATCTCGTATCGGCGAGAGTCGAGCTGTGTCGTGCCGGTCGAGCCCTGCTCGTCCGCGTTACGGAAGCCCCGAGCGGTGTAGTTGACGACCACATACCCACGCGCCGCCCACCACGCGTTCGAGTGATGCCACTTCTCGTTCTCCGCATCGACCTTGTCGGCCTCCCACGAATTCTTGTTCCCACCACAACACCCGTGCATGAGGACGATCACGGGATAACCCCCTTTCGGGGGCTTGATGACGGGTACCTGAGCACCCACGAGCGCCTGGGCCGCTCGGCTCGGTGGCAGCGTGATGTTGACGTCGAGACTGATCCGGTTGTCGCGTTCGGGCTGCAGGTCTTCGCCGGAAGCAGCTGCCACCTCGTCTACCGAAGCCGGCGACGGGAGCCCGGACCAGTCGTTACCCCCGGTCGCCGCGTACTTGACCGGAACGGGGATCGAGAGCGAACCGCCTCCTTCTGGGGGCAAGCCGTCGTCACAATGGATATATGGGAGCTCCGTACCGTTCGCAGGATCGGCGTCGGCGGCATCCTTGAGCTTGCAGTCGGTTGCATCGACGAGTCCGGTGAGAGCGGCAAGGCTGTCGGCAACGAGTGGGTCGACCTCTTGAGCCCCGGCCCCCCCAGCGAACGGGAGTGCGGCCGCGACCAAGGCTAGAGCGACTACGAGGCGCACAGAGATGCGCCGATCATTGTGTCTCCCCACGGGGGAATTGTCCCATGGTGGATGCGTTATCCCTAGTGACAGGACAAAACAGGAGGTAACGGAAATGGCAATCCCCGAGAAGTATGTAGACATTCTGGACAAGAAAGCTCTGGCCCACTGGGCGACGATCGGTCCTACCGGAGAGCCCCAGAACAACCCCGTCTGGTTCGATTTCGACGGCGAGCACATCCTGGTCAGCCAGACGCAAAAGCGGCAGAAGCTCCGCAACGTGAAGCGCGACCCGCGAGTTGCGCTGTCCCTCGTCGATCCGGAGAACCCCTACCGCTACATCGAGG
Source organism: Actinomycetota bacterium (assembly GCA_035629935.1). Lineage (GTDB taxonomy): Bacteria > Actinomycetota > CADDZG01 > CADDZG01 > WHSQ01 > DASQLQ01. Next base: position 3,288 of record DASQLQ010000058.1, read on the forward strand.
TCCGCGGCGAGGTCGTCGACGTGACCGATGACGAGGGCAATTCGTTCATCAACAAGATGGCGCAGAAGTACCTCGGTCAGCCGGAGTACCAGTGGCACCAGCCCGGAGACAAGCGCGTGGTCGTGCGGATCCAGCCGAAGCACGCCACGGCGATGGGCTAGAACTCCCACCTTTATGTAGGTTCGGGGGCATGGCTAGATTCCCGGCCCCCAAAACCAAGACCGAAGCTCGCAACGATTGGGCGGCGGCTATCCGCACGCGCTTGCCGGAGTGGCTCGACGAGGTCGCTCCGGATGGTGGCCGCGGGATGGTGGCCGGTAACGGTGCAGTCGAGCTCGTCGTAGGTGCCAGCAAGGTCGCCGGGTTCCTTCCCACCGGGATCGGCCTGAGCGTCTACCTCTACGGGAGCTCCGATACCGAGGTGAAGCGTATCGAGCGTCTATGCGACCGGGCCGGTGTGCCCGAGGAGGCGCGGCCCCCCCGGACGTCGAAGTACGTCCTGGTGAAAGTCAAAGACGATCCCACGCTCGATCGCGTAGCCGAAGCCGTGCGGCTGCATTGCATAGGTCGCAGATGACACGCGTCGCTCGCATCGATCTGTATCACTTCTCGTCTCCGCTGCCGGCCACGTTCAGGCCTTCATGGATACCGGGCTTCCCTCAGAACGAGAATCGCGCCACCCTGATCAAGGTCACCACAGACGATGGGATCGAAGGATGGAGTGCGGGGCCCGCTATCGGCAAAGAGCGTGCCGGTCTCGGCCAGCTGATCGGTCCCTATCTGATCGGCGAAGACGCAACCGATATCGATCTGGTCCAACAACGTCTGCGCGAGATCTCGTATCTGGGATGGCGCAACTGGTGGATCGAACCCGCTTTCTGGGACATCAAAGGAAAGCTCGCAAACAAACCGGTGTGTGAGTTGCTGGGCGGAAGGCCGCGCAGCGTCAGGCTCTATGCATCCACCGGCGAGGTGAAGTCCCCGAAGGATCGGATAGAAGAAGCCGAAGCTCGCTACGAAGAAGGCTTCCGTTCGATCAAGCTGCGCGTCCACGAGGACGAAGCGAGTGACATCCGTCATGTAACGGAAGTAGCGAAAGCGATCGGTGACCGGATGACGATCGGCGTTGACGCCAACCAAGCCTGGCGCGTTAATGCCGTCGCGGACGCCCCGCTGTGGGACCTGGCGCGTGCGAAACGATTCGCGGACGTCTGTGCCGACTCGCAGGTTGCATGGATCGAGGAACCGTTGCCGATGGACGCGTACGAGGATCTGAGCGCGCTGACGGAATACTCGAAGGTTCCCATCGCCGGCGGCGAGTTGCACACATCGGCGCTGCCGGAGCTCAAGATGATGATCGAACGCAAGTGTTACTCGATCTTCCAGCCCGACGCGATATTCACCGGCGGGATCCAACAGACATTCAAGATCGCTCAACTATGTCGCGAGCGCGGGTTGCTCTACACGCCACACACGTGGACGAACGGTGTCGGGTTCGCAGTAAACCTTCAACTCATGGCGGCTGCCGGCTTCGCGGACGAGAAGGAGTTGGAGTACCCCCTGAACCCACCGGGATGGACCGCTGAGGCGCGCGACGCGATGCTCGAAGAACCCTTCGCACACGAGAAGGCCACGATCGATGTTCCCGATCGTCCCGGCCTAGGGTTCGAGATCAGTAAGAAGGCATTAAAGAAATGGGGCGATCACTACTTCACCATGGACAAGAAACGTCTCGTGTTCTTTGCGTTGCGTGACCGCGGCATCAAAGCATCCAAAGAGATGGACCGTGCGAAGCGGAAGCGACTCGCTGAAGAGAAGTAGCGCGTTACTTGGTTACGTGGATCTCGCCGCACATGCCGGTGCAGCCGCCCGAACCGACCGAGGAATGTCCGGGCTGAGTGCAGCGATAAAGGTACGAACCCTTCTTCTTGAAGGTCTTCGACGTTTTCCCACCATTGGCATCGATATCGGAGTTCTTCTTCCAGTTCGGCGTGTAGGCCTTGACCGTGTGGGTGGAGGTCGTGGTGTTCTTCCACACGACCTTCGTCCCAACGGTGATGTGCTTGAAGTCGGGTTGCCACTGGAAGGATCCGGCACTACCCGTGGCCTTGATCGTGACCTTCCCTCCACCGGCAGGGGCCTGGAAAAGAGCCAGGGCACAGACGGCGAGGGCGATCACGGTCAGTCGACGGGTCATCTCCATAGATTCTGCCCGGAAATCCATCTCCCGCCAACCACCCTGGCCGATACTCCACTACCCCGCACTTATCTCTGCGGGCCGGGATTGGAGGGCGTGGATGCAGCAGCAGCTGCCAGACTGGGAGGGAGACCTGGTCGAGGAAGCGATCGCCGAGGCGGAGCGTCGCCTCGAGGGCGAAAAGGAGACTGCCAAGAAACGGCAGTTACAGCTCGATCGAGAAAAGGCCTACCACCGCTTGGCCGTCGAGATCGATCGCCCGAAACGCAAGAAAGCCGGGCCGGGGCAACTTTCGTTTTTTCCTACCGATCCACAACTCTTCGACGACGCGGGTTGAGGCGTAGCACCACCCTCTTTCTACTAACCGCCTGCGTACTTCTTTCTTCTTCGGCCCCCGCAGGGGCCCGGGCGGCGTGGAAGCAACGGATCGATCGCATCGTTGCCGGGCGCGCCGTCGGAGTCGCCGTTAGAGAAGAAGGAAAGGTTCTGTACCGGCGCGACGCCACACGATCGCGCATCCCGGCGTCAAACGAGAAGCTGCTGATGTCCATGGCGCTGCTCGACCAGGTCGGTCCCGAGCTCACGATCGAAACAACGGCGGCCACGGTTGCACTTGATCAAACGGTTGTTACCGGAGACCTGTGGTTGCTCGGCGAAGGCGACCCCACCCTTGCGGGCAGCAACCGCTATGCGGAGTCGCTCCGCATAGAAGCGACCCGGCTCGGCGATATTGCGCGCGCCGTTCGGCAGGCCGGCATCGAACGCGTCGAAGGAAGTGTGATGGGAAGCACGGGCTACTTCTCTCACGACTGGTTCGCGTCGGGATGGAAGTCCGGATACCCGGCCGACGAATGCCCACTCCCATCGGCCATCACCTACAACGGCAACCAAGAAGGCGGACATCACTTCGACAATCCGGAATTCCGGGCCGCGGCCACCCTCACCAAGAAGCTCGAAGCGTTGGGTGTCCCGGTACGCGGCCGGCCGGGAGCCGACCAACCGCCCGGGAACCTGAGTGGCCTCGCGTCGATCGAATCCACGACGCTCGAAAACATCATGACGCCGATGAACCACGACTCACTCAATTTCGACGCGGAGGTGCTCGGTAAGAGACTCGGCGTCGAACGCTTCGGACGACCTGGAACGATCGCGAAAGGAGCCAGGGCGATCCGCTCCTGGGCTTCGAGTCACGGAGTGGGGCTCGAGGCCCACGACTCATCCGGCCTCTCGTACAACAACCGGGTCGCGCCGATGGGGATCGCTCGATTGTTAGGGATCGCAGAGCGCAGCGAATGGGGCGACGCGTTACGTCGCACTCTTCCCAAGGCAGGACGCGGAACATTGGAGGGCCGCATGAAAGGGATCCGAGTGCGGGCTAAGACGGGAACGCTCACCGACATCTCCACCTTGTCCGGCTGGGTGTGGTTGCGCAGGCGGTCGGCATGGGCAGAGTTCTCGATCATGTCTGGGGGCATGCCCAAGACCAGCGCCGCCGACCTCGAGAACCGGATCGTCCGGGTACTGACCCGCTCCGCCACCTAATAGGGGGAGGCCCCTTTACGTAAGGTCCCCGGGGCGCGACCTTTGACGAGCTAGGCAGACAGGAGGATTGCCAAATGACTGCAATCAGCCGTTACCTGCTCGGGCTCATCGAGCGTTACCGGGCCTCATCCTTCGCCCACAGTCATCGGGGGAGCTGCCGCTTCTCACCGACTTGCAGCTCGTATGCCGTCCAGGCACTCAGAGAGAAGCCACTCCCCCTTGCTGTGGGAGCGATCGCGTGGCGCATCCTCAGATGCAACCCGTTGGTTCGGGCCGGCACGAAGGACCCGGTCCGGAGGAAGCGCCGGATCAGGCCACGGGCAAACTCCGTTCGGACGACAGCCGCGCTCCTCTTCCTGAGCGGTCTGACAGTGATGTTCCTCGCCGGAGCGTCGATGGCCCAGAGCATCACCGGTGGCTGCAACGCCAGCGCCAACAGCCGCCCGATACAGGAGCTTTCCAAGGACAGCCCTCTTCAGGTCTCGCAAGGGCAGCGCGTCAGAGCGGTGGGCACCGCGCCGGGCGGTCAACGAACCCAGGGCAACATCGACGTCACCTACAAGATGGAAGTCATCCAGGGCATCTTCGGTGTGGACGCAAGGTCGGAGACGCACGTCGGTAACGGTGGGCAGTGGACGAGCACGTTGAACGTCGACCAGTACCTCCAGCAGGGATCCGGGCTGTACCACGTGACCGGCGACGTTCGACCGGCACAGGGTTCGTGGAGCTGCGCCGGCGACTTCTACGTGAACCTCGACGGCAGCAAGCGGATCGCCATCGCCGGCGGGGGCGTCGCCGCCGTTGGCTTACTGATGATGGCTGCGTCCGGCAGTGCCCCCGCGCCGAGCGCGCAAGACGCGGACGTTGCGAACGCCAGTCCTTCAGCCGAAGAGGTAAAGGGTGACTTCGGCAAGGACGTGGACAACATCCTTGGGATCAAGAAGGACCCCGTCGCCAACACGACAGCGACGGCGGGGGCAGGTTGCTTCGTCGTGGTGGAGGAGTTGCTCATGGACATGTTCGGCGGAGGCCTGGGCAGCCCGTTCTTCATCCTGGCATGGCCGCTGTTCGGCGCGGCCCCCGACGATGAGACGAGCACCCGCCGCGTCTGGCGCAAAGGACATCCTGTGCTCGGTTTCTTCGGCGGGGTGCTCATGGGGCTCGGAGTCGCGGTGGCCGGACAGCAGCTCGGCTACTGGACCTTGAATGTCGGCACTCTGTTCGCCGGACCGCTACTCGCTGCGATCCTCGGAGCGATCCGGGGCCGGCGCGGCAGTGCTTTCAAGGTCACTTACCAAGAGGGACCACCGGCCCCGTCGGCCGAGATGATCGCGAACGCATAACGGATGGCCGAGGAAAGACAAGGCCGCTTCAAGGCTGATGGAAAGTGGTGGTACCGCTCGGGCGAGAAGCTGCTCGTCTTCGAGGACGGCGAGTGGGTGCGGGCCCCCGAGGGTGCGGCTCCCGCCGTCCCGGCACCTGTGGAGGAAGCACGTTCCGACGCCGCACCCGGCATCCGGTTCGGCCCCCTAATCGGTGCGGGGGCCGTCGGCCTGTCCGCCGTACTGGCCTGGATCTCGGGCATCGATTCGGCCAGCAGCTTCGAAGTGCCCCTGTCCTTCCTGTTCTCGGGAGACCAGGCAGTCGAATCGGGTTTCGACCTCGGGTGGGTGTTGATCGCTCTCGCGGTGGTCGGAATCGCGTTGTGTTTCCGACCCGATGCCTCCCTGGCCCGGCGGGTCTGCGGGGGCGTAGCCATCCTCATCAGTGTTCTTTTCACGATCCAGGCAGCGCGCGCGTTGAGTGCGTTCGGTGCGGAAGCGTCTGCCGTCTTCGACGTGCTCGGAGTCGGAGTCTTTCTGATGCTGGGTGGTGGACTCGTCCTAGCGATCGACCGTTAGCGAAGCTTCGGCACCAAGTCGCGCCCGGCTGCCCAGGCTTTCAGGTACTTGTAGGGGTCGAACTGACCGCGCCGAATCTCCCAATCGCCTGGGACTGTTGGACGTGAGATCCCGAAGTGCACGTACGAAGGGCCCGGCCGCTCTTTTCCGGTCTTGCCGATCTGACCGAGCACCTGCCCCACCTCGACACGTCCTCCGCGACGGATGCCCGGCGCGATCGCGGAAAGATGCGAGCCGAAGTAACGAACCCCATCGTCACCTATGTATGCGATGTAGATGCCGTTGCGTTGATTCGGGTCGCTATTACCGGGGAACCAAAGGTCCCTCTTCTGAACCTCGTTGACGATCCCCGCAGTCACCGCGACAAAATCCGTTCCGATCGGCGCATAGATGTCGGTGGCCGGAAACGCCTCGTGGCCGGGGCCGTAGTTAGCCGCCGATTCCGGTTGGATCGGGAACGCGTACAGGGCCTCTTCCTCTTCCACCTCTGTGGGGGTCGGCTCAAGTGACGGCTCGACGGTGGGCTCGGGTGTTTCGAGTGTCTCGAGCGGGGTCGGTGTGTTGTCTTCGGCGACCGCCGCCGGCGCTTCGGGGGAGTCGTGAAGAACGAGATAGGCAGCGAGAGAAAGGCCGATCACCGCCACGGCCAGAACTATCGAGGACAAGCCTTGCCGGTCCACACCCTCATTATGAAGGCCGACGACCAACGAAAGAAGGGCCCCCGAAGGGGCCCCTCTCGTACCTAGATCGAAGTGTGGTTAGACGACCTCTCGGTCCCTCACTACGTCGCGGTCACGCACGATCGTCTCGCGGCGGCCTCCAAAGCCACCCCACGTCGACCAGAACATCATGGACAGGATTCCGCCCACTGCTCCGACGATCATCAAGATGACGCCGATCGTGTCGAGATCGATCGCCTCCGATTCGACGTTGACGGCGAATGCCAGGATGGCGCCGATCGCGACCAAGAACAGACTTGCTCCGATACCCATAGGTTTTCACCTCCAGAATGCTTCTCTTGCTAGAGGGTTTACCCGCTCAAGGCCCTTTGGAAACGAGGTCGGAAAGGACTGCTCTGGCAGCATTCCGTCCGGGAGCTCCACAGACACCACCGCCCGGGTGTGTCCCAGATCCACAGAGGTAGAGACCGGCCATCGGCGCTCGGTATCGATGCCACGGGTTCGCAGGTCGCTTGTCGAACAACCAGTCCGGCAGGATCTCGCCGTGAAAGATGTTTCCGCCGGTTAGACCGAAACGCTTCTCGAGGTCGGGGGGGCCGAGCACCAGCCGGTCCTCGACGAGATCGGTGATCCCCGGCGCGTAATCCTCGAGCGTGGCGAGAACGATGTCGCCGATCTCGTCCCTTCGCTCATCCCACGTCCCTTCCGCAAGCTCGTAGGGCGCGGACTGGGCGAAGATCGACAAGGTGTGTTTCCCCGGCGGAGCCAGCTCCGGCTCCGACGCAGACTGGATCCAAGCTTCGATGAACATCTTGTCTGCTGGTCGCCCCTCGTCCGCCGCGCGGCATCCCTTCTCGAGGTAATCGATCGACGGAGACACCGTGATCGTTCCGAGGTGCTCCTCCCCCGGCTCGTCGCCGGTCCCCATCCCCCTGAACCGTGGAAGACCACTGAGCGCGCAATTCACTTTGACGACCGTCCCGCGCGTTGGCATCAGGTCGACGTCCTGGATGAACTCCGGAGGCAGCTGATCCGGTTCGAGCAGATGGACGGTGCGGTAAGGGGTGGCGTTAGAGCAAACGATCGGTGCTTCGATCTCTTCACCCGACGCAAGGACAACACCAGACGCCCGACGATGGTCGCCGTGGAGGATGTGAGCGACTTCGGCTTCCGTCCGGATCTCGCCACCGGAAGCCCGCACGACCTCGGCGAGCTGTCTCGTGATCTCGCCCATACCTCCGCGCACGAAGCCCCAGACGCCGGGCACGCCCGTCGCCTCTCCGAATGCGTGGTGCAGATAGATGTAGGCAGTACCGGGCGTCCTCGGGCCAGCGGCCGAGCCGATGATCCCTTGACTCGCCATGAGACCTTGCATCAATTCGGATTCGAAGTACTCCTCGCACAGTTCAGCGATCGATGCGTCGACCGTCTTCTTGAACAGGCCCTCCACCTCTGACTTGCGGAACGCCCGCCGTGCCTGCTTGCGAGTGACGGGGAAGGTAAGGAGAGGCCTGATCCTCTTGGCTGCCTCCTCGAAGAGCTCCTCGAAAGCCAGATAAGCATCGGCATCCTTTGCAGAGATCTTGGAGATCTCTTCGTGGGCCCGCCGATCGTCCGACCAGATCGTGAGACCTCCACCTTCCGGCAACGGCGCGAACACTTTCGGATCCTTGACGCGGATATCGAGCTTTAGACCGAGCTCTTCGATGACTGACGGAAGCAGCAGCGACAACGCGTAAGACGCGGTCGAAATGCGAAAGCCGGGGAACAACTCTTCCGTCACGCACGCGCCGCCGATGCGTTCCGTTTGCTCCAGCACCAGAACGTTCAGCCCAGACCGCTGAAGGTAGGCCGCGCAGACGAGTCCGTTGTGACCCGCGCCTATGACGATCGCGTCGTACGCCAACGCTCCTCCGGATGTGTGATGGGTGGCCAAAAGGACCAAAGCAGGCTACCGTTTCTCCCGATGGCATTCTCCGCGTTCTGCACCACCTGCCAGCGCACGGTCTATGTAGAGAAGGGCGACACACCGGTTTGCCCGGTGTGCTCTTCGCCGTTGCTGGAAACCATCGAGAACGTCGAAGACGAGCCGGTCAAGGATTGACCACCGGCGCGAAGTAAGACGCCGACACCACCTTTTCGTCTTCGATCGCCAAGGTCGTTACCGACCCTGTCGCACACGGAGTGAATCCCATCCACGGGGGAACCCGGCTCCTCGCTAATGACAAACGCGCCACGATCACGGGCGTTTGATGGGACACGATCACGACCTCGCGACCTGGGACCGAAGCGATCGCTTCGGAGATGGCCGGCACCATCCGGTCCCGGATCTCCTTGAACGACTCTCCCCATGAGGGTCGCCAGGGATTCCTCAGACCCCACAGCGCCCTGGGCGAACGCGCGAACGCCATGACGCTTCGCCCGATCCCTTCGAGAGTCGTCCCGCTCTCGATGAGGCGATCATCCGTGACTATGTCGAGTCCATGGGGGGCCGCGATCGCCTGGGCTGTTTCCTGCGCGCGTTCAAGTGGGGAAGACCAGATCGCGCCTACATCCCGGCTGCTCAATCGTTCGGCCGCGGCCTCTGCTTGCAAACGTCCCAAGTCGGACAGATTGAACCCGGGCAGGCGACCGTAGATAACTCCCGCGGGGTTCTCGACGCGGCCATGACGCACCAGATGGATCGTGTTCATTGGTCGGAAGGCTAACCACCGCGGAATGGACCGGTGGGATTTTCCTATTATCCTCCGAGCATGCCCGAGATACTGCTGTTCGGCGCCACGGGCTACACCGGAAAACTGACCGCGCACGCTCTTGCGCGTCGTGGGGCCGATTTTGCGATCGCAGGACGTAACAGATCGAAACTGGAGGCCCTCGCAGCCACGACTGGTGGACCCGAGGTCCGAGTCGCATCTGTCGGCGATGTAGATGGTCTCGTGGACGCCCTTGATGGCGTCAAAGTTCTCATCACGTGTGTTGGCCCCTTCGCAACTCTGGGTCAGACCGCGATCGAAGCCGCTCTCCGAGCGAAGGTTCACTACATCGACTCGACGGGCGAGGGCCCATTCATCGGCGAACTCATCGAGAACAAGAACGAGCAGGCCCGCAGAGCCGGGATCGCTATGACTCCGGCGATGGGCTTCGACGAGGTACCTGCCGATGTCGCGGCGACGAAATCGACCGAAGGGATGGAACAAGCGGAGCTGACGCTGACATACGCGTTGCCGACGCAGTTCTCGACCGGAACGCTTCGGAGTGTCCTGGGGATCGCGGCATCCACCGCAGTGTGGCTCGAGAACGGACGACCGATCCAAGTGAAAGTCGGCGAGAAACAACGATGGGCCCCCATGCCGCCTCCCCTCGGCCCCCGAGCAAGCCTCTCCTTCCCTCTCGCCGAGGCTCGCTTAGCGCCATTGCATCTGGATCTCCGCAGCGTCAGCACTTACATGACGGTCGGCGCGGTCGAGAAGATCGGGATGAAGGCGGCAGCGCCATTCATGCCCCTTCTTGCCAACAACACCCTCCAGAACATGTTCGAGAAGGTGTTGGAACGTCTCCCCGAAGGCCCCAACGAACAACAACGAAGCAAGAGTCATTGGACGATCCTTGGCGAAGCGCGGGCCGGTTCGAAATGGAGAAACGTCGCTATCTCCGGCACCGACGTCTACGGTCTGACAGCCGAATTCCTGAGCGCGGGTGCGATCAAGGTCGCAAGTGAAGGTCCGGCGGACACCGGTGTCCTCGCGCCGGTCCAAGCCGTCGGCCTAGAAACATTCGAGAAAGTCTTTGCGGAGCACGGCGTCAACGTAGACGTCTACGAAGCTCGATCAGAAGAATAGGAGGACGATGAACGTCAGGCTTGCGTACGGAAAGATCATCGATCGCCAGGTGTTCTACGAAAAGGGCGGCAACCTGCACCCGAAGCTAGACAACATCGTGCTCCTTCAGGCCGAACCGGGGATCGCAGGAGCGTTCCTCATCTTCCGCGGCTGGGCGGACGACCATGGCAGTTTCACCGAGCAGTTCAAGATCAAAGAGCCCGAGGGCCGGACCATTTACACGAGCTCGCCGCGGGAGGTGCACATCGTTTCGGCCACTCATACCGAACGCCTCGAGGACGAGGTGGCCGATCTCGAGTTCGAGTTCGCAGGCGAGGGCTACCTGTTGATCCTCTATGCAGACGGGCGTGAGATCGCCACGATCAACTTCGACGTAAAGGTGGAATAAAAGAGAAAGGCGGGCGGGAGTCGTCCGACGCGCGGGCAGTGCGTCGGATGGCTGCGGCGGCGAATGCGACTGGACCCCCGCCCTTACCCAAAGTGTGCTTGGACTGCCAGACTTGGTGAATAGCCCATTCGGGCTATCTTTTCTCCCACATGAAGCGAAACGAGCGTCGCCTGAGGACGTGGCTGTTGGTCACCGGGGCCGTCTATGCGGCCGGGGCCGTCGATTTCCTGGTCAGGCCGTGGGCCGCAACCGCTTCACTCAATCAGTCCGGCGGGGAGCCCATCGAGACCGAAGGCTCGGGCCTGTACAACTCTCTTGCGTCCGCTTACATGGCGACGATCGCGAGCCTTTCGTTCAG
>DASQLQ010000059.1:0-2186 GCA_035629935.1 Actinomycetota bacterium
GTCGGGATCATCTCGTTGAGGGATCTGCTAACGATCGTTGCCGACAGCCTCGAAGAACCGACGGCCCTCCAGAACTTGACTGGTCACAAGCTGGTCCGCGACCGCCGGCTCGAGAGAGTCGAGATCGGCGACCTCGACTAATCGCAGAAAAGCAAGGGGTCTGCAGCCAACACGGCGAGTGATGCGCCGGCGTCGGCCAACTCCAGGACGGCCTTATCCGTCGATACCGACCACAGAGGCTCTCCCGAACCAAGCCGAAGGGCAGCAAGACCGCCGGTGTTGCCGTCGCCACCGTAGTAGTTCCGGATACGGAACAACGGTTGATACACAACATCGTCCTGGATGACCGGCTCTTGGATGAGGCGGCCCTCTACGCGGGTGGCCCACTTCGTGGCCCCGGAACGAGCGTCCAGCACTCTCACGCGGTTGGTGCGGGTCCAACGCACGAAAACGCCATCAGCGTGACGAGTCGCGTGAATGACCCGATCGTGGGAATTCTCGGAACTGGGGCGATATCTCCACCGGACCTCGCCGGTGCGCGAATCGATGGCGAACAACCTTTGAGCAGAGTCGAAGACCAGATCGCCGAACATCCTTGCGTAGTAGTAGTCGCCGCGGAGATCGCGCGACCAGGTGACCTTCTGACTTTCGAGATCGATCGCCACTAAGCGCTCGGGGGCGTCCGGCCGGCGGGGCGAGTCGACGACGATGACTTGGCCCCCACCGGTGCCGAGCACGTCGAAGCGTCTGAGCTTCTGTGCCGGTGCCGGACCCTCCCAAAGGACCTCTCCGGTCATGGGGTCGAGAGCGAGAAGGGGGCCGCGGAGTTGGCCCATGAAAACCATGTCTCGCTCCACCATGGGTTCGTTGGAGCCGTCATCCGTTGTCTCTCGACGCCATCTTTCTTGCCCATCACGCGCCTGGAATGCGACGACAAAGGTGCCGTCGAACACGAAGACCAATCCCTCGTGAGTTTCGATCCGTGTCGAGGATGATGCGCCGGTGCTTTGTGCCCACAGTTCGCTGCCCGATGTCGGGTCGTATCCGCGCAGCGTCTGTCCCATCAGGAGGACCACGACTCCATCCACCATTGCCGGCCCGTCATTCACATAGTCATCGGGGAGATCCGTAGACCAAAGCTCTCGGCCGTCTTCGGCATCGACCGCGAAGAGCTCGGGTGAATTGTGGATGTCGGACGTGGCAGCGATCAGTCTCCCGTCGTGGTGCAGGAGAAGGCTCTCCTGCGTCCACTCGCTTTCGGTCCTCCACTGCTCCGCACCGTCATCGGGGTCGACCATGGACATCTCTGAGCTGTTGTTCGCGTTGCAGCCTTGAGCCCCGGCCGAATCAACCGTGACCGAAAGAGCGCCGATCATTAGCGCGATAGCGACGAATGCCCCCCGCATGGCATCAGGCTATCGTCCGGAGTTCTGGAAGCCCAGGGACCTAGGTGGTTTTGTGGCGTTCCAGGAGTCGACGGGCGATCACCTTCAGGGCTAGGACTTCGTCGGCTCCTTCGAAGATCGAGAGCACGCGAGCATCCACGTAGTAGCGGCTCACCGGGAACTCCTCCGCGTAACCCATCCCCCCGTGGATCTGCATCGCCTCCCGGCTGACCCACTCGGCAGCGCGACAGACGTAGGCCTTGATCATCGAGGCCTCCATGGTGCCCTCGCCCTTCGCCATCAGGCGAGCCACCGTGTAGGCGAACTGGCGGCTTGCCTGGATGAGCACCGCCATGCGGGCAAGCTTCGCTCTCGTCAACTCGTACTCGATCAGTGCCTTCCCGAACACCTTGCGGTTGATCGCGTAGTCGTAAGCCGCCTCGTACGCGGCCTGCATCAGTCCGAGAGCACGAGCGGCCGTCTGAAGCCGGCCGTTCTCGAAGCCCTCCATCTGTAGATAGAAGCCGCGGCCCATGCCTTTTTCGCCGCCGATCAGGTTCTCGGCCGGCACGTACCAGTTGTCGAGGGCAACTTCGTACGAGTGCATGCCGCGATAGCCGATCGTGTCTATCGGACGGCCTTCCATCTTGCCGCCTTCTTCCTGGGTCAGCTCGAAACCGTGCCCTTCGCCGCGCTCTTTCGGGACGATGAAAAGTGACAGTCCCTTGTGGGCCTTCGACTTATCGGGGTCGGTCCTGGCCAGCAGCATGAGCAGGTCGGCGCGCCCGGCGAACGTGCACC
>DASQLQ010000060.1:0-18735 GCA_035629935.1 Actinomycetota bacterium
GTGGCGGGAGGATCGCGATCGTCGCCAGCGAGAACGTCGAGTAGCCCGCCCGGCCCGGGATCCTCAACAGTTGGCCGAGGGGGCCGGAAGGCATCCGCCCGCCGGGCCACGGTGCCGGCGGATAGAGAACGAACCGCATCGCCTCCTTCGCTGCCGGAGTGACGAGGAGCTCCGCTCCGTCGAGATAGTCCTCGAGTTGCGCAACCGACGTGGGTAGGTCTGAGGGACGGGCGCCGAGCAATTCGGCCACGATGGCCATCTCGGCGATGTATCGGTCGGCATCGGAGTCCGAGATGCGCTCGCCGTACGTGCGGTAACAGCGAAGGAACGAGTCGACCTCCGCGGCATGCACCCACAGCAACAACTCGGGGTCATCCGCGCTGTAGGGGCGACCTGTTACCTCGTCCACTCCATTGACGAACGTATGGATCGTGCGCACCTTTTCGATCGCAGCTTTGGCGGCTTCGGTGTCGCCGTAGGTGGTGGTCACGATGAAATCGCTTGTCGCCATCAAGCGGCTCCACGGATCCTCTTTGTAGTTGCTGTGCTCGGCGACGCCGGCCATCGCCAGCGGGTTGAGTGCTTGGTAGAGCAGGCTTCGCAGCCCGCCGATCAGCATGCTGGGATGCGAATGGATGGCCCAAGTGATCGATCCGGGCCCGAACAGACCCTCATCACCGCTTCCGTGTACGAGCTTCGGCGTCATCACTGCTCCTGGGCGGGCCGCGTTTCCCTCGACTAACGTAGGGCATAGCTCACCCATGAAATTAATCGCTCGGATCCTCGCCTTCTTGCTTCTCCTGAGGGGCTTGAAAGGTTCACAAACCCCAACAGGACAAGGCATCCCATCCCGACGATCCGAGGGATCGGAGCCGGACACACCACTGGATCTGGAAAAGCGGGATTGGAAGGCCAGCGTCAAGCGCGCGGTCAAAGAGATAAAGCAGGACCGCATCCCATTCATCGCTGCGGGTATGGCCTACTACTTCTTCCTTGCGATCTTCCCCGCCCTCATCGCGCTGATCGGAGTGCTCGGCCTGGCGCAGGTCGACGCAAGCGGTCTGGTGGATTCCGTGCGTGCATCGTTGCCGGGAGGTGCCGGAGAAGCCCTGACGCAAGCGATCGCTCGGGCGGACAGACCCCCCGAGTCGGCATCGTTGATCGCCGCCGTTGCAGGTATCGCGGTCGCCTTGTGGAGCGCATCCTCGGGCTTCGTGGCTCTGCAGAGCGGTTTGAACGTCGCCTACGACGTCGAGAAGGACCGAAAGTTCTTCGGGGCTCGAGGTGTCGCACTGCTGTTGCTGCTCGCCACGGCCGGATTGGGAGGAGTCCCATCTCCGATATTCACCTTTGGAGAATCAACCGTGTTCACGGTGATCGGGTGGGTCGTAACGGTGATCGCGATCATGGTGCTCTTCTCCCTCCTCTTCTACCTGGGGCCGAATCGTCCGTCACCGAGTTGGCATTGGGTCAGCGCCGGAGGGATCGTCGGTGGCCTGTTGTGGATGGCTTCGTCTTTGGTCTTTGGCTTCTACGTCAGTACGTTCAATAACTACGACAAGACCTACGGCCCGCTCGGCGGTGTCATCGTGCTGATCCTCTGGCTCTACCTGAGCTCTCTCTCGGTGTTGATCGGCGGGGAGTTGAACTCTGAGTTGGAGAAGCAAGCCGCGGCCAAGGGAGATTGAGCAGGCCGACGAGATGGATGTGATCAGGGATGCCGGCCCCGACGACACCGCGCCGATGCTGGCGATCTACGAACCTCTGGTGCGTGAATCGATCATCACATTCGAGGAGCGCTCCCCCAGCCCCGACGAGTTTGCGAGGCGGATCGAACGCAGTCATTGCTGGCTCGTTTCCCAGCGAGGTGCCGAAGTCGCCGGCTATGCCTATGCATCACCGTTCCACCCCCGTTCTGCCTACCGGTGGTCTGCCGAGGTGTCGGTCTACGTTCATCCGGATCATCAGCGAGGCGGTGTGGGGAGCGCTCTGCTCCAGGGGTTACTCGACAGATTGACTGCCAAGGGATTGGTGAATGTGTTCGCCGGTATCGCACTCCCCAATGACGGAAGCGTCCGGCTCTTCGAATCAATCGGGTTCGAGCGGATCGCCTTGCAGAAGGAAGTTGGATTCAAGTTGGGGCGATGGATCGACGTCGGTTGGTGGCAGAAGCAGTTGCGTGACCGGGCGATGTCCCCGGCGGAACCGGATCTCTAAGCGAGCCCCGTTTCGCTCTGAAGCCCCCGGCTCTCTTCCTGGATCCTCTCGATATCCGCCCGGATCGCGATGAAGAGCTTTGCCAGATGAGGATCGAAGTGGCTGCCGGCGTTCTCTTCGATCAGCGCGAACGCTTTGTCGTTCGGCCACGCTTCTTTGTACGGCCGCTGTGAGGTCAGAGCATCGAACACGTCGCTGATCGCAGCGACCCGGGCGAAGATCGGGATCGCTTCCTTCTCGATCCCGTTCGGATAACCGGAGCCGTCCCACTTCTCGTGATGTGCCAGTGCTATCTCGCGCGCCACCTCGAGCAACTTCGACGTACCACCCGACAGGATCTCGGCACCGACCAGCGTGTGCGACCGCATGATGTCCCACTCGTCGTTGTCGAGTTTGCCCGGCTTGAGCAACACGCCGTCCGGGATTCCGATCTTCCCGATGTCGTGCATCGGAGCGGCTTGCAGCAACAGCTCGCATTCCGCTTCGCTGAAACCCGCTTCTTTGGCGAGACGGGCGCAGTAGCGGCTCATTCGGGTGATGTGGAGCCCGGTGTCGTCGTCTCGGAATTCAGCTGCTCGGCCGAGTCTGCGCACGACCTCCAGCTGGGACTCTCTCAACTCCTTCGTTCGCTCCCGGACCTTCAGGTCCAGCACCTGGTTCTGGCCTGCCAGCTGTTCCTTCGCATTCGTTAGCGATCGGGCCAGCGACGCCAGCATCCGGCGGGCGGCGGTCGGTTCCTCGTCGAGGACGCGGTCGAACTCGTCTTTGTGCAGCTGGATGGTTTCGCTCTTGTCGATGGCGATTGCGGTCGCCGAACGCGGCGCCGGGTCCAGGATCGCCAGTTCTCCGAAGACCTGGCCGGCTGTGAGGGTCTGCAGCACGAGCTCGCCGTCTCCACCCGCCTCACCCTCTCGATGGACGATCTTGACGATCCCGCTCCGCACCACGTGCAGAGATAAGCCATCGTCGCCTTCCTCGAATATCAGCTCCCCCGGCTCGAACTGCGTGACGGTGGCCCTGAGAGCCAGGTCCTCGAGGGATTTCAGCGGGAGGCTGCCCAGCAGCTGAACGGTCTGCAGGTCCTCGGGCGTGACGCCAACGTCCCCGTCGGTGCGACTCATGGCTAGAGCGTGCGTCTTACGGGGAGGCGGCGTCAACTGAGTTCGTGTTCCCGGCCCGGAAACGGCCCAGCCAGATTCTGGGTGACTTTGTGACGTACATTTCAAGCCGAATTCATTGAGCGAAATAAGTACGATAGAAATCTATCGCTCAGGCGCTCCCAGGCCCTCTGGGGGCCGATTTTTGTCGTCAATCCCCCTTGGCCAGCCCCTAGGAGGGGAGTACACTCGATTTTTGGTGGCAATTAGCTCCGATAAGAAAGTGGAATAGATTTTTGTCGGCAACCCAACCGCTTAGCCGGGACGAGCTCCTCGAGGGCCTGCGCGCGGGGCTCGGCCAGTCGGACTGGTCGGTCGAGGACCTGTGGATGCATTTCCGGCTGGCCGGGGGGACGGGGTCGATCGCCACGATCCGCAACTGGCTACGGGGGACCCACGAGCCTCGGGCATCCGAGTACGGCGTAGTGGCCCATGTCCTGAACGAACGCCTGGCGGCGCTGGGCCGGGATCATCGGGTAGCGACGTTCGGAGTAGGCATGGCTGCGGTCCCCGCAGTAGCAGCGGCGCCAGCGACCGTTGCGGCCCCCTCGGTAACCCCACCCCCTGTTGCTCCCCCACCTCCTGAGCCGGTGGCTCCTGCAGCGACCCCGACTCCGGTGGCACCGACGACTCCCCCACCCGTCGCTCCGCCCCCGATCGCGACGCCCGTTGCCACGCCACCGATACCGCCGCCGGTGGCTCCGCCGCCGGTAACCCCGACGCCACCCGCGAGCCCCCCTCGGCCGGTAGCCCCGCCGGTCGCGCCACCGCCGGAGCCCAAGCCCGTTCGCCCTCCGCCGACCCCGGCGTCCACACCTCGGACTCCGGTCGCCGCGGATCTCCCCGACGAGCCGGTCACGGAAGCCCGCAAAGTCGTGACGCTCGTCTTCTGCGACCTCACCGGTTCGACCGCGCTCGGCGACAAGATGGATCCGGAAGCCTTGAGGCGTTTGATCACCCGTTACTTCGAAGAGTCGAAGCAAGTTCTCAGTCGTCACGGTGGAACGATCGAGAAGTTCATCGGTGACGCGGTCGTCGCCGTTTTCGGTATCCCGTTCGTACGCGAGGACGACGCGCTGCGCGCTGTTACGGCGGCCGACGAGCTCCAACATCACATGGAGGCGATGAACCGCGAGATCGAGGTCGAGTGGGGGGCCCGGCTCGAAGCCCGCATCGGCGTCAACACCGGCGAGGTTCTGGCCGGCGATGCCACCGGTGGTCACGGATTCATGAGTGGTGACGCGGTCAACGTAGCGGCTCGGCTCGAGCAGAACGCTCCGCCGGGCGAAGTCCTGATGGGGGAGTCCACTTACCGGCTCGTGCGCGATGCCGTAGAGGTAGAGGTGATCGAAGGCATCGAGCTGAAGGGCAAGGGCGCGGTCAAGGCTTACAAGCTCGTCCGTGTGATCCCGCATGCCCTTGGCATCTCACGTCGTCTGGACTCCATCCTCGTCGGGCGCGACGAAGAACTCGGGCAGATGCAACGGACGCTCGATCAAGCGATCAACGAGCGAGCTTGCAAACTCCTGACCGTCTTCGGTACGGCCGGACTGGGCAAATCTCGATTAACGGCGGAGTTGCTGGCCGGCCTCGATGGCAAGGCTCAGGTGTTGCATGGCCGCTGCCTGCCTTACGGGGAAGGCATCACCTTCTGGCCCATCGCCGAAGCGGTGCGGTCTTTCCTTTCGATAACCGAAGAAGTCACGCGCGATGAAGCCAGGCACAAGATCGAAGAGCTCATGGCATCGCACGAAGAAGGTGACCTTGTAGCTAAGGGACTGTGCGCGGCTCTCGGCTTCGTCGACGAGGCGATCACCCCGCAGGAGGCTTTCTGGGCCGTTCGGAGGATGCTCGAGCACGTCGGAGCCGACGGACCGGTCCTCTTCGTAATCGACGATCTCCACTGGGCGGAACAACCTCTTCTGGACCTGATCGAGTACGTAGCGGCATTCAGCCAAGGGACCCAGATCCTTCTGCTGTGCTTGGCCCGCCGAGACATCCTCGAGCTGCGCCCTCAGTGGGGTGCCCTCGGGGTAACGATCGGGCTGGCTCCACTTCCTAACGAGCAGGTGGAGCAACTTATGCGCAACCTCTTGGGGGATGCGGAACTGCCCGGCGACGTGCGACGCAAGATCATCGCCGCTGCCGAAGGCAATCCCCTGTACGTGGAAGAGATCGTCCGGATGCTGGTCGACGACAAGGCTCTCGTGCCGAAGGACGCCGGTTGGGCCACGGCGGGGGACCTGTCTTCCTTGGCCGTCCCACCGACGATCCAGGCCCTGGTGGCAGCACGTTTGGACAAGCTGGACGAAGACGAGTACTCGGTCCTCCAACGATCCTCGGTCATCGGGAAGACGTTCTGGTGGGGCGCCGTCCACGAGCTGTCACCGGAGGACCAACGCCAACAGGTGGGGATGTGGTTGCAGGCACTGATGCGTAAAGAGCTCGTGCAACCCGATCGCAGCAATTTCGTGGGCGAGGATGCTTTCAAGTTCGCGCACGTCGTAACGCGAGACACTGCCTATGCAGGTATGCCTAAGGGTGTCCGCTCCCATCTCCACGCACGTTTCGCCGGCTGGCTCGAATTCAAGTCGGGCGACCGCATGCAGGAATTCGAAGAGATCCTGGGCTACCACTTGGAGCAGTCGTATCGACTGCAGGAGGAGCTCGGCAGTATCGACGAGACCGGACTCGCTATGGGTGCGTCGGCTGCCCAGCATCTATTCGCGGCGGGGATGCGTGCCCTCAATCGAGGGGACATGCACGCGGCAGCAAACCTCCTTGGGCGAACGCGCGAGCTCCTCGACGAGCGCGAGCCCAGACGATTGGAACTCACCATGGATCTATCTGATGCCCTCGTCGACCTGGGTGAATTCGATCGTGCAGCCGCGATACTCGAAGAAGCCGAGCGCGTCGCGGGGGAAGTCGGATACGAAGAAGTGGAGTCGCGGGCCGCGCTCCAGCGGGTTTGGCTACGGGTATCGACTGAGGCGGAGGGGGCACGCGGCGAGGCGCGCCGGCGAGCCGAAGAATTGATGCCGAAGTTCACCAATGCGAATGACCATTTCGGACTGGCGCGGGCCTTCTATCTTTTGGCCTTCCTGGAGTGGGAGGCGTACTCCTTCACAGCGGTGGACGTGCTACTGGAACACGCACTCGAACATGCGAGACAAACGGACAGTAGGTCTAACGAGGCGAGGATCCTTCAATCCATGTCGGCCTCGCTGATGTGGGGACCCACGCCGGCAAGCAAAGCCGAGGAACGATGTCGCGAGTTACTCGAACTGGCGCAAGGGAACCGCGTGCTCGAGCCAAGCCTGTGGGTGAGAACGGGGGTGCTACTCGCTATGCAAGGTGATTTCGACCAGGCGCGCGACTTGGTGGAGCGCTCTCGCTCGATCTGGAAAGAATTCGGTCAGGACCTGGCTCTGGCTTGGAGCGCGCAGGATGCGGGGATCATCGAGCTCCTTGCAGATGATCTAGACGCCGCGGAGCGTGGTTTGCGCGCCGGCTGTGCGGCGCTTTCCGAGATGGGCAACAAGCCATACCTGGCTACGACCAGCGCGATGCTCGCTCGTGTCCTCGTCTATCAAGAACGATGGGACGAAGCAGAGACTGCAACCATCGAGAGTGAGGAGGCGGCGGGGGACGATCCGCACCTCACGGGCGAGTGGGGCCCAACACGTGCCCGCGTGCACGCTCATCGTGGGCTCCTGGACCAGGCTGAAGAGCTGGCGCGCAGGGCGGTGGATGTCTTGTCGGTGCATGACATCTTCTCTCGTGGCTACGCCCTGACGAGTCTGGCCGAAGTTCTTCTTACAGCCGGCAAAGGTGCGGAAGCGGATGCGTTCATCGAGCAGGCCCTCCACCAGTACGAAAGGAAAGAGATCGCACCCTTCATCGCCAAGATGAAGGGATGGCAGGAGAAGCTGGCCTCCTAAACGCCGCTCGGGTATGGGTTTTTGGCCCGAACCGCCTAGGCACGGCCGATTCCTTGGGCTTATATGACACCTGGGCCGACCCGGCCCGACATCGATACATGAACAGTCAAGGGGGCAGTAATGGAGACGCGCAGACGAGGATCGTTGGTAGCCCTGGCACTCGCGGGCACCATGCTGCTTGGGGCATGCGGTTCGGATGAGCCCGTCGACCGTTCCTTCGATAACGAGGCGCCGGCGGCCTCCAACGCGGCTCCGCAGTTGCCGGCCACGGTTCCCTCCAAAGTCACGCTGTCCTACAAGAAGGGCAAGTTCAGGGTCGACGTGGGGGCCGAGCGCGACTACTGCCTGGCCCAGCGAGAAGTAGTCGTCGTCGAGCAAGGAAAGCGGAAGCCCGTTCGCGTTGGGAAGGTCATGACTGACGACGAGGGTTTCGGATCGCTGGCCGACAAGAAGGCCGCTGGGAAGTTCGTTGCTCAGGTCAAGAAGGGTCCGTCCGCCGAGTACGGCGCCGTATCGATCTGCCTGGGTGGGAACTCCCGACCGCTGAAGGTCTAGAGGACCGAGTAGTAAGTCAGTTCCACCCCGGAGATGTTCACTTCGTGCTTCTCGCACTTGATTCCGGATTCCTCGATCTGCGCATAGGCAGCCTCGGTCAACAGGACGTCCCCGCTCTCGGCTAGGTCTTCGCCGAGTTTCGACGCCAGGTTCACCTGATTGCCGAATATGGCTTCGTTGTCGACGTTCAGGATCCTTCCGTGACCGATCCCGATCGACACGTACAGGTCGCGACTCGACGGAAGGATCACGTTCGCGGTCGCAAGCCGTTCGGTGATCTCTTTAGCGGCCGTTATCGCGTCTTCTACCCCATCCATCAGGCACGTGAGGTTGTCGGCGTCGGCGCGCACCAAGATGCCACCGTGGCCTTCGACACTGGGAAGCGCCAAGCGTTGCATCTGGTGGATCATTAAGAGGAAAGGCAGGATCCCCTCGAGCTGGGTCGTACGAGTGAATCCGCTGAGGTCCAGGATCAAGATCGTTCGCTCCTGGCGGAAATTGGTCTCGATCCGCTCTTTGATGGCGTCGTAGTCCCCGGGCTTCTCGATCAACTCGTCGAGCATGGCCTCGAGGTTGTCCCGCGTATTGAGATCGGCGAGCTTCTCTTGTTCTTCTGCTCCTTTGGTGCTGTCGGTGCCTTCGGTAGCCACGGTCCATCCCGTCTCTAGTCGGAGGCGAAAAAGCTACCAAGAATCTGTCGCTCCTCTGGCCCCGTCGCGCCGGCTTGGGCGATGATGGAGCGGTGGAACAGACCCCATCGATGCCCTGCTCGAATTGCGGCTACCAGGTCGAGGCCGGCTCTCCGATCTGCGGTAACTGCGGACACCCCCAGAGTGGATACACGACGGGCACCGCACAGACGATAGCGGCGGGCGGCAACCGGCGTGGGTGCCTCATCGCGATCGTCATCCTCTTCGTGGTCCTCGGAACGGCCATCTGGGGGATCACTGCGAAGATCGGAGACTTCTTCCAGTCGGACCAGATCGACACCATCACCGATGCGTTCGACGACCTGAACGATCTCAACGACGGGACCCCCGGTGGATTCGAACTGGAGAAAGCTCCCGGCCCTTACAAAGGGGTGCGCGCACTCGCTGTGGCGCTGAACCAAGGCGGGCTCCGCTGCAAGAAGATAGATGTCCAACATGCGGACGAATACGTCGCCTCGGGGAGTTGCCAAGTTGCGGGGAATGGTCGTCCAGGCGTCCCTCCTCAGACTCATGTGCAGATCAACATCTTCTTCGCTCGAACGAGCCTCGAGGCGGTGGAGAATCAGATGCAGGATGGCTCGTTCACCTTCGTGCACGACGACAACTGGTTCGTGATCACTCTCGAGCCCGTTGCGAAGAAAGTGCACAAGATCCTCGGGGGCGACCTCTCCCTGACTAGATAGATTCGCTCGCCCTATGGGATCTCGGAGCTGGTTGGAGAAGATGACCGAGGCGGCGGAAGCGGGCGGAAGGCTGACGGTCCTTCAGAAAGGTGAACCCGGTGAGGTTCCGATCGCCGATCTTCTGGCGGTCGGCCGACGCAAGGCCGCGGGGCTCTCGTCCTTGGGAGTCGCTCGGGGCGACCGGGTAGCGGCGTTCGCCCACACCTCTTACGACTTCATCGCCTCGTGCCTCGCGATCTGGCATGCAGGCGGGGTCGTTGTGTCCCTCCCTCCGCCGAGGCAGCTGCTGGCCTCAGATGTATGGGAACGTCGCGTGACCAGCGCGATCGAGGCCGCCGACGTGCGTCTTGTCGTCGCGCCAGACGCCGATGCCCGATCGCTTCACGTCGAATCCAGAGAGTTCGCCTCGATCCCCTCGGAGGAAGCGACCCTCGACCTGCCGGAGCCGGCCGACCCGGCTTTGATCCAATTCAGTTCGGGCACCACCCGGGCACCGGTGGGGGTGTTGATCAGCCACGGTGCCCTGACCGGTCAGTCCGAGGGTATCCAGGCGAACCGACCGAGTGACCCGACCCGTGACCACTGCGTCAGTTGGGTGCCGCTGTACCACGATCTCGGATTGTTGCGCTGTCTGTTCATGCCGATGACGGCCGGCTCTTCAGTGACCCTGTTGCCGACGACTTCTTTCGTTCAGGATCCGGGCCGGTGGCTCCTAGAGATAAGCCGACGCAGGGGGACCTTCGCGAGCGCACCGAACTTCGGCTATGCCCTTGCAACCAGAGCTGCACTCAAGGGATTCGACGAGCCTGTGGACCTGTCCGGGTGGACCGCTTCGTGCGGCGGCGAGCTGATCGACCCGAACACGTTGCATCGTTTCTTCGAAGCGACCGAGCGGTTCGGCTTCGAGCCCTCACTGTTCGCCCCCGGCTACGGGTTGGCCGAGTCGACATGTGTAGTGACGGCGATGAAGCCAGGCAAAGGGGTCTTGATCGATCCCGTCGACCGGAATGAGCTCGCTTCGGGCAAGGCGATCCCCGCCGATCCGAGCTCGCAGGGCGTGGTGCAACTGGTTTCGGTCGGCAAGGCTCTGCCCGGCACAAAGGTCAGGATCGTTTCCGATGCCGGTGCGGTGCTCGACGATAGAGAAGTGGGGGAGGTCGAGGCCAGCGGTCCCTGCTTGATGGACGGGTACGTTGGGCAGGGGATGCTCGCTATAGAAGATGGATGGCTGCATACCGGCGATCGTGGGTATCTGGTCGATGAACACCTCTTCATCACGGGCCGCATCAAAGATGTGATCGTGATCAGAGGTCAGAACTTCTACGCGGAGGATCTCGAGCGCGTCGCCCAGGACGCGACGGGGGTAAGGAGAGGAAGGTGCATTGCCGTAGGCGTTGTCAGAGATGACACGGAAGGCCTCGTTCTCGCCGCCGAGACGCGGCTGACAGATCCCGGGGAACTTCAGGCTTGCAGGCGAGAGATCGTTCGCCTCCTCCTACGGGAGACGGAACTTGCTCCCGCCGAGGTTCGCCTACTTCCTCCTAACTCTCTTCCACGTTCGACGAGCGGAAAGCTTCAGCGCGGCCTCTTTCGTCAACGACTCGAAGCCGAGACGGATGACGGATCGCGGGAGAGCGCCTAGATGGCCACCGTACCGAGGAAGACCCGGCTGGCGGAGCTGATCAATGAGTCTCTGCAAGCGACCGATCGTGACCCGTTGGGCGCTGACGTCATCCCAAACCTGTTCCTTCCCGATGTGCTCGACTCACTCAGCATCACCGCGCTCGTGTCGCATATCGAAGACGAGTGGGACATCGTCGTCGAGGACGAGGAATTGAGCCCAGAGATCTTCGAGAGCCTCGATGCGCTCGATGCTTTCGTTGCCACGAAACTCGATGCTTCTTGACCCCGGTTAGTCGGCCCTGAGGGCGATCGCAACGGCAACGCTTCCCTCGTGAGAGATCGACACCATCGCGGGTGTCTCGTTGCCATCGATGAGGACCGTGGGGCGGCCGGACCCGGCTCGAACGACCTCTATCCGCTGTGCCCATTGATGGATCGAGGACAACCCGAGGGCTTTGACGACGGCCTCTTTCGCAGCGAAGGTGCCGGCGAACCGTGTGGGTGGATCGAAGGATGAACGACAGAACGACCGTTCCGCCGGCGTGAAGAGTCGCGCTTCGATCCGGGGCACGAGGTCGAGCGCGCGACGGAATCGAGAAATTTCGACTACGTCTACGCCGATCATCGCTGCACTCCTAACACGCGTCCTCGTAATCTGCCGAGCGTGAGTTTCGACCAGCATCCAACTCCTGCAGCCATGGATCACGCTAGCGGCGCGCAGCTTCTCGCCCTGGGGCGCTCGTTGTTGTCGGGGGCCGCGGCCCCCCCGGGAACCGAAGTATCGACCGGGTCGTCGATCGTGGTCGCCAGTCTGTCCCGTCCGGCCGCTTCGGCGGTAGTTGCTGGGGGGCAAGGTCCCACTGTGGCCGCTGCGATGGCCGTGGCCATCCGTTCGCTGCGCGAGCGAGCGACCCAGGCAGGCGCCGAGGACGGAACCCTACGGATCGACATCGTCCGCGACCGTGGCTACCAACGCATATCCGAGTCACCGGGACGCGTACTGATCGATCCATCGGCCGAGGGAGTGTGGTTCCCCTCGAGTGGCGTGATCCTCCTGCCCGACGAACTCATGAGCCGCCGACTCATTGGGGACGACAAGATCGTGCGCCGGCGTCGTCTCCTGCGCTACGTGCTGGAGCGGGACTCGCGGGAGCTTCCCGTGGAGCCTGAATGGTCCTATGTGCCGATCCGTTTCGACACCTTCGTTGAGGAAGGTTCGGGCGCTATCGGTTTAGTGCGGGGAAACGTTGCAACCCAGGTTGCGGGACCTGATCAACTGATGGAATCTGCCGTCAGCGGAGGCGAGTACTTGCTTCGCCATCAGTTCGACAACGGCGAATTCGGTTACACCTACAAACCCTGGAGCAACACGTACGACGACGACTACAACCTCCTTCGCCACGCAGGCACGACCTACGCGTTGCTCGAGCTATACCGAGCAACGCGGGACGAACGCTTCCGTCGGGGTGGCGAGAACGGGATCGAAGCTTTGCTTCGCTACGCGCGGCCCCCTCGCGCCGACGACCCCAAGGCGAGCTTCGAAGCCATCGTGGGACCGGAGGGTGCAGCGAAGGTGGGGGGAGCGGGCCTTGCGATCCTTGCACTCACCGAATACGAGAAGGCGACCGGGGACGCGCGTTGGCAAGAGCGAGCGCTCAATCTCGCCGGCTTCCTGTTACACCAGCTCGAGTTGTCCGGTCACTTCGTCTCCAAGTACTTCTATGAAGAAGAGGGAGACAACCTCGACTCGATCTATTACCCGGGCGAGGCGATCCTTGCGTTGTGCCGTCTCTACCGGCTCCGTCCGGATCAACGTCTCCTCGAGGCCGCGACCCGGGCCGCACGCTGGCTCATCACGGTGCGGGATCGGAAAGTCGTCACTGATCGATTGCCACACGACCACTGGTTGCTGATGGGGTTGAACGAACTGGTGGACCTGACGTCGGACGAACTATTCCAATCGCACGCCTTTCGGATCGCGAACGCCATCGTGGCCAAGCAGCACGTCGATCCACCCCACCCCGATTGGGCCGGGGGCTTCTACGTCCCTCCTCGTTCCACGCCGACCGCCACCCGTTCGGAAGCCTTAGTCGCAGCGAGCGAGCTGGCAGAGCGATCGGGCATGGATCGAAAGATCTACATCGACGTTCTCGCGAAGAGCACACGGTTCCAGCGCAGGTGTCAGTTCGATCGCTTCAATACCTGGTTCCTGCCTCGGCCTGACCTTGCCCTCGGTGGTTTCCGTGAACACCTGACGAGCTGGGAGGTGCGCATCGACTACGTCCAGCACAACGCTTCGTCGCTGCTGGGGTTCAGGAGCCTGCTGCTGGGCGAGCGTTGATCTACAGAGCGCGCCCCATGCCCCCGCCGACATCGATGCTGGCACCGGTGATGTAACTAGCTTTGTCACCGGCTAGGAACGCCACCAACCCCGCGACCTCTTCCGGCGTTCCGAATCGACCCATCGGGATCTCGGCTTTGGCCATCGTCTTGAAGAACTCACTTTCCGACATCTCCGGCGCCCGGCGTTGATGGATGTTCTTCCATTGCGGGGTGAGGACGTACCCGATGTTCACCGCATTCACCAGGATGTTTTCGGGAGCCAGCTCCAACGACAACGTTTTCGAGAACGCGAGACATGCGGCCCGGTTCGTCGAGGTTGCGAAGAATCTCGGGTCCGGCGAGCGGCTCTGTATCGCGTTGATGTTGATGATGCGCCCCCCCTTGCGTGCCCGCATGTGGGGCAACACTTCACGAGAGCAACGGATCATCGAGAAGAGTTTGACGTCGAGGTCCTTCTTCCACACCTCGTCGGTCAGTGTTTCGAAGGTTCCCGGGTGAGCCCCGCCGGCGTTGTTAACGAGGATGTCGACTCCGTCCAGAGCATCGGCCGCTTGCGCTACGAACTCGACGACCTGTTTGGGGTCGGTCACGTCGGCGACCCGGGCGAAGACCTTCACACCTGCCGCCTCGAGCTCCTTGCCCGCTTGCTCGATCTCGTCCTTGTTGCGGGAACAGATGGCGACATCGGCTCCCTCGGTAGCGAGTTGCTCGGCGATCGCGCGACCGAGCCCCTTCGACCCACCGGTCACGATCGCTTGGCGACCCTTGAGGCCGAGGTCCATCGCTAGGCCTCCGGTTCGGCGCGGCGGTTGCCGTCGGCTTCAAGCAAGCCCATCGCCTCGAGCAATCCGGCGCGTGGCGGATAAAAGACGTCGAGCTCGAAGCACGAGCTGTCGTATGTGCGAGCGCCGTGCGGCACGTTCGGAGGTATCACCACGGCTTCTCCTCGACGGACGATGTGTTTCTCGCCGGCCACTTCGAACTCGAACTCGCCGTCGAGCACGATCGAGATCTGTTCTTCGTCGTGCCAGTGCACGGGTGCTTCGGTGTGTGGGTCGAGTTGCACGAAATTGACCATCAACTGCTCGCCGAGAACGGGTTGGAAGCGAAGGCCCGGCATCATCTCCAACGGATCCAAGTCATCCCACTTCACGAACCTGCCCTTGCCGCTCTGCTGGCTTCCCGTGTCGGTCGCGAAGTAACGGTCACTGTCGGGCACGCGAGGTACCTCCTGTCGGCTTAGATTCACTGCGGATCGATCGAAGAGGAGGCTAAATCGTCGTGGCTGATCGTGCGCAACACTGCGTTCTGTTCAAGTTCCCTCACGAGCTTTCGGCCGAGGAAGAGAAGGAGATGCTCGAGCAGATCCGAGCCTGGCCCCAGGCGATCCCCGGTTTCACCGGCCTCCGGTTCGGTAAGGACGTGGGCGGCCGGTCGGGGGGCTATGACTACCTCTTGCTTACCGAGTTCGAGAACGAAGAAGCTCACCAGGCCTACTACTCACAGCCTGCTCATGTGGCCTTCGCCGAATGGGTGGGGGAGCGCAAAGTCGAAGTGATCAGGGTGGACTACGCCCTTACCGAGGAGGCACTCCTTCTGTGAACCAAGCTCTTGCGCAGCCCACCATCGAAGGGGTCTACCGCGCGCGCGAACGTATCGGGGAGTACCTGACACCCACGCCTCTGCGCGAATCCACTTCTTTGTCAGAGCTTCTGGGGGCCGAGGTGCGTGTCAAGCACGAGAACTTCCTTCCTACCGGAGCCTTCAAGGTGCGCGGCGGGATCAACCTCGTGTCGACAGAAACCGAGGAAGTGCGGGAGTCGGGGTTGATCGCGGCGTCAACCGGCAATCACGGCCAGTCCGTCGCCTACGCGGCACATCTCTTCGGCGTCGAGGCTCGGATCTGTGTGCCCGAGAACGCAAATCCAATCAAGGTTCGTGCGATGCGAGACCTGGGGGCAGAAGTCATCTTCCATGGGAAGGACTTCGACGATGCGCGCGAGCATTGTCAGTCCCTCGCGATCGAGCGCGGCTACCGGTACGTCCATTCCGGTGACGAGCCTCTGCTCATCGAGGGAGTTGGTACGCACACGCTCGAGATACTCGAAGAGGAACCCGATACCGACGTCGTCATCGTGCCCATCGGCGGAGGGAGTGGCGCAGCCGGTGCATGCATCGCGGCCAAGGCCATGTCTCCGGGGACGAAAGTGATCGGCGTTCAATCGGCTGCCGCTCCGGCGGCCTATCTATCGTGGAAGAGCCACAGCATGATCGAGGACGAGATGAAGACGTCCGTCGAGGGGCTGGCTACCCGGACTGCGTTCGCGCTGCCGCAATCGATCATGTGGGAGCTGCTGGACGACTTCGTCCTCGCGCCCGAGGAGGACATCCATCGAGCAACACTCACGATGATCGAGCACACGCGCACACTGGTTGAGGGGGCGGGGGCCGCTGCCCTTGCTGGGGGTCTGGCGATAAAGGATCGGCTCGAGGGACTGCGAGTGGTGCTGATCTGCTCCGGCTCGAACATCACTCCGGATCAGCTGCGGGTCCTCTTCCAGTAACGGGGGTTCCTGCCGGCAGGGACCCTCGCCCCCGCGCCGAACTCCTACATCGACCCCATCTTTCAGGAGGCCCAGTGACGAATCTGCTCCATAGCGATCTCCGGCGACCCCTGGTTGCACTCCTTTGTGCATTCCTCTTTGTAGGAGCTCTTGCCGTAGAAGTGAGCGCACAGGAAGCCGGTGGGCAGATCGAGATGTCTGACGGGGTCGCTCTCAGCGCCGAGGTCCTTCTTCCCGAGGAGGGCAAGCGTTTCCCGGTGCTGCTGAATATGACTCCCTACGGACCGGCCACCTACTTCTCCCAGTACCTGACCGAGGGGTACGCGCACGTGAACGTCGACATCCGTGGAACCGGCGGTTCGGGTGGCGCCCTCTGCATCTTCTGTGAGCGAGAGCAACAGGATGTCTATGAAGTCGTCGAGTGGGTTGCACGCCAGAAGTGGAGCAACGGCAAGGTCGGGATGTTCGGTGGGTCCTACCAGGGGATCACGCCCATCCTCGGCGCTGCCAAGCAGCCTCCTCACCTGAAAGCGATCGTCCCCGCCGTCACGTACGCGGACGCTTATCGCGACATCGTTTGGCACAACGGGATCTACAACCTCGACTTCGTCGCACAGTGGCTGACCCTGCAGACCGCGCTTTCGATGACGGGGACTTCGGCTTCGACCGACCTGCCGGCTCGAGCCGAACAGCGGCTCGTCACGGAGTCCCGCCTCCAGCCGTGGGACTCGGCGTTCTACAAGGAGCGTTCGGTCAACACGAAGTACGACCAGATCAAGGTTCCGGTCCTCCATCTCGGGGGCTGGTTCGATGGTTTCTCTCGCGGCACGCTAGACAACTTCAGAGGGGTCGCGAGCAAGCACAACCGACTGGTCATGCAGCCCTGCACCCACAAAGGATGCGGCGCACCCTTCGATGCGGGGAGTGAGTACGCCGCCGATGCTTCGGCCCCAGGTCTCGAGGATCCCGTCCTTGCGTGGATGGATCACTTCCTCAAAGGCAAGGACAACGGTGTCGAGGATGGACCGCCCGTCCTCTATTACGACATCGGGGCATCCAAGTGGTTGAGCGACAAGTCGTGGCCTCCGCGCTCGGCAGAGTTGAAAACATTCTTCCTGTCCGGTGCGGCGAGCGGCTCCATGTCGGGTGCATTCGACGGTTCGCTGGTGGACAAGGGCGTTGACGATCAGGATGTCGAGGATCACTACGTCTACGACCCCACTGTCGGGATAGCCGAAACTTTTTCGAAGTGGGGGACCGTTGCCGCTTCTCCCCACTACAGGGCCGATCAAAGAGCCGATTCGGTGAGGTCGCTTTCGTACACGACGGCTGAGATGAAGAAGCCGTTATCGCTGGCGGGCCCCATGGAGTTGAACTTCTGGGGGGCCACCACGGCCGAGGACACCGACTGGATCGTCAAAGTCTCGGACGTTGCTCCGAGCGGCGAGTCGAAGCTCGTGTCGTCGGGATATGTACGTGCGTCTCACCGACGCTGGGACCCGAAGCGGTCCCGCCCCGGCCGTCCATGGCTGCCGAACACTTCGCCGGCAACAGTCCCACCGGGCAAAGTGCTCGAGTACAGGATCGATATCTGGGATATCGCCCACACGGTGAAAGAAGGCCACCGGCTGCGTATCAGCATCTCGTCGAGCGATTCCCCGAACCACGAGCCGCTTCCGGATCCGGCGCTCAACTACCTGTTCCATAGCGGGGCATACCCCAGCAAGCTCCTGGTCACCGTCCGCTAACCGCAAATGGAAAGAGGGCCGGCGAACCGGCCCTCCCTGAATCGGCGTGACCTGCTAGTTCAACCGTTTGCGCGCCTGCTCTTCATCAAGATCGCACCGGTGATCACGAGTCCCAGAGCAACGATCATGAAGACGAACATGGAAGCGCCCGTGAAAGGAAGTGCGCTTCCGAGGGTCTCGTCACGTCCCGCGACCGCAGGAGCGATCGCGTTGGCGGCGTCACTCTTGGGCTTGCTGACCATCGCGCCGAGAACTGTTGAATCGTCCGGCACGGATCCCTCAGCGGCAACCTCGGGCTCTGTGGAGCCCTGCACAGCGTCGAGGAAGGTTGATGCGTCGTCCTCTTCTGTAGTTGAGATTGCCTTGTAGTCACAAGTCTTGCGTTTGTGATCGGCCTTGCCACTCTTCTTCATCTCTTTCTTGCAACGGTCGGCCTTCTTGGCCTTGTCGACATCTTTCGAGTCTTTCTTGGGGTGCTTGCCACACCAACCCTCGTTGTCGTCCTCGAAGTCGTCGTCATTTCCGCAACCGTTGTTGCCGTCCTGATCGGCTTTGTCTACGCCGCCGGAACCGTCTGCCTTGTCCGGGCCGCCGTTACTGCGGTCCGGGCCATGCCCATCGTCGTCCGGGTCGGACTTCGAGTTGCCTTGGTTCCCACTCTTGCCTTTTTCGACCGAGCGGTCCTTGCCCGAGGGGTGCTTGTTGTCGCCATCGTCCGAGATGTTGTTGGCGGTGTTGCCGTCGTTGCCGTCGTTGTCTTCGGTCTTGCTCGTTCCATCCTTCGCCTGTCCTGCGTACGCGACACCCGGCAAGGCCACGAGCGCAACGAGCACGCCCATCGCCAGCAGTGCGCCTGCGCGTCTGATCTTCTGAACTCCCATTGGGATTCCCCTCTCGAGCGGCTATAGCGCCGCATCTGGTGAGTTCATCGACGGAGAGGGCTAGAAAGTGAATGACTCGACGTGACTAGATAGGCAATAGCCCGCCAAGCACATTCCTGGTGCGGACCGTGGGAGGGGACTCGTCTGAGAGCCTCAGCTCGCCGCTTTCTTCAGAAGCCGAACGATCTTTTTCTCTACGTCGGACGTCAGCTCCTTCAGCGCAAAGGAGGTGGGCCACATCGCACCTTCGTCAAGGTTCGCAGTGTCGTTGAAGCCGAGCGTTGCGTACCTCGCCTTGAACTTGTCTGCGCTC
>DASQLQ010000061.1:0-17694 GCA_035629935.1 Actinomycetota bacterium
GCAACGCTGCGGTGAATACGTTCCCGGGTCTTGTACACACCGCCCGTCACACCACGAAAGTGGGTAACACCCGAAGCCGGTGGCCCAACCCTTGGGAGGGAGCCGTCGAAGGTGGGATCCGCGATTGGGGTGAAGTCGTAACAAGGTAGCCGTACCGGAAGGTGCGGCTGGATCACCTCCTTTCTAAGGAGCTAACAAAGTTCCTAGTTGAAGTCCACTGATTTCCTTGGCAGGCACACTGTTCAATTCTCAAAGGTGAAGGCCCCCGTAAGGGGGCCTTTTTTCTGTCACACCTTCTATGACCTCTGCGTGCTTGCGTTCAGTTTGCCAAAGCGATCCGCCCATAGGAGATCTGGCAGCCCCTTTCTGCTCACCAAGAGATTGGCGACGAAGGGACCGTTCACTGTCAGAGGTGGAGAGATCCTCTCTAGGGTTACTCCCTCGAGCAATAGTTGAACCTTGGGACGCCGGGTTACTGGAGGCTCCCAAGTGACCCAGAGGTTCACCCTCGTGCCGGGTGCGGAATCGGGTGTCAGCCCCGGTAGGTCACTCAACGTGATCGCATAGATCTCCCGGCCATCGGACTTTGTGGTTGCAATGGAGGCCTCGGGCAGCGGTGTTCCTGACGCCGGAACGTGCGTCTCGCCGGTTTCAGGGACGTACCCAGAGCTCTCGTCGCGGATGATCGATGAAGACGTCGGCACGATCGGAGACGCCGGACGAACGATGGGGTTGTCGTTCAGCCTAGGGCCGCTGCCCAGGAAGAGGACAGCGACGGTGACGACCGCTGCTCCGCCAAGGATGTAGCGGAGATTCCGCTGAAGCATCCTGAGGAACCGCCGCCCTTCGGGCAGCTCCGCGCTTCCCGGACCGAGATCGAACGGCGGCTCCCAGGACATCTGATCAACCCTCTTTCGCGTCGGGGATGACGAGTACTTGGCCGGGCATGATGAGGCTCGGATCGGGGATCGAGTCCCGATTGGCCCGATGGATCTTGGGCCAGAAGCGCGCGATGGAGCGGATGTCTTCGGTCTGCAGCTCTCTCTGAGCGATCGACCAAAGAGTGTCCCCCTCGCGGACGACATATCTGTTCAAAGCTTTCCCGGCGGGATGCCTGCGCATGGCTTCAGCTCGCTCGCGCTGCTGGTCGGCCTCCTTGCGTCCCGGGCCTCGCGGGAACAAGGCAACGTCAGAGTGATCGGTGCGGCGCGCGTGCAATGCGGGATGAGCGGCGTGGTCATTCTTAGCCTCGATCCGAGCGAGTGGGCGAGGAGGGGGGAACCCACTCGCATCGGACCAAGGCGGGGCCGCCCCACCAGCGTGGATCGGGGGGGCTATGGGGGTGCGTCGTTCAGCTCTCGCCGGCCCGCCTGCAAGGGCAAGAGCGAAACCAAGGACTGGGACAAGGCGGCCCACCGGGCCAGCCACGGGCGGGCGAGGAAGGCGCACTCGGATGCGAACCGCCGCCGTCATCAATGTGACCAATAGACAGGCGGCCGCAAGGCAGAGCACCGACCCGGTTGCCAATGTCGCTAGCCCGCCCGAATTGCCCACAATTCCCATGTTTTGCCTACCTTTCCTCCCGCTTACACACGTTTACATACGTTTGATTACGTACGTTTACATTCGTTTGGCAATGTTGTCAAGAGATTGGCTCTGATAAGTCGGATTTGACCCTTGTCGCTAATGAGCGCGAGTATCTGGCGGCGCAACGGCGGGAGGTGGCGGGGTGGGTTCGGGCTTTGACAGGCTTTTCGATGAGCTGGACGCCGGCTTTGAGGCGGCGATCGCTCGCGAGGAGGAGGACGCGGCCAACGACCTCGCTAGGGCCTTGCGCCAGGACGGCAACCTCCGAACCGCTATCGAGCGCGGGAGCTGGCGTCTCAAACTCGATGACGGGCTGATCGCCGTCGTGACCGAGGTTGGAACCGACTATGTCGTTGCCTCGGATACCAGGTTCGGGTGGCTGGTCCCCTTAAGTAGAGCGTTTCTCTACTCGGACCCCGATTCGTCTTTCCCAAGAAGTTTCAATAGATCCCTTATCGAGTCTCTCCGGGCACACGCCCGAGCCGGGGCGAGGGTCGAGATACTGAGCGACCTCGGACCGGTCACGGGGAGATTGATCGGGGCGGCTGTCGATCACGTGCGGCTCGTGACTTCGAAGAGGGATGTCCTCATCGCCGCAAGAACGATCCGGGGAGTGAGATTTGAGGTCGGCTGATCGGCTAGCCGTCCCTCGGGTTAAGCGGGTGCTCTTTGGCCCAAGTAGCGGTTTCGTTATGCAGTCTCTCGACGTAACCCTCGAGTTGCTGTCGATCCACACGCCAGACACCCCGCCCGCCGATCTTTATTGCCGGGAGGCTGCCGCTTCGAACCAGCGCATAAACCTGAGGAACGCTCACGCTCAAGTAGGTGGCGACGTCTTCGAGAGTCAGAAAGCGCGGTTCCACCCCAGGACTGGGGGTACTGCCCTCGGACTTGGAGGGTGTCATGAGCGCGAATTTAGCACCGAACCCCGACAACAGCCTGTTTTTGAGCCCGTTTGCTTCTTTTTGAGCGACGATGGCTCAACGAGAGCGGGTCCATAGGTCCAGGTATGGACATCCCGGCAGCCCGCCGCCTCGAGCGGCCGACGTGGATCAACGCGCGGACGACGCTCGGCGTGATCCTGTTCGTGGTTGCCCTCCTGGCAGGGCAAAGAGTCCTGGTGGCCGGAGATGTCACGACTCCCATATGGAGGGCGTCCCGGGATCTCCCCGCGGGGGTAGCACTACGAGCGGCCGATCTCGCTCCCGCAGAAGTGAGATTGCCAGACAACCTAACGGCCATCTACGCGGGAACGGCGAATGATCTGTCCGGACTCGTACTGACGCGCGCCGTCGGAGCCGGCGAGATCATTCCCGTCGCATCGGTCGTCCAACCGAGCTCGTCCGATGCATCGGCTATGACCATTCCGGTTACCCCGGAGCATGCCGTCGGCGGTGCTCTTCGCTCGGGGGACACGGTGGACGTCTACGTCTCGTACAACGCAGGTGATGTCCGAGCGTTGACCAAGCTCGTTCTGGACGACGCGCAGATCTTGGATCTCGTGACGGCCGGAGGTCTGGTCGTCGGGGATGAGGCCGTGGTCGGGGTAACGGTTTCCGTCGACAGTGCCGTTGCAAAGGAACTCGCGTTCGCCATCCGTAATGGCGAGATCGATCTTTCTCGAGGTACCACTGCCCAGCCCGGTGCGGCGCCGTGACGCGCGTACGGATCGTGACACTGGCGGGTGACCCCGAGCGCGAAGCGTCTCTATCCGCACTCCTGGGCCCCCGACTCGACGTCGAGTTGGTCCTTCGTTGTGTTGATCGGATCGAAGCTCTTGCCGCTATCAGGGGAGCCTCCCTGAACGCCGTGGTCGCGATAGGGAACCCCCATTGGTTCGACCGACAAGAGGCCGAGGAGGCCACGGAGGCGGGGGTGAAGTTGATAGCTCTCGTCGACCACCCCTTTGATGCCGAGCGGATGCGCGGCCTGGGCGCCGTCCTCCTGCCACTGTCGGCCACCGATGACCAGATCGTTGCCGCGTGTCGGAAGGATTCGGTGCATGGGCGACCGGTGCAGAGAACTTCATCCGCTAGCGGCACCAACAAAGTCGTCGCCGTTTGGGGAGCTAAAGGCTCGCCGGGACGAACGGCGGTAGCGATTGAGTTGGCACATCTCCTCGCTGACCGCCAACCGTCAACCCTCTTGATGGACGCGGATACGTATGGGGGAGACATCCTTCAATTGCTTGGGATCACGGAAGAGTTGCCGACGCTGGTTTGGGCGGCTCGGATGGCAGCAAAGGGAGAAACGGATCCGGCCCGATTCCTCGCGGACCTGAGACGAGCCCACGACGCCGGACCGGCCTTGCTACCGGGGATACCGAGAGCGGATCTGTGGTCTGAGATCTCGGACTTCGGGATGAAAGAGCTGCTGAAGAAGGTGCGAGAGATCTTTGCTTTCAACATCTGCGATGTCGGCGGTTGCTTCGAACCGTCTTCCAGTCCTTACCCGGAAGAAGGCGAGGGCCGGAACCGGGTTGCGCGCGTGTGCTTGCGCGAAGCGGATCGTGTCGTGACGGTTGTGCGATGCGATCCGGTTGGGATCAAGAACTTCCTCTGGACCTTCGAAGACCTGAAGGAGCTTGTCGACCCCGATCGGATATGGGTAGTCGCGAATCGAGTGCTGCCGGGAGAAGAGAGAGACGTCGCAGATCTACTTCGGAGGTACATCCGCAAGAATGCGATCGCATTCGTTCCCGACGGTGGAGATCTTGCCGCCGGTCTGAAGCCTGTTGCTGAGGCGCTTGGCGGACGGCCGACCGCGACCGGGATCCTGTCTCGCTTGGCCGGTCGGCGCGATGCCTGAGCGGTCGGTGCCGATCCTCGAGGAGGAAGTGCGGGAACTCGTTAGGCGCCGAGGCATAGACCCTGCCTCTGAAGACTCCGCGGGAGTCGCGTCACTCGTGGACGAAGTCCTCAATGAATACGAAGCTCGGGTCCAGTCTTCGACATTGCCGCGCATCCAC
Organism: Actinomycetota bacterium; assembly: GCA_035629935.1. GTDB lineage: Bacteria > Actinomycetota > CADDZG01 > CADDZG01 > WHSQ01 > DASQLQ01. The sequence continues at coordinate 4,556 of DASQLQ010000061.1, forward strand.
GACCGGCCTTCGGTGAGGAAGATGATCCTTGATCGTGTGGCCGGACTCGGCCCACTTCAGCCGCTTCTCGACGATCCCGAGATCGAGGAGGTCTGGATCAACGGTCCGGGACGTGTGTTCTGCGCTCGTGCGGGGCGGCACGAACTGACCAACGTCGTTCTCGATGGCCGCGAGCTTCGTGATCTGGTCGAGCGGATGCTTAGAACGAGTGGGCGCCGGCTAGACCTGTCGAGTCCATTCGTTGATGCCACGTTGGCCGACGGTTCTCGGTTGCACGTAGTGATCCCGGATATCGCCAAGAAGCATTGGGCGGTCAACATCAGGAAGTTCGTTCTCCGTGCCCACCGATTGGATGAGTTGGTCCGATTGGGCTCGCTCGACGAGTCACCTGCGCGGTTCCTGGAGGGGGCGGTGCATGCGGGGCTAAACATCGTTGTTTCCGGCGGGACGCAGTCAGGGAAGACGACGATGCTCAACTGTCTCGCCGCATCGATCCCTAGCCGGGATCGGGTGATCACGTGTGAAGAGGTGTTCGAGCTGAGAGTTCCTTTGCCAGATGTCGTATCGATGCAAACCCGTCAGTCCAACCTCGAAGGACAAGGCGAGATCGACCTCCGGCGACTCGTCATCGAAGCCTTACGCATGAGGCCGGATCGGCTGATTGTTGGGGAGGTCCGCCAGCAAGAGGCGCTGGACCTCCTGGTTGCGCTCAACTCAGGGTTGCCCGGAATGACGTCCATCCATGCGAACAGTGCTCGTGAGGCGCTCACGAAACTGACTACCTTGCCGCTGCTAGCGGGCGAAAACGTCACCCACTCGTTCGTTGTCCCAACCGTGGCCACGTCAATCGATCTCATCGTGCATCTCTCGAATACGAAGGGAAAGCGGACAACGACCCAGATCCTTGGCGTGACCGGACGGGTCGAGGGAGATCGGATCGAAGCAGTTTCTCTGTGGGAGCGACATCGAGAGGTCCTTGCTTGGACGGGCCAGCAACCTCCGGCGATCGCTAAGTTCGAACATTCGGGCGTCGATGTTCGTTCTCTGATGTCATGAGATCCCTCATCCCGGCCCTCGGGGCTCTGGGGGTACTCATGATCTACAGCGGGTTGACGTCCCGTACCTCCGGTCGAAGCAAAGCCTTTGGTGCTCTTGATCGGCTGTGTCAAGAGGCTGGTGGCTCGCTCACCGCCGGGCGACTCGCCATGGTGTGCTGCGGCTTGTTCGGGGTCAGCTTCTTGGTCGTCGCAGGTTTCACCTCCGCCGCCGTCCCCGCGATCGTCCTGGCAACCGCCGCGTCCGTTGCGCCGATCGCGATGCTTCGTTCGAGACGGGCCAGTCGCCGAGAGGTCTTCAGAGAACAGTGGCCCGACGCAATCGCAACTCTTATCGCCGGAGTCAGGGCCGGTATCTCGTTGCCCGAGGTGTGCTGTTCATTGAGTCAACGCGGGCCGGGAGACCTGCGCCCTGGGTTTTCGGGGCTAGCTGCGACGTACCGGGCGACCGGCAGCTTCGAGGCGGGGCTCGCAAAACTAAGGGACACCATGGCGGACCCGGTTGCCGACCGCATATGTGTTGCTCTTGGAGTTGCTCACGACGTTGGCGGCAACGATCTAGTTCGCGTATTGCGGACTCTAAGTGAGTTTGTTCGAGAGGACTTACGCGTGCGAAAGGAGATCCGAGCTCGATGGTCCTGGACTGTTAGCGCAGCCCGGGTGGCAGCAGCCAGTCCCTGGATCGTTCTGCTGATCATGTCTCTGCGTCCTGAGGCCGCGGCCGCTTACGCAACGGGATCCGGAAGCATGGTGATCCTGGGGGGAGCCGTTGCCACTGTTACCGGTTATCGCCTGATGCTGAGAGCAGCGCGATTGCCGGATGACGATCGGCTGGAAACATGACATTTGCGGTCGCCCTTCTCGCAGCAGCCGGACTGCTTTTGTTCGTGACGGGCCTTCCCATCGCTAGAAGGGACAGCTTGCGCGATCGCGTGGAGCCTTTCCTCGGCGGTTATGGGGGGCGCCCGAGCAGACTTCTCGGAACCACAGAAGCAAGGACCCGGATCCCGAGATGGGCGACCGTGACGATCGGACGCGTGATGCCGATCGGGAGCCAAGCGCTCCCATCTCGCCTGCAAGCATCGGGCGTGAGCACAACGGTGGACGCCTATCGATTGGAGCAGGTGATCTGGGGGTTTGCCGGAGCGATCGCGGGGGCCGCTCTTTTGATCTTGGCCCGGGTCTTCTCCTCGGTCGATCTGAGGGCGTTGCCGGCCTTGATGGTCGTCGCTTTCCTAACCGGGTTCCTCGCACGTGATTGGTGGCTGAGCCAGCAGGTCGACCAGCGTCGAGCTCGACTAGCGGGGGAACTTCCAGCTGCCATCGACCTCGTGACCCTGAGCGTCATGGCAGGAGAGTCCGTTCCATCGGCTTGCGCGCGCGTGGCGAGATCCCTGCCTTCGGGGATCGGCGCAGAATTCGATCGGGTAGTCGCCGATGTGCGATCGGGAACCCCGATCGTCGAGGCCCTCGAGATGATGAGCACGCGGATCCCCGACCCCGCGATCTCCCGTTTCATGGACGCCTTGTGTACTGGGATCGAGAAGGGGGCTCCCCTGGCCGACACCCTCCGAGCTCAGTCCGAGGATGCTCGCGAGGCGAGGAGGCGACGCCTCCTGGAGCTGGGGGGCCGGCGAGAGATCGCAATGCTGGTGCCTGTGGTCTTCCTCGTTATGCCCACGGTCGTGGTTTTCGCGCTCTATCCCGGCCTCGTTTCCCTCGATCTCCTCGTTCTCTGACAGGTAATCCCTGGGACAAACTGGACTTTCTGGTAGGTTTCCCCATTGGCGAATGGCGGAGTCGAGTTAGAAGGGGCGGGTCCCATGAAGAAGATCGTTGCCGGGCTGGCACTATTGACGTTGTTGCTCGTGTTCGTACCTGCGGCCACCGCAGTGGCGAAGAAGGGCGACGGCCGGCCCACTCACGGGTGCGCTCAAGCCGACGAGAACGACGGCGATGTCTACGACTCCACCTGTGATGGATCTGCATCGCAGAACGGCAACGGGGGAGGCAACGCCAACGGCAAGCCTTGCGCCGGTTGCGTCGGTGCCGCCGACAACAAGAACCCCAAGGGCCAGATGCCGAATGCAGACGAGGACGGCAACAACGGCTACGAGTGCGACGGCAACAACGGGATCGCCAAGGGCAACCCTGCGCACTCCGCTTGCGAGCCTTACTCTGGTGCCGCTCCGCGCGGCAACACGAAGAAACTCAATGCCAAGAACGCGAACGGCTTCAGCTTCCTGCAGAACGATGGCACCGAGGGCGCTACCGGTCAGCTGACGCTCCTCGCCCTTACGGCGGGCGCGATCCTGCTCACGAGTTACTACCTGCGTCGCGGCGTGCGGAGAAGGGCCGAGGCCTCTTCCTCCGAGTAGGAGGAGCAGCTAGTCCTTAAGGATCCTCCGAGCGGCGTCCAGGATCGCGTCGGGCGTCAATCCATATTGCGCTAACAACTCGTCGGGCTTGCCGCTGGTCGCGTAGGTGTCGCCCAGGTCGACGAACGCCATCCGGGTGGGCCGCTTCTCCGCCACGACCATGGACACGATCGAACCCAGGCCCCCGAAAGCCAGATGCTCTTCGGCCACGACGATGCCTTTGGTCTCGTTAGCCGCCTTCTCGATCGCTTCCGTGTCGATGGGTTTGACGGTGTGCATGTCGAGCACTCGGGCTTCCACGCCTTCGTCGGCGAGCGCTGCTGCCGCGTCGAGAGCCATCGCAACCATGATCCCGTTGGCGATGATCGTCACGGTGTCGCCCTCACGCAGGGTGTTGGCGCGTCCGATGTGGAAGTCCGACTGGTCTTTGTAGAGAACGGGAACCTTTGGCCGGCCGCAGCGCAAGAAAGTGGGGCCCTCCCGTTCGAGCATGGCTTTGGTCGCGGCCCGCGCAGATGCTTCGTCTGCAGGCACGATCACGGTGAACCCTGGAAGGGCGCAGGCCAAGGCCACGTCCTCGATCGCCATCTGCGACGGACCGTCTTCGCCGATGGAGATCCCCGCGTGCGAGCCGACGAGCTTGACGTTGAGGTTAGGGAAGGCGACCGACATACGGATCTGATCGAAGGCGTTCGCCATCAGGAAGATCGAGAACGACGCTGCCACCGGGATCTTGCCCGCCGCCGCCAGGCCCGCTGCGATGCCGACCAGGTTGGACTCGGCGATCCCGACGTTGAAGAAGCGCTCCGGATACTTCTCGCCGAACTTGTTCGTGAACGTCGAGTTGTTCACGTCCCCGTCGACCACCACGATGCGCTCATCCGAACCTGCTTCCGCGAGTGCCTCGCCAAACGCTTCCCGGGTAGCCATCCCTTCGGTGAAGTCGACCCGGCTCAGTCCGAAGCTCATGCGCCCACCCCCACGTCCTCGAGTGCCCGTTGCATCTCTTCGGGCGGGATCGGTTTGCCGTGCCATTTGTCTTGAGCTTCCTCGAGCAGCTTCACGCCTTTGCCCTTGATCGTGTTTGCGACGATCGCTTGCGGTCGGCCGGAGACGTTGCGGGCCCACTGGAAGGCCTGTTCGACCTCGTCGAGTGAATGTCCGTCGATGACCGTCACCTCCCAGCCGAAGTCGCGGAGCTTGTCATCGAGAGGATCGAGCGGCTGGACGTCTTTGACCCACCCCGTCTGCTGGTTCTGGTTGCGGTCGACGATGAGCGTGAGGTTGTCGAGGCCGTGATTGCCTGCATGCATCGCCGCCTCCCACACCTGCCCCTGTTCGCTCTCGCCGTCGCCGACCATGACGTAGGTCCGGTAGTCACGCTTGTCGATTCGGGCGGCATGGGCATGACCCACGCCCATAGAAAGACCTTGTCCGAGGGATCCGGTCGACGCTTCGACGCCGGCCAGGCGACACATGTTGGGGTGCCCTTCGAGCGGGGAACCGAGTTTGCGCAACGTCAACAGATCGTCCTCGGGGAAGTAGCCGGCAACCGCCAGCACCGCGTACAGAGCGGGAGCACCATGGCCTTTCGAGAGGATGAATCGGTCTCGATCCGGATTGCGCGGTTCCTTCGGGTCGTAGCGCATGACGCCGCCGAAGTAGAGAACGGTGATGACCTCGACCATGGAGAGCGATGTGGACGGGTGTCCGGAACCTGCTTCGGTCGTCGAGGTGATGATGTGTCTTCTGAGCCTGCGGGTTATGTCCTCGAGCATTGGTCTGTCTTCGGTTCGCGCCTGCGGCATTCAACCTCCAGCGGATAGAGCTTCGGTTTCGACATATCCAACCACAAGCAACTTCGCGACCTCTTGGAGATTCAGGTCAGGGGAGCCAGCACCATCCCAAAGGAGTGAGGTGCGGGGCGGCAGGTTCCTCGACCTTTTCGAAGCGGGTCGAGCCGTTGACGGTTGACTTCTTGAAGTAGATGAAGGGGGCGTGGTCGCGGCGCTCACAATTGTCGAACGCGAACATGCGAGCGTCGAGCGCACCGCGAGACAGCGGAGCGTACGTCAGCACCGGGTAATAGAACGCGAGTGAGGCCACTGCGAACAGCGCCACCCCGGCCACGACGACGCGGCCGATCTTCTTACGGACCAGGTCCATAGCGACATACCCCAAGGCCATGTACATGAACGGCAACGCGGGCAACAGGTACCAGATGAAGAGCGCCGACCGGTCCCAGGTGAAGAAGAGGAAGGGCACGAGGGAATAGACGAGCCAGGGCGGATAGGCCCACACGAATCCGCCCAGAAGAACGCCTTCAGGTTCCCGAGGGTCCTGCCGGCGGGCCCACCTGAACGCGATGTAGATCAACACGACTATGGACAGGGTCCAGATCACTGGGTTCCCCGTGTCGACCACCGTCCGGATGGAGTCGCCGGGCGTGTAGATGAAAGGGGCTCCTCGTTTGGCGAGCGGCCACGACCAGGGTGGCGACGCGGACTGGTGTTCCCAGATCAGTTGAGCGTGGAAGGAAAAGATGTGCGCTTGTCGCTCCCACAGTGCGTTCAGCCACGAACCCTCGATCCACGGCCACGACACCAGGGCGCCGCGGACGTGACCCACGAAAGTGGTTGCGTAAACAGCCATGGGCACGAGCACGAATGTCAGGAAAAGGGACGGGCCTTGTTCCGCCAGCGTCACCAACAGGTGTTTCTTTCGGTCGCGTCGGCGGTGGTCCTCCCACGCGAAACTCAAGAAGGCGATCGCGAACAAGGTAAGTAGACCGGTCCACTTCGTTGCAATGGCAGCTCCCGCTGCCGCCCCGGCCGCGAGTCGCCATGGTCGCGTACCACCAGACCTTCCCTTCTCGAACAGCCGGTTTCGATCGAGCACGAGGAAGACGAAAGCAAGAACGACGAAGAACAAGAGATAGATGTCGAGCATCGCCACCCGCGAATGAACGATGGCCATGAAATCGACGGCCAGCCCTCCCGCGGCGATGGTGGCTCCCAGGGTGGATCGCAAGAGGAGACGAGCAAGCAGATAGAGGAGGGCAACCGTGAGGGTTCCAAAGACGACCGACAGGATCCTTTGGGAGAAGGGGGTGTATCCCCAGATGTGCATCGGCAGGGACATGATCCATTTGCCCAAGGGAGGGTGTTCGAGGTTGCCCTCGCGAGCCAAGCCGCATATCGCCTTAGATGAGTGGGCGTACCAGCAGGCATTGCTCGCGTAGACCTGCTCGTCGCCCAGTTCACCCAAGGGCGTGAGGAATCGCACTCCGCGCACGAGGCCGGCGACGGTCGTCACGGCCGTCATGGCGATCCAATCGGGCCGAGACCACAGCGGCGCGCTCGGGCGGGTTTCTATTCGTTGTCTCCCTCGGATTCGCGTTGCATTCAGAGGTATCGGATCACGGGTCGAGGTTAGTTAACGCCCCGTAGGATGCCCCCGATGAGCACCGAAAACCAAGCATTCCGGGCCCCAAAGGGCACGAATGACGTCATTCCTCCTCAGTCGTGGGAGTGGCAGGGAGCAACGCGCCTGGCGCTCGATACGTTCGCGACCGCCGGCTACGCCCCGATCGAGACACCGATATTCGAGCACACGGAGGTCTTCGAGCGCGGCGTCGGTGCCAATAGTGAAGTCGTCGGCAAGCAGATGTACACCTTCGAGGACCGCGCCGGTCGCTCATTGACCCTCAGGCCCGAGCTGACGGCTCCGACTGTGCGTGCCGTTCTGGAGCACGGGCTCCACCGCGGCCCCCTGCCGGTCAAGCTCGCATACGCGGGCCCGATGTTCCGGCAGGAACGCCCACAGAAGGGTCGCTACAGGCAGTTCTTCCAGGTAGGGGTGGAAGCCATCGGGTCGGACGATCCGAAGGTGGACGCAGAGGTGATCGAGGTTGCCATGCGATATCTGCGCGCAGCCGGTGTCGAGCCGGTTCTTCATCTCAACTCGATCGGGCACCTCGATCGTTCTTGCCGGAGCGGCTTCATGGAAACCCTCGTCGCTTTCTTGAAAGAGAACGCGTCTTCTCTGGCCGAAGAGGACAGAGATCGCGTGTCAACGAATCCACTGCGTACGTTCGATTCCAAGGAACCAGAAACGATCGAGGTCATGAAGCAAGCTCCTCTGATCACGGACCATCTGTGCGACTCGTGTCGGAAACACTTCGAGACGGTTCAGGATCTGCTCGGGCATGTCGGCGTCTCATTCATCTTGGCGCCTCGTTTAGTGCGCGGCCTCGACTACTACACACGCACCGCCTTCGAGTTCACCTCGGAAGGTCTCGGGTCGCAGAACGCGGTCGGTGGCGGCGGTCGCTACGACGGTCTGGCGGAGTCACTGGGGGGCGATCCGTTGCCTGGCATCGGTTTCGCGCTTGGTCTCGACCGGATCTTGCTGGCACGCACCGGGACGGAAGCCGAGACCCCGAGCATGCACGTGTATGTGGTCTCGATCGGTGAAGAAGCAGGCCGAGAAGCTTTGCGGATCGTGACTCATCTGAGGTCTAACGGCATCAGTGCGGATCTCGATCTCGGGGGCCGCGCGATGAAGGGGCAGATGAAAGACGCGTCCCGGTCCGGCGCACGGTGGGCCGTGATCATCGGTGATGAGGAGTTGGTGTCGGGCAACGTCACCCTCAAAGACCTATCCGACGGAACACAAGAGACGGTGTCATTCGAAGACATAGAGAAGCGGGTTAGCCAATGATGCGAACACACCGCTGCGGCGAGCTCCGCAGCGACCACGCCGGACAGAACGTGACGTTGTGTGGGTGGGTCGATACCCGCCGGGACCACGGAGGCGTGACCTTCATCGACCTGCGGGACACCGCCGGGGTCGTCCAGGTCGTGTTCGACGAGGGGGTGTCGACAAGCGCCCATCAGAACGCGCAGGCGTTGCGTAACGAGTTCTGCATAAAGATCGAAGGCGAGGTCAGACCTCGACGTGAGGGGACGGTGAACGACCGGCTCGCCACCGGTCAGGTCGAGGTGGCGGCCAAGGCGGTCGAGGTGCTGGGTGCGGCCGAGACCCCACCTTTCCAGATCGACGAGCACATGGAAGTGGACGAGCAGCTGCGTCTCAAGTACCGCTTCCTCGATCTGCGGCGTGAGTCGATGAGCAACAACCTGAAGCTTCGGCATCAGATCGTTTCGGCGATCAGGCGCTTCTACGACTCGGAGGGCTTCGTCGAGATAGAGACGCCGATGCTTACGCGGTCAACTCCGGAGGGCGCCCGCGACTACTTGGTTCCGTCTCGAGTCCACCCGGGCACGTTCTTCGCCCTGCCGCAGTCACCGCAGTTGTTCAAACAGCTTTTCATGGTCGCCGGGATGGATCGCTACTACCAGATAGTGAAGTGCTTCAGGGATGAAGACCTCCGTGCCGACCGGCAACCGGAGTTCACGCAACTCGACCTCGAGATGTCCTTCGTCGAGGTAGAGGACATCCTGGCCAGCACGGAACGGATGCTGAAGTCCGTGTGGAAGGAAGTTCTGGGTGTCGAGCTGAACACTTTCCCGCGGCTCACATTCCACGAATCGATGGAACGATTCGGAAACGACAAGCCCGATCTCCGGTTCGAGATGGAGCTGATCGACCTGGCGGACGTTTTCTCGGGCACGGAGGTGAAGGTGTTCCGCTCGGTTCTCGATTCGGACGGAGCGGTGAAAGCGATCGTGGTTCCCGGCCAGGGCGGTCTGGGCCGGAAGGACCTCGATGGGATCGTCGATAGCGCTAAGGCCCTGGGGGCCGGGGGCCTCGTGTGGGTCGCCGTCACGTCCGAAGGTTTCAAATCCCCGATCGACAAGTTCTTCAGCGAGACCGAGCGATCGGACCTCGTCAAGGCGACCGGCGCCGCCGAAGGCGACTTGATCCTGATCATCGCCGACGCTCGAGTGGCGATCGTCTACAAGGTGCTCGGTGGATTGCGGACTCGCCTTGCAGAGCGCTTCGGGATGATCCCGGACGTTGATCGTTCGGATCCCGAACACTGGAAGTTCGCATGGATCATCGACTTCCCGTGGTTCGACTGGAACGAAGAAGAGAAGCGCTGGGACCCGATCCACCATCCATTCACCGGTGTCGTCGAGGAAACGCTCGAGTTCCTCGAAACCGATCCGGCCAAGGTGATCTCGAAGTCCTACGACATCACTCTCAACGGATGGGAACTGGCATCGGGAAGCATCAGGATCCACGATCGGGCGATGCAAGAGCGCGTCTTCTCCGCCTTGGGTATCGGTCCCGAGGAGCAGCAGGAGAAGTTCGGTTTCCTACTCAACGCATTTCGTTACGGAGCACCGCCGCACGGGGGTATCGCGCCGGGGATCGACCGCATCGTTGCACTGGCCGCGGGGGAGACCAACATCCGTGAAGTCATCGCATTCCCGAAGACGCAGACAGCGTTCGACCCACTTACGGGAGCTCCGGCCCCCGTGGACGAGGATCAGCTGAAGGCCCTGTATCTGAGATCGATCGCCCCCAAACCGGAGACGGAGCCGGAGTAGCCGGGGTGGATCTGTTCGACAACGCCCTCGAGGAACGGTTCGACGAGTACGCCCCACTGGCAGCGCGCATGCGGCCCCGCACCCTCGAGGAACTCGTGGGACAGGATCATGTCTTGGGCGAAGGGCGAGCTCTCCGTTCCTTGATCCAGTCGGGCGACCTCTCCTCGATCATCTTGTGGGGACCGGCGGGCTCCGGCAAAACGACGTTGGCTCACGTGATAGCGCGTGCAACAAAGGGCCATTTCGAACCGATGTCTGCTGTGTCTGCCGGCGTTGCCGACGTGCGCAAGGCGATCCAGGCGGCTAAGGACCGGCTCGCGCAGCAGGGTCAAAGAACCGTGCTCTTCCTGGACGAGATACACCGCTTCAACAAGTCTCAACAGGACGCCTTGCTTCCCGCGGTCGAGAACGGATGGATCGTCCTGGTGGGCGCTACCACCGAGAATCCCTCTTTCGAAGTCAACTCGCCGCTCATGTCGCGGAGCCTCTTGTTCCGACTCGAGGCTCTAACGGAAGACGAGACCGCGGAGGTTCTTCGCCGTGCCCTTTCCGACGAGCAACGCGGTCTGGGGAAGTCGACGGTGAAGGTAGATGACGATGCCTTGACGCACATCGCGCATGGTGTCGGTGGTGATGCCCGCGCCGCCTTGAATGCCCTCGAAGCGGCGGCGTCCATCGCTACCGTCAAGGACACTGTGGTCGATCTCGCGACCGCCGAAGAAGCCCTGCAGCGGCGCGCTCTTCCGTACGACAAGTCAGGGGACTGGCATTACGACACGATCTCGGCCTTCATCAAATCGATGCGCGGCTCCGATCCGGACGCCAGCGTGTACTGGATGACCCGGATGCTCGACGCCGGCGAGGATCCTCGGTTCATCGCACGCCGGATGGTGATCCTCGCCTCGGAGGACATCGGGAATGCCGATCCCATGGCGCTCCAAGTGGCGGTCGGCGCTCATCACGCCCTGGAGTTCGTGGGGTTGCCGGAGGCGAAGCTGAACCTCGCCCAAGCGGCCGTCTACCTAGCCCTCGCTCCCAAATCGAATGCCAGCGCTATGACCCTGTGGCGTGCCGAGGAAGATGTGAAGAACTCCGGCCCCCTGCCCGTGCCCAAACACCTACGGGATTCGCACGCCGCGGCATCCAGATCGATCGGGGCGGGAGAGGGCTACAAGTACGCCCATTCCTTCGGGGGCTGGGCGGATCAACAGCATCTTCCCGACGAGCTCGCCGACCGCCGCTACTTCGAGGCGATCGACGGCCGGGAGGCCGAGCTGGCTGAACGGCTCGAAAAGATGAAGAAGGACCAGGGGAGTTAGGCTCGGATCATGGTCAAAACACTCTTCTGGGTTGCGGTCGGAGCAGCAGGCGCATTGCAGGGCGAGCGCGTCGTTGCGAAGCTGCGGACCCGCGTCTCGCCACGCTTCGTAACCGATGGTCTTCTCGACAAGGTGAATGCCCGCCTCGAGTCCCAGCGGACCAAAGACGTTCCGGCCCCCGGCCTTTAACGTCTGAGTAACTAGCGGGAAGTACCCTGCGTCGCATGGAAACGCGCACGATCCGCGATCGTTTCTTCGCATTCTTCGAGCAGCGAGAGCACCAGAGGGTTCCGTCGTCTTCACTGGTGCCGAACGACCCCACCCTGCTCCTGACGAATGCGGGGATGAATCAGTTCAAGCCCTACTTCCTGGGGGAACAGAGTCCGCCCTTCGACCGGGCGACGAGCGCGCAGAAATGCTTCCGTACCACCGACATCGACGAGGTCGGTAAGACATCTAGGCATCTCACCTTCTTCGAAATGATGGGCAACTTCAGCTTCGGTGACTACTACAAGGCCGACGCGTGCCCCTGGGCGTGGGAGTTGGTGACGGAGGGCTACGGCCTCGACCCGGAGGTGCTCTGGGTGACCGTTTACGAAACCGATGACGAGGCCGAAGAGATCTGGCGCGACGCGGTCGGGGTGCGTCCCGAACGGATCGTCCGTCGTGGCAAAGCCGACAACTTCTGGTCGATGGGGGTCGCCGGACCTTGCGGACCCTGTTCGGAGATCTACGCCGATCTCGGCGAGTCCTTCGGGCCCGCCGCGGATAACGGCCCGGCGGGCAACGAGGACCGTTACCTCGAGATCTGGAACCTTGTTTTCATGCAGAACGATTGCAATGCAGCGATCGAACCCATCGCGGAACTGCCGAAGAAGAACATCGATACCGGGCTGGGACTCGAACGGACTGCGATGGTCCTCCAGAAAGCGGCTTCGGTGTACGAGACCGACACCCTTGGGGGGATGGTCGAGCGAGCCGCCGAGCTCACGGGCAAGAAGTACGGCTCCGACGATGCAACCGACAAGGGGCTGCGCGTATTGGGCGATCACGGACGTTCTCTGACGTTCCTCATCGCCGACGGCGTTCTCCCGTCCAACGAGGAGCGGGGTTACGTGCTCCGGCGAGTGATGCGGCGAGCGATCCGGCACGCGCGGCTGCTCGGTCGCGACGAGCCGGTTCTCCCCGGTTTGGTCGAAGCAACCGCCGAGTTGATGGGAGACGCGTACCCGGAGGTCGTAGAGAAGAAGGAATTCATCCTGGAGGTTGCAGCGCGCGAAGAAGAGCGCTTCAGCGAGACGTTGCACAAGGGATTGTCTCTGCTGGAAACCGAGTTGGCGAAGTCGTTGGGCTCCGAGCGCCGAACCTTGTCCGGGGACGTCGCTTTCCAACTGCACGACACGTGGGGCTTTCCCATCGACCTCACTCAGGAGATCGCGCTCGAGGCAGACGTAGCGGTCGACACGGATCGGTTCGACAAGCTGATGGAGGGCCAGCGCGAGCGGGCCCGGTCCGCCCGCACCACCATCGGTTACGGCGGTAGCGATGGGACCCCGGGGACGGAGGCGACCTACTTCACCGGGTTCGAACACCTGGAAGGGAACGGGAAGGTTCTGGCCATCCTCGAAGCAGGGGAGGGAGTTCCCGTCGCGGAGGTCGGACATGAAGTGGATCTCATCCTCGATCAGACGGTTTTCTACGCGGAGGGTGGAGGTCAGGTCGGAGATCGGGGCACGGTTGGTTCTCCTTCGGGCGCGGCCGAGATACGCGATACGCGCAAGACGGACGGAGGCGTGTTCCTGCATCGCGCAAAGGTGACCACCGGCGAGATCGCCGTAGACGACGAGCTCGAGTTGCACGTAGACCAGG
>DASQLQ010000062.1:0-3415 GCA_035629935.1 Actinomycetota bacterium
TTTGACGATCGACAGACCCAAACCGAGCCCGATCCGAGGAAGGTCGTCCTTACTATCCCCGCGGTGGAAACGAAGGAAGAGATTGCTCTGATCTTCCAGGGGGATGCCCGGTCCTTTATCTCGGATATCGAAACGAACCGAATCGCCTTCACTCCGCGCGGTGATCACGACGTCCTGCTCGGTGGGAGAGAACTTGATCGCGTTCGTCAACAGGTTCTCGAGAGCCTGACGAACGAGTAACTGGGCTCCACGGAAGGATGCCGGACAATCCTCCTCAGTCACAGACAAGAGACTGATGCTTCGCTCCTCGGCACGCGCCTGGAGATCCTCCTTCAGCTCCTCGATCAACTCCTCGACACCGATATCCGAGAAGTCGGCCTCGAGATGAGGAACCTCCAACCGAGCATCCGATCTGAGATTGCGGCCCATCCTCTCGATCGCTTCAACCGATCGCGCGACGGCTTTGAGCAACTTGTCTCGTTGGTCCTCGGTAAGGGAGCCCGATTGCGACACCAGAAGATCCGTCGCGCCTTTGGCAGTTGCGATCGGAGTCATCATGTCGTGCCGCAACAGATCGAGCATCGCCTGCCGGTTCGCATTGGCGGCGGCCGATGCTTCACGAACCTGTGCAGTCCGGATCGCTTGTACGGCATGGAGACTCAACTCGGTTAGGACCGCCTGATCCGTTTCGGTGAAGACCGCCCTGTCCGGCTCGTTCGCCACCGCCAGTTCACCCAGCACCTCTCCTTCGGCAAGGATCGGCACCGCGAGAAGTGATCCGATCGGCGGATGGGCCACCGGTATCCCCACCCCTGCCGGATGACCACGGATGTCGTCCAAGCGGGCGGGCGCTCGAGTAGCTATCGGTACCTTCAGCAGTCCGATCGCTCTCGGCAACCGGGCCGGGAACAACTCGCGGGGCGCGTTGTAAACGAACTTGGCAACTTCTTCGTCGCTGCCGCTCTTGAGCATGAGAAGCGCACTGAATGACGCGTCGGTTAGCACCTTCGCCTCATCCACGATCTTCTGAAGAACGATCTCGACAGAATCCTGTCGGAGAACCTCGCGCGCCACCTCGTTAAGTCGGCGCAAGCTTGCGAGGTGACGCTCTTCGACGGTTGTGTCCCGAAGGATGACAACAGTGCTCACGCCATCCACGACGAAACTCCGAGCATTAAAGGTCATTCCGAGGTGGTGGCAGTCCAGCCGAGCAACGGAATCCGAACCGATCATGGCTCTGAAATGTTCTGTTGCATCGCCCAACAGGGTCTCGAACTCGGGTCCGATCCGAGCTAGGTCGTCACTGTTAACCCCAAAGACCTTCTCGGCCGCGGGATTTAGCATCAGGATCCCATCCGGCTTCGCTATCAGCACTGGGTCGGAGATCTTCCAGAAGAGCTCTCCGATGACTCCGCGCTCGAGCGGTGCTGGATCGTTCACCCGCCCACCGTAATATCCTCGATCCCGATGGCGGCCGGGGTAGCACGTCAAGGCCTTCGAACGATCTTCGCCATCGTCATCCTTCTGACGATCCATCTCCTCTATTCCGTCGCGGCGACGGGAGCCTCGCTGGTGTCGATACGGGCTTCGGCGAATCGGCTGTTGGAGTCTGCCGGGGATGCAGACCTCTCGACGACATCGGATGGAGTCCGCGGGTTAACCGCAAGCGGGATCGCAGCTTCAGCGGGAGTGGACGGCGCCGGGGTGGCTGTTATGTCCCTGATTCCCGGTTTGGGAACCGACGTCGACCTCTTCCGGTTCCTCGGGCATATCGCCGAGGACGCCGGTCGGTTCGCGTCGGATGCCGCTTATGAGATGGAATCGATCGCCGGCAGCGACCAGACACTCACCGGGGCCATCTACCGGGACGAACGCCTCGACTTCGCCACGATCAGAGGCCTCGAGAGCCTGGCGCAGGACGCGCACGACTTCCTTGGATCGGTGACGACGAGATCGGACAACCTTGGGACACCGACATTGGCTGTGGTGGATCGCGTTGCGAATCGCATCTCTCGGGCGCTCCGGATGGCCTCGGATGCAGCACGAAAGGCTCGCCTGGCCGCGGGCATGCTTCCCCGACTCGCCGCGGAAGGAACCAGCAAGACCTATCTCCTGGCGTTCCAAAGTCCCAGTGAAGCGCGTGGGTCCGGTGGAATCATCGGCGTTTACGGCATCTTGCAAGCCAAAGACGGAGCGATACGCCTGGTCCATGTCGGTCCTCACAGCGAGATCGGCAAAGACGTCAAGGCACCCATCGCGGCCCCCGATTGGTATCAAGAGCTCTATGGCGGTCTGTTGGCTTTGGAAGAGATCCGTCACGCCAATCTCGGCACGCACTGGCCAACGGTCGCGCAAGTTGTACTCGAGTACTACCGCGCTGCCAGGGGCCGCTTACTGGATGGCGTGATCACGCTCGATCCGATCGTCCTTGAACAGGTCACCAGCGGCACCCCTTCTCTGAATGGTCCCGGCTGGGATGTCTCCGTTGACGAAACCAATGCTCGCAAGATCTTGCTGAAAAGTTCGTACCTGAGATTCGGTCAGTACCAGGAAAGAGCGCAGGACCGTTTCTTGGAAGGCCTAGTTTCAGATCTTCTAGATCATCTCCGTGCCGGACGCGTAAACGCGGCAGCGGTAGTGAAAGGGCTTCAGAAAGCAGCGAACTGGCAGCATCTGAAGTTCTACGCCACCGATGAGGTTTTGGGACGAACACTGGAGGCGCTAGACCTGACCGGAGACTTCACGCGGGCGGGCGCAAACGTTCAAGAGATCTTTCACAACAACTTCACCGGAAGCAAGGTTGATTACTTCTTGCGTCGAACCCAGCGAACTGTCGTCGAGATCGAAGGGGATGGAGATGCGCTGGTAACCGCCACCATCACGCTCGAGAATCGCGCGCCAACAGAGCCCAGCTCGTTGCTGATCAGGCCATTGCTGCGCAAGTACCCGAACGGCCATAACCGGATGACATTGAGCTTCTTGATGCCTCGGGACGCTGAGTTCGGGGATCTAACGATCGACGGAGCCGCTTCGTCTCCTCTACGCGGACACGAGGTCGACTACCCGGTCGTTTGGAACATCGTGGATCTCCCCGCGGGAGAAACAAAAGAGGTCACGCTGACCTACCGGCTGCCAATCGCTCTAGAAGACGGGCGTTTCTCGATGACTCTGTGGCCGCAAGCCCTGGTACGTCCCGACAAGTTTCGTTTCGAGCTCCGCGGTCCGGCCGGGACACATGCGGATGTTTTTCCCCGGCGACGTTTGGTGAACGGTGCCTACGTCTTGGACGGTCGACTGTTCGGACCAAAGGAGATAACCGCGCAGCTCGATCCATGAGCGCGACTGCCTGATCCCGAATCACGGTTGTGGCGAGGACCACAGACCCATCTAAGGCGGCGCTGTATCAATCGAGTGT
>DASQLQ010000063.1:0-4337 GCA_035629935.1 Actinomycetota bacterium
ACTTCGATGACGCGGTCCGGCTGATCCTGAATGACGGTCACGCCGTTGCCGAAGATCTGCAGCGTGTCGTCGGGCCGGATGTCGAGGTCCCCGGTACGGTCCTGGTTCTCGCCGGTCCCCGGAAGGTCCAGCGTGATCAGGTTGGGAATGGGAAGTGCCGGTGAGCCGACGTTGATCACGGTGGGCACGCCGTCGTTGTTGGCTTCGAGGATCGCCTCGCGCAGGGTGCAATGGTTCTGGTTACCCTCGGCAGGGTTCGTATCGCATTCGTGGTCGGGGCCGATCGGCGGGGCATCGTTCGATCTATTGACGGTGTACACGCCGTGACCCGCCAACGCAGGCAACGAGCCGAACACCATGTAGCTGATCAGCATCGTCAGGATGCATGTGAAAGCTAGCGATCGCTTCGAAAAAAATAGAGCTCTATCCACGTGGACCTCCGTCCGGATCGCGCGATGAAACCGGCCATTTCTCTCCACCGACCATTCAAGCCTCTGGATGTCCGGGCGTAAACAGGGTTGTGCGATTCAAACGGAAAGATGAATGTCGGATTCCGGACAGCCCGATTTAGCCTGATTGATGCCCCGATGTTGGTGCTGAGGTCCAGACGAAGAAAGGGCCGGCATCAGCCGGCCCTTTCCACCATTCACTTCAGTTGCTTTTTACGTCTCGCAGTTGTGCTCGTTGTCGTCTCCGGGACCGCCGACACAATTGTCTCGGCCCCCATCTCCGTAGAGGAAGTCGGGACCGAGCCCACCGCGTAGATCGTCGTTGCCCTTGAGTCCGAACAGGCGATCGCTGCCTCCGCCACCCTCGGCCGAGTCGCGTCCGTTGCCGAGAGTGATCTCGTCCTTCCCGGTGTTGCCATTCACCGTGTCGCCTCCGCGACCGCCTCGGACGGTGTCGTTGCCCTTGCCGCCCGACGACCGGTCGTCGCCGGCACCGAGCCAGATGATGTCGTTGCCGCCGCGGCCTCTGACCACGTCGTCACCACCCTTGGCACAGATCACGTCGGCTCTGTTCGTGCCCCGCAATCTGTCGTCGCCCTTGGTTCCCACAACCAGGTTCAACCCAAGCTCCCGTGCCTGGGCGGCACAGCGAGGAGGAGGTGCAGGGTTGTTGGTCGGGCTGGGGGCCGGGTTGGACGAAGACGAAGGCTCCGGCTCGGGCTCGTCGGTCTCGGATGGGTCCGGCGTCGGCGTTCCACCGCCACCGCCACCGCCACCGCCGCCACCACCGGATGGGAAGGCGTCGTCTGTCTGGTGCTCGAAGGCGCCGATGTCACAGGCGGTCTCGCTCACTCCACCGTCGCCCGGGCGATCGCGGTAACGCTGATCGGCGGGCAAGAAACAGGCAACTGCCGGGACGGCGTCGAGAGCGTCGCTTCCGCGGCGCAGTGCGTGCGTCTCGGTAGGCCCGCCGTTTTCGTCGAGGTCGGCAAGATTCGGATTGCCATTGGTGATGCTGCCTTCGGCCTCGTTCAACTGACAGGAGTCGTCGTCTTCGAGGTTGTAGCCCTCGTCGACGAATCCACCGTCGGCGTTGCAGTTGTTCGGTGAGCCCTCGGACAGGATCGTCATCCGGAAGTGGACCGTCGTGAGCGAGTTGTCGTGGACGTTTCCTCCGGCGCCGCCGTCGCCGGCCGAGTTGTCATGGAACGTAACCGCATGGGAGCTGACGTCGCCTCCGACGTTGAAGAGACCACCGCCGTCATCGCCGGCATCGTTCCCGCTGAACGTCGAGTTCTCGAGCAGCAGGGCAGAATCGTTCCAGATACCTCCACCACTTTGTTCTGCTTGGTTGTCGTTCAGCGTGCTGTGCCGAACGAGGTTCCCCGGGCCGGTTTCAAGGTCTCCGTAGTAGAGGCCGCCACCGATGCCGGAGTGGTTGGCTTCGAAACTGGTGCCCTCGATGTAAGAGTTTCCGTCGGAGCCGCCTTCACCGGAGATGTACGCGCCTCCTCCGGCGGTGGAGCTCGGGTCGTCCGTCCCGTTGCCGGTGAACGCGCTCTCGGTCACGAACAGGAATGCGTCGTTGCTGTACACGCCACCTCCGTGCGCCGCTTCGTTGTCGCTCAGATCGACTCGGTCCAGCGCGGTCAATGCGATCAATCCGGGAGTTTCAGACTGGCTCCAGATGCCGCCGCCCTTACCGGCGGAGTCATTGCCGGCCCCGGGGTCGAGCTCGGGGTCCGCTTCGCCCTCAGCGGTATTCCCGTCGAGAGTGACTTCGCTCAAACAAGCTCCACCCAGGTTCTCTGCGATCCCTTCCCCGAATGGCTCTGCGCAGATCCCACCTTCGATATCGGTGGTGGTGTTGTCGGTGTTGTCTTCGAAAGCCCCGGCGTTATAGAGACCTCCGCCCTCGCCGCCTGCGGTTCCCGTCGTGTTAGCCGTCGCCGTGTTGTTGCTGATCTCACCGAACTCGATGGCAGCGATGCCATCGTTCCAGATACCCCCGCCTTCTCCCTTGGTGTGCCCGGGTCCTCCATCGGCATCGGGCGTTCCCTGGGCGATGTTGTCGATGATGTCGACGACCGACAGGAACATGAAGTCGCCCGTGGCGGTGGAAGTCAGGTTGTAGATACCGCCGCCGTAGCTCGCCCGGTTCCCACCGATCTCTCCGAAGACGTGCAGCAGATTGCCCTCGTTCCAGATACCGCCACCGTTGCCGAGGAGCGCTTCGTTACCGGTGACTTCGCCGCCGTTGATCTCTACATCGGCATTCCTGAAGTGATAACCGCCACCATCGGCGGTGCCCATCTCGACGTTGGCGGACTCCGTCGGTACGCCGGCCTGGTTGCCGATCACGCTCGTGCTCGTGATCCCGAGGAGACCACCACTGAAGATGAGCCCTCCACCGTTCTGCTGCGCTTCGTTACCTTCGATCAAACTGTTGCTGATAGCCACATCGGTGACGGCCGTGGGGAGCGTTAAGTAGCTGCCCGAGAACCCGCCCCCGTTGCCACCGGACACGTTGTTGAGGAGCTGGATTTCGTTAGCTCGAACCGAAATACCGTCATTAGAGATGCCACCCGGAGAGGTGGATATCCCGCCACCATTACTTCCGGCTGCATTGCCGCTAACGACCGTTCCCTCGATCGTGAGGCCACAGGAGCCACAAGGGTCGTCGGGAGAAAGAAGGTTGAGGATGCCGCCGCCCCCCATGGTCGCCGTGTTGGTGCCGACGATGCCGTCGGTGATCGACATCAGACCTGAGTTCATGATGCCTCCGCCGCCGAGTGAGGCGTCGTTTCCGACGTCGCTGTTGCCAGCGCCCCCAACCGCAACGTCCGTCAGCACCAGGCCCCCGGCCACGAGGTTCTCGTTGTAGATCCCGCCACCGCCGGCTGCCACGTTGTTCTGGAAGTCGCCGCCTTCAACAGTTGCGAACACGCCGCTGTTGTAGAGCCCACCACCGTCGGTTAGAGCGCTGTTGCCTCTGAAGCTCGTGCCCGTGCTGGTGAGGGGGCCGTCGTTGTAGAGACCTCCACCCTCACCGTTGGGCGGGCCGGCGACGTTGTCGTCGAGCAGTGAATTGTTGATCGTTAGTACGCCGCCGTTGAAGATGCCGCCACCGTCGCTGGCCGTGCTGGTGACGACCGCGGTGTTGCTCATAGTTAGAACCCCACCGTTGAAGAGTCCACCACCTTGCGTGGCCTCACCGCTGTTGAGTTCCATGTTCAGAAGCACGATGTCGTTCGCGCCCGTAAGGACGTGGAAAACGCGGTCCGCTGCATCCTGGATGATCCGGACGCCGGCACCATCGATGACGATCTCGTCGTCGGCGATGTCGAGGTCACCCGATTGGTTCGCATCTTCGGGCGGGCCGTCGAGATCCAGGGTGATCAGGTTCACCGTGACGACGATCTCATCGTCCTCCGGGCTGGCGTTCGCCTCCAGGATCGCTTCACGCAACGTGCAGTGGTTCTGGTTGCCTGGAGCGGGATCCGTGTCACATTCGCCGTCGGGGGTCGCGGTGACCACGTCGTTGGCCCGGTTGACAGTGAAATCTGCCGCCTGAGCGGGGGCCGAGCCGAACACGACGAAATTGATCAGCAGGGCCAAGATGCACGAAAACGCCAGCGATCTGGGCGTGAAAAATAGAGCTCTATCCACCAGTTCCTCCTCAGGATGAATCCACCGGGTGTTCCGGTAACGGAAAGTAGTTACCCCTCAACGGGTAGTTACCCCTCAACGGGCAGAAGTCACAGTAAACGGGCCGAAAACTTACTTATGTCAGATTTCGGACACTTTGCTCAGCCGATGAGCTCGCGAGCTTGCAATGCTCTGGCTTCCTCGGGATCCAGGCGAAGGGCCTGCTCGATCGCTTGCTGC
>DASQLQ010000064.1:0-4324 GCA_035629935.1 Actinomycetota bacterium
GCCGGCTTCCTCGCGACCGAGACCCGGCGCCGCAGCAAGGGTCGTCCCGCAAAGGTCTATTTCACCTGGGAGGGCGAAGCCGGGGCACTGTCCGAGGCCGGCGTGGACGTGCCGGAGGACCATGCCGTTCAGACGATCAACGAGGTAGGCGTCGAATTACGGGTCCTCGAACGGATGTTGAGCGATGCAAGCCATCAGCTGGAACGCCTGAAAGAACTCATCGAAGAAACCAAGAAACTAAAGGAAAGAGGAGGTAGCAGTGACTGACTACGCACACGGCGAGGCCCTCGTCGAAACCGCCTGGCTGGAGGAGCATCTCAACGATTCCGACCTGGCGATCGTGGAATGCGACGAGGACATCACGGCCTACGAGAAGGGTCACGTTCCCAACGCGATCTCGATCGACTGGGCGAACGAGCTCCACGATGCTCCCCGCAGGGAGTTCGTATCCCGTGAGCAGCTCGAGGAGCTGTTCGGTAAGAAGGGGATCTCGAGCGACCAGACGATCGTGCTGTACTCGGGCAACAACAACTGGTTCGCTGCCTACGCCTACTGGCTCTTCAAGTACCGCGGTGTCGAGGACGTGAGGCTGCTGAACGGTGGTCGCAAGAAGTGGGAGCTCGAGAGCAAACTCCTCGTCCAAGACGCTCCGAACCGCTCCGCAACCAACTACTCGTTGGGGGCCGAGAAGCCAGACCTCCGCATCTTCCGCGAGGAGGTCATCGACCGGGCCAAGAAGGGCGATGCGGCATGGGTCGACGTCCGATCCCCGGAGGAGTTCCGTGGCGAGCTGCTCGCCCCGCCTCACCTTCCGCAGGAGCAGGCCCAGGTACCCGGGCACATCCCGAACGCCAGCAACATCACCTGGTCGAAGACCGTGAACGAGGACGGCACGTTCAAGTCGGGTGACGAGCTCAAGAAGATCTACGAGGCAGAGGGCATCACGGCCGATAAGGAAGTGGTCGCTTACTGCCGGATCGGCGAGCGGTCGTCGCACTCGTGGTTCGTTTTGAAGGAGTTGCTCGGCTTCGAGAACGTCCGTAACTACGACGGCTCGTGGACCGAGTACGGAAGTCTCGTAGGAGTGCCCATCGAGAAGTAGGGAGACCTCCTCCTCCCTGGCACCTGGAGCGCCGCCCTGTGAAAGGGGCGGCGCTCTGCATTTCGGTCATTTCGATACTCTGTATGGAAACCTCTAGCCAAAGGAGTCGGCCGTGCCCGACGCGACTACGAGACGTAGAACCTCCCGCAAACAGTCTTCGAACGGCTCGTTGAAGTCGTTCAATCCCCGCACCGGGGAAGTCATGGCCGAGATCCCGACTACCTCTCCTGCGGAGGTCAAGGAGGTCGTCGAACGCGGCCGCAAGGTTCAGCCGGAATGGGCCGCGATCGCTCCTGAGGGCCGCGCTCACATCATGCGTGAGGTGCGTTACCGGATCTACGACCTGATGGACAAGATCGTCGATACGGTGTCTGCGGAGTGTGGGAAGCCGAGCGCCGAGGCATTGGCCCACGACGTGATGCCCCCGGTGATCCTTCTGACCGGGTACGAGCAGATCGCTCCACGCGTGCTGAAGTCTAAGAAGGTCGGAATCCTTTCGCCGCCGATCCTTCCGAAACTGCTCGGCGGAGCGGTTTCACACATCGATCTCAAGCCATTCGGTGTCGTGGGAGCCATCACTCCGTGGAACTACCCGATCACGAACTGCTTCCTGGCCTTCGCTCCCGCGCTGTTCGCCGGGAACACGGTCGTTATCAAGCCTTCGGAAGTCACGCCCGCGTGTGGCGAATTGATCAGGGAGATCCTCGAGCCGCTGCCGCCGGGCGTCGCCCAGGTGATCCAGGGTGGCGGTGAAGTGGGGGCCGCGCTCGTCGACGCGCCCGTGGACAAGATCTCGTTCATCGGTTCTCCACCGACCGGCCGCAAGATCTGCGAGGCCGCCTCGAAGCACCTCACACCGGTCGTCATGGAGCTCGGGGGCAAAGACGCAGCGATCGTCTTGGACGACGCCGACCTCGACATCGCGTCCTCGGGGATCGTGTGGGGATCGTTCTTCAACGCCGGTCAGACGTGTTGTTCGATCGAGCGCGTTTACGTAGCGGACTCGATCGCCGACGAGTTCAAAGATCGCATGCTTACCAAGTTGCAGAAGGTGGAACAGGGAGAGCAGGTTGGCTCGCTGACTTTCAAGAACCAGCTGGGCATCGTCGAGAGCCAGGTGAAGGACGCGCTGGGTAAGGGAGCGAAGCTTCTCGCCGGCGGCCCCGACGCCGGCCTAAAGAACGAGAAGGGGTCGCTCTGGTACGCACCGACGGTGCTCGAGAGCGTCAATGACGAGATGGATGTCATGAAGAACGAGACGTTCGGTCCCGTCGTGACGATCACGCGAGTGCAGGACGAGGCCGAAGCCATCCGTCGCGCGAATGAAGAGGCCGTCAACCTGACTGCATCGATCTGGACGAACGATTCCAAGAGGGCTCTCAAGGTCGCCCACGAGTTGAAGGCAGGCAATGTGTCGATCAACCAACACGGCGAGAACCCGGCTTCGGTATGGGGTGCATGGGGAGGTTTCGGTGAATCTGGCTTCGGCCGCTTGAACGGCGAGTACGGCCTGCGCGAGTTCACCGTCCCGGTCTTCGTCCAGCGAACCCAGATGAAGATGAAACGACTCTGGTGGTACCCCTACGACGACGCGTCCAGAACCGTCTTCCGTTCGACCGTCCAGGCCTTCGCCGCCCGCACCGCGGGCGAGCGACTGAAGGGCCTCGGAGGTGTCCTAGGAGGCGCAGCCAAGGCTCTAAAGAACAAGATCTAACCGTTCTTTCCTAACTGAGGGACCCACAAGCGCGCTCTCAGTAGGAAAGTTCAGGGGTCGGGTAGCTCCAGTACTTGCGTTTCGATGCCGGCTAGGGCCTTGCCCACCAGCGCGTCGATGTCGAGGTCGCTCTCGGCTTGCTCTGCGATGTGACGATTGGCCCTGGTGGCAGGGGAGCGGGGCTCGAACAACACGCAACAGTCCTGATATTTGCGAGTGGAGATCTCGTAGGTCCCGATCTGCTTCGCATCGTCGACGATCTCTCTTTTGTCCATCCCGATGAGCGGACGCATCACCTCGACGCCTGGGATCGCCGAGTCGACGGTCGAGATGTTCTCGATCGTTTGCGACGCGACCTGCCCGAGCGAGTCTCCGGTGATCAAGGCCTGGGCCTCAGTCTGTCTTGCCAGCTCGGCGGCGATCCGCATCATGGTCCGCCGGTAGAGGACGACTCGCAGGGGGGCTGGGGAGTGGGTCACGATCTCACGCTGCACGTCACCGAGCGGTACCAGGTGCACGACCGTTCGCAACTGGTAGCGCGTCAGCACATGGGCCAGCTCGAGTGCTTGTCTGACCGACGAGGGATCGGTGAACGGCCGGCCGTGGAAGTGGAGCATGTCGACCTCGGCCCCCCTACGCGCCATCTTCCATGCGGCCACAGGAGAATCGATCCCACCCGATAGGAGCGCCAGCATCCGGCCCGATACACCGACGGGCAATCCGCCGGGCCCTTCCAGTCGTTTGCGGTAGACGATCCCCGTTCTGTCGAACAGCTCGACCCAGGCTGTCGCATCCGCGTTCTTAAGATCGACCCGGCCACCGGTGGCATCCACGATCCTCTGTCCCACCACGTTGTTGATCGTGTTGGAGGTCTCTTCCATCGTGCTGTAAGCGCGGCGAGCCCGGACGCGGAACGAGTCGAACGGCTCGGCTTGCATCATCTCTAGGGCAACGTCACC
The DNA here is from genome assembly GCA_035629935.1 of Actinomycetota bacterium. Taxonomy (GTDB): domain Bacteria; phylum Actinomycetota; class CADDZG01; order CADDZG01; family WHSQ01; genus DASQLQ01. Next base: position 3,776 of record DASQLQ010000064.1, read on the forward strand.
GACCTCGCCGATTTCGGGAGAAACGCGCACCCCCAACCCGACGTAGGCGAGCCCGAACACTCGGGCGGCGCGCTCGAATGCCTCCTGGGGATCCGATTCTTCCTTCATATCGATCAGCACACGGCCGGCCAACCGACGAACCCGCGCGTAGCCTGTTCCGCGCAAGGCTCGCTTCAGATTGCGAACGAGTGCTTGCTCGAAGAACTGACGGTTTCGACCCTTCAGTCCGAGCTCGTGGTAATGAACGATCAGGGCATCTTGTGGCCGCATGAGCGGACGCTCCTAAGGAGCCGGCTCTTCCTCGAATCCAAGCGAGAACAACGATTCGACATCGTGCCGGGAGAAAACCTTGAAAGCCACCAGGGTCTGCGTCCGATCAACTCCGGGGATCCGGGCGATCTGCTCCGACACCACACGCGCCAGGTCGTCATGTCTCTTGACCCGAACCATCACGACGAGGTCGTAATCCCCGGCGACCGAGTAGACCTCGCTGACCTCTTCGATATCCGCGATGGCCTGAGCCGTTTCCGGGATCTGATGGATGTCACA
>DASQLQ010000065.1:0-14772 GCA_035629935.1 Actinomycetota bacterium
CGCGCACACGACGATTCGATCCTGTGGCGTCTGTGCCTTTGGATCGCTTGTGCTCGACGATCGTTGCCATGTCCTCGAGGCGCTCAGCGAGGGCCGGTATCGATTTGCTTCGACTGTCAGACCGCAATGACTTCCCTTCCAGTAGTCGAATGACCCCCAGCATGATGAATCGTGGGACCCATGCACAGGCTTTGACACACATTTGGTCAGGATGTGGCCCTTTTGGTCGTTGAGCCCTGTTTCGGGTGACGAGAAATAACTAGTCGGTTGCCCGAATGGTCGCGGGATATCCCGCCCCACTCGGGCGCCACCCCCGATACTCGATACGGATGAGCACGCTTCCGGCGGAGGTCAGTGAGGAGCGTCACCGGTTAGGGCGGACGGTGCGCCGCCTCAGCATCGCGGTGATGGCCCTGTTCGTGCTGATCGGGGCGACGGGTTACCTCGGTGTGAAGACGAGCACCACCGCTTTCTCCAGCAGCTCTGACTACTTCCTTACCGTCGACTACGGCTGGATCTCGCGCCCGGGATTGAACACACCGTTGCGCATCCATCTATCGAACGTGGACAAGTTCCAGGGACCCGTGACGATCGGGATCACCCAGGCCTACATGAGCCTGTTCGACCTGAACGGCATGTATCCGAACCCGTCGGCGATGACGGTGGATGACGGCACGTTGATCATGGAGTTCGACGAGCCCCTCGGCGAAAAGTTCACCTTCACGCTCGACGCACGATTGGGCCCTTCCGTCCAACAGGGCAAGAGGGCCACTGTCTCTGTGATCGAGAATGGCATCGAACTGGACTCGGTCGACATCTCGACTCTGGTGATCCCCTAGATGGAGATCGTCCTCCGGGCCACCATCCTCTACTTCTTCGTCTTCTTGTTGTTGAAGGTGATGGGCAAGAAGGAGCTCTCGCAGCTGTCGGCCTTCGAACTGATCCTGTTGATCACCATCGGTGATCTGATCCAGCAAGGCATCACCCAAGACGACACGTCTATGAGTGGTGCGATCCTTGCGGTGTCGACGATCGCGGTGTGGGTGCTGGCGATCTCCTATGTGAGCTTCCGATCGTCGGGTGCCCGGAGGATCCTCGAAGGCGTCCCCGTGGTCGTCGTTCGCGACGGGGAGGTTCTTCCCGAAGCTATGAAGATCCAGCGGCTGCACGAGGAAGAGCTACTGGAGCAAGCCCGCCACGCAGGCGTGGATGACCTGTCCGACCTGCGTCTTGGCGTCCTCGAGGCGGATGGAAAGTTCTCGTTCATCAAGAAGGACGCGTAAAAAGCACCCATCCCGGCAGGTTGGTGGGGAAGAATGACCTAATGCCTAGAGCCCGACAGCCCGGAGACTGGGAACGCGACCTCTCCCAGGCCCGCAAAGCCGAAGCCGAGCTATCTCAGGTCCTTGCGGGCGACTCGCGCCTCGACAACTTTGAGGACCGCACCGCGGAGTACGAGCGTCTGGACTTCGCTTTCGAATACGGCGGTCTCAAGATCCAGCTCGACCTGAAAGAGAAACGCCAGCGTTACTCACCCGACTACCAGATGATGTGGCCGGAGGTCGCGTCGGAGGACCTGTTCATCATGGACGAGACCGTCTATCGACGGATCGTGTGGCAGGGGGGCGGTGGCTATCTGGCGATCCACGATCATCCGAGCGGTCGGTGGTGCTATTTCGGACCGTGGGAGCTGACCCTCGGCCCCCGGATCCGCTACCAACGTTGGGGGCAGAAGTCGGGCCGCAGCTTCCTCAAGGGAAAGATCCTGCTCGACCTCAACTCCGCTGCTCACCAGAGCCGCAACTTCTCGGTCGAGGATCTGCTGCGGGTCATCCTTCGCTCGGCCGAAGCCCTGGCGGCCGTCGAAGCGTTCGACATCAAGGGCTACCCGACCCGGGAGGTCGGCCGCTACGCCTGAGCCTGGCTCGGCTCGGCCAGCGCCCTGACGATCGTCTCTTCCAACCGCTCCAGGATGTCGGTGCTCGAGTACTGGTAGAGGTTCGCCTCCGACAGCACGATGCACTCCATCTTGTCGGCCACTGTCTCTTCCACCGTTCCGCTGGCGGTCAGCCACTTGAAGTCGTCGAGGAATTCGTCGTCTTCTCCGTAGAGGAACACGAGGCGAGTTCGCTCGACGACACGGGGGAGGGCGCCTACCACTCCTTCTAGTTTGGGCATGAGAGTGGTCGTTTCGCGCTCGTGTCCCGCCGCGAGTGCTCTTGCGAGCGGCCCACCGATCGCATCCACCGCAGCAACGCCGGCCCGTACCCTGCGCTTGTCTCGACCTCGGGCACGGAACGGACAGGCGATCGTGAGCACTGTCGATACCCGGTCCATGTCCTTCGCGATAGCGAGTGCCGACATCGCTCCGCCGCACGTTCCGATGATCGTGATCCGTTCGGAGCCACAGAGCTCGACGAACCGGTTGCAAACCTCCTCGAGCACCCGCGGCTTGTCTTTCCGTGTCGCGGTCGACTCGGGAGAGGTTCCGGCCCCCGGATGATCCATGCGAAGTACCGGCCGGCCCATCGCGGACAACCTGAGCGCGACGTTCCTTGTCACCTGATCCCGAACGCGGGGATTGTTTCCTCCCGGGATGACCATGACGGGCTCCCCCCGAACCTCCTCGGGCACGAGCACGAAAGCGGACACGTCTCCGTAAGTCGTTGCGATGAAGATCGGTGTCGGCGTGGGGCTCATCGCAGGTTCGACTCCATCCACTCGATCGTCGGTGGGACCGCGACCTCGCCTTGCCTCAACCCGAGGCGCCAGATATCGAGGAAGCCGAGGCTCTTGCCCTCGACGGGTCCGGACGCGACTTGCGCAATCACGCCACGAGCGTCGTTGAGCGCCGAGTCGCTGGGCGAGACCACGAACGCGGGGCCATCGATCCGTCCATGGTCGATCCGTTCGCGTACCGACCGCACGTCGTCGAGTTGCATGTTCGACACGGGGATCCCGAGCACCAGAGTCGCACCGTTGTCCTCGAGCTGCGCTTTCGGATCGTCGGAGCGCTTCTGTCGTCCGACAACGGATGCGACGCGCGCCAGTCGACGAACCTGACGCCAGTACTTGTCGGGATCGAAGGACGGGTCCCAGAGAACGACGGAGGCCGGAAGGTGGTGTCGTTGGGCGGCGAGCGTCGCCACTGCGCCACCGATGCGGGGGCCGAAGAAACATGGGGCTTCTAGATCGGGGAATCGTTCGAGCAGATCGGCGAAGCCTGCCGTCGCCGCCTTCACCCGATCCTCGACCGTGCATGTGAACGAGTCGCCCGCGCTGTCGCCGACCCCGGCCGGCTGGACGTAGATCGCCGGGAAGCCGGCCTTGGCCGCAGCCCGTGTCAGGGCCGCTTCGGCAGACTGAAGCATCGCGACCTCGAAGAAGGAGGGGCACAGGACGAGCCCGGTGCGACGCCTCTCTCCCTCCGGCGCCGCATGGTGGAAGAAGAGGACCTGGCCCATCGACTCCAGCATGCCGACGGTCTCTCGGACCCCGTCCGAGGTCCGCTGTTGCAGCCCGGCCAACCCGGCCGCCAACTCGCCCGATGTCTTCACGGGGGCATCATCCCAGGGGGGCTCCCACCAGGAAACTGTCGTACCCCCCGGCTAGATTGACCGACAATGACCCAGCAAAGCCCGCAGCAGATGTCATCATCGATGAGAGACCTAGTTCAGGAGTGCGACCCTCGTGGCCTCTAAGCGAAGCCCCACTTCAACCTCCAACTTCGGCGTCGGTCGCCGGGAGAGCCACGACGCGACCGCCTTCTACTCCCGTTTCACCGTGCCGGAGATATCCAAAGACGAACGACCCCACGAGGACCCCGCGGTCAGACAGATCGACTCGATCTTCCAAGGCGACTCGCGCAACATGTCCGAGATCGCCGATGCCTCGGTCGCGCTGGTCGTGACCTCTCCTCCTTACTTCGCCGGCAAGGAGTACGAACAGGCTTTGGGCAAAGGCCACATCCCAGGGTCCTATGTCGACTACATCGACATGCTGACTGACGTCTTCGCCGAATGCGTGCGCAAGCTCGAGCCGGGTGGCCGGATCGCTGTCAACGTGGCAAACCTTGGTCGCAAGCCGTACCGGTCCCTGTCGGCCGATGTGATCGCGATCCTCCAGGACCGTCTGGGACTGTTGTTGCGCGGCGAGATCCTCTGGCAGAAGGCCTACGCGGCGAGCGGTTCGTGTGCGTGGGGCTCGTTCCAGAGCGCATCCAACCCGGTGCTGCGCGACCTCACCGAACGGATCATCGTGGCCTCGAAGGGCCGATTCGATCGTGCCCTGAGTCGTCCCAAGCGCGATGCCGACGGACTTCCGCACCAGGACTCGCTGTTCAGGGACGAGTTCATGGAGGCAACGATGGATGTGTGGGACATGCCTCCGGAATCCGCCACGCGGGTGGGTCATCCGGCGCCTTTCCCAGTCGAGTTGCCCTTGCGCTTGATCGAGCTCTACACGTATGTCGGTGACCTCGTGGTCGATCCGTTCATGGGCTCGGGCACGACCGCTGTTGCTGCACTCAAGTCAGGACGCCATTACGCCTGCTACGACACCGACGAGAGCTATGTCGAGGCAGCGCGCGAGCGGGTCGACAAAGCGCGCCGCGAGCTACTAGAAGAGAGGGGACCGGCGCCGGCGGGTCAGTTCGTGCCGAACATCCCGCTTCCGATCGGTAAAGACGTGCACCATCAGTCGCGTGCCGTCCAGGAGGGGCAACGTGCCAAGGAGATCGCACGCGCCGTACTCAAGGACTGCAAGTTCAAGAACATCCAGGAGGAGCGCCGGTTCGGCAACGGTGTCGAGGTCAACTTCGTCGCCAAGGATGCCAAGGGCCAGAAGTGGTTCTTCGACGTTTCGGGGGCATTCACCAGCACCCGTGCTGGCCTGAAGCGAACGGACACCGTGTGGAAGTCGTTGGGCCGGGCGGCAGCGCTGAAGGCCTCGCCAAAGGTGGGCAACTATCGGCTCGTGTTCCTCACTACCGACCTGCCTCCCCGGGCGAGCGCGGGCAATCAGGCTCTTAGCGCCACGCGCGGGGATGTGTTCCACGATGCGATCGAGATGCTGTCGAAGGCAGGGCAGGCCCGGCTGCGTAGGTACGCGGCGGGCGAGAACTACGACCTGCCGATCGACGATCTCATGTCTTCGAACGAGCCGGATGGCAGGTAAGCCCGATCAGCCTGTAACCAAGCCGGGGGCCTGGGCAGTGGTGCGGAGCCAGGAACCGCAGATCTTCCTCGCCGACGGGCCCGAAGTCATCTCGCGTGTACTCGCACTCAACCTCGTTGCGCAGATGCCGGCAGACACCGTTTCGTCACCCGTTCGTCTGAAGGAGATGCGCCGCGCACTTCTCGAGGAGCGCTGGGCGGACGCGCTCGCAGACTGGATCGAGGAGACGGGGACTCCCGTCGATGTCTATCCCGAATCGCCGCGCGTGTGGAGCGACACGGACCTGGATCTCGAACAGGCTTCGCTAGAGATCAAAGTAGCTCCGCTGTTCGCCGACTAGCAGGTGCTCCCGGTCCCGGCCGCGGAGCCGGTGTACCCAGCGTCCCCGGCGAAGCACGACCCGAACCTCGTCTTGCTACCTCGGTAGCTGGGCGGGACACTCACGGATGCACGACCCTGTTCGTTCGTCACTGCGGTGCCGATCGACGCTCCGTCGGCGAAGAACGCCACCGTCTTTCCGGCGACACCGGTTCCGTCCGCTGCAGTCAAAGTGGCGACAGCCAGCGTCTTGGACCCCGTCCCTTGCGTGACGAGTGACAACAGCGTCCCTATCGGATCGGGGGGCGGGGGGGTCTGGTCGTAGTACTCGATGAAGATCTCGGTGACGTACGCCAGGATCCCCGGAGTAACCAGGACGTAGCGAGTGCCTGCGGGGACCGGCCCATCCTCGTCGCCGCCTTGGGCAAGGCCACCGAGTGGCTGACAGGCTTCATCGAAGAACAGTGCAGATACGTCGTAGAAGGGGATCGGGTTGGTACCGCCGATCCGAACCCTCAGCTCCTTGTCGCGGATGTCCTCGGGGACCTCGAAAACGTGCGCGTCCAGCGACTGCGTTACGAAGGTCTCGTCGTAGGTGCATCTACTCGTGAACTCCTCCTGGGTGACCGAGGTGAAGTTCCAGTGGAGCGCGATGCCGCTGTCCTCGGCGATCGGGAGTTGAGGTGAACCGGGCGGGAATGTCGATGGGCCCGGTGCTGAGTCGAGACCTAGTGCAACTCGGACTACAGCTACCGCGTCGACCATCCCGTGGCCCTTCTCGAACGAGGACGAGTTATCGGGGTTGCCGGCGTCGACGAAGCGGCCGTACGGGGACCCCCACGCGAACTTGTATGCGGTGTCCTCGAGGAGGTTCTCGACCTCGGCGGGCATCAGTTGTGGGTTCGCCTGATACAGCTGAGCCACTATCCCAGCGACGTTCGGTGCGGCCATCGAAGTCCCGGTCAACGTGGCGTAGTTCTCGTTGGCGCCGGCGGATTCATCGACCAACCTGCACACCGGCAGATGGGCACGGCAGGCCGCGGTGATCGCGGTGCCGGGCGCGGTTATGTCGGGCCAGGACCTCGGGTCCTCCCACGTGCCGCGCGACGAGGAGCCGTTGATCTCGCCACCATCGCGCGTGCCAGTGTTCCGGTCGAAGTAATTGGCCACGCAGATGATGCCGGGGGTCGGGTTGATGCACTCCGCCGTAGTCGTAGCCCGGAATCCGGAGCCGTAAGAGTTCCCTGCCGCCATCACGACGGTGACGCCATCGGCCACCAAGGCTTCCTGCAGCTTCCAGGTCGCTTTGTGGAAGACACCGTTGTCCGGGTCGTAGGCCGCGTAGACACTGCCCCATGAGTTGTTCACGACTTTGATCGCGGGCGACACCTGATCGTGGTTCTCGAGCACCCACGCGAGACCATCGAGCGCGTTCTCGACGGTCAGGAAGGTGCCGGACGACACTCCGTAGAGCGAAGCACCCGGCGCGGCCCCGTGATACAGGCCGTCCGAGAAGGTCCCATCGCCTGCAACAATCCCGGCGACATGCGTTCCGTGACCGCCGGCCGAGGTGGTGTCCGTGTCGGCGAGCGGCACTGCGGTTTTCGGCCCCCGACATTGCTCGAAGGGTGTGACCTGCGTCGCCGAGCCGCCGATGGGCACGGAACAAACCATCTTCACGTTGCCGCCCATTCGCGATGCCAGGTCGGGGTGCGTTCCGTCGACACCGGAGTCCACGACGGCCACTCCGACGCCGGAGCCGTCGATGATCGTCCCGTCCCCCAGAGTCACATCGCCGTCGAGCAGGTTCTGACCACGAGTGGCCTGGTGCGAGGAATCGGTCTGAAGGCGGATCGGTGCGTTGGCCTCGATGTATTCGATCGCGGGCACAGACGCGAGGGTTGAGAACGAGTCCGGTGTTCCGTAAGCGACGAAGACGTCGATAGCGGGATACGTCGTCCCGGTGGTCAGGCCGAATCCTTCGGCGGCGGCGACCCCATCGGCAAGTGTGGCCGAGGGAGCCACGTGAACGATCGCGGACGCTCTGCCGTTCACGAGTTGTTCGCTCCGGCGAAGAGCGGGATCGATGAGGGCCCGATGCGCTGGTGCGGCGTTGGCCGTCGGGAGTGAGAAGGCCAGGGCGCCGACTACGACGAGAGCGGACGAGAAGCGACGGAACGACGAGTGTGGGGCCACGGGGTTCTCCTTGACGAGGTATCAGTTCAAGCAATTCGTGCTGGGAAGCGCAATCCCTCCCCGGGCCGTCAAGACGGCGGCGGCCCCCATAAGGCTCGATCGCCTCTAGCCGCTTGCCCCCGACGTGCCTCATCGATCCGGCCATCGCGCATCTCGATGACCCGGTCGACGTAGCGGGCGATGTCCCTGTCGTGGGTTGCCACGACGCAACAGGATCCCGCTCCGGCGAGCTCGCCGATCAACGCGAAGACAGCGGCAGCCCGAGAGTCGTCCTGGTGGCTGGTGGGCTCGTCGGCCAGCAGTAGGTCGGGAGACAGGACCAAAGCTCTCGCAACGGCGACCCGTTGCTGCTCCCCGAGTGAGGTCTCGAGTGGATAGCGGTCGGCCAGAGCCTCGAGGTCGAGGCGCGACATGAGCTCGGTGACGCGAGCACTGCCCGCATCCAGTTCTCCCTTCAGTCTTAGGGGAAGCTCGACGTTCTCGCGGACGGTCAGCTCCTCGGCCAGACCGAGGCTCTGTGGCACGAGGGCAAGACGACCCCATGGGGCATCGGCCGGATCTCCGCCGGCGACATTCCAGTGGACCCTTCCGGTGTCCGCTGTTTCCCACCCGCTCAGCAGATAGAGGAGCGTCGTCTTCCCCGAGCCCGAAGGGCCGACCAACGCGGCGATCTCGCCCCCCTCGAGCTGCAGATCGATGTCTTCCAGGGCATGCACGACCTCGGAGCCCCGACGGAACACTTTTGTCACGTGGTCGACGTGGATCAGATCCGTCATCGCGCCAGCTCTCCGTGATGGAGGTGGATCGCGTGATCGGCGATCGCAATGACCTCAGGGTCGTGGGTGGCGATAACGAGAGTCAGCCCGCGGCCGGGCAGTTCGGAGACCATGGACAGCAGCGACGCAGCGGTCGCCGAATCGATCTCGGCGGTCGGTTCGTCGGCGACGACCAACGGGGGATCACCCAGCGTTGCCTGAGCGAACGCCGCTCGTTGCTGTTCACCACCCGAGAGCTGGTCCGGGTAATGGGACGCTCTGTCGGCGAGACGCAGCGGTCCCAGAACCTCCTCGACATCGACGGTGCCCACGCCGCGCAAGCGCGCCATGAGCTCGATGTGCTCGCGCAACGTGAGGTACGAGATCAGATTGTCGGACGGGCGTTGGAAGACGTAGCCGACCCTCCGGCGATGACGGCGCAGGTCTGCACTACTTGCTCTAGCGATCTCGGTTTCGCCGATCGTGGCCGTGCCTTCCGTCGGCCGGTCGAGCCCAGCGAGGATGCGCAAGAGCGATGACTTCCCGCTTCCCGATGGCCCCACGACGGCCGTGATGGCGTTGGCCGGGAAAGCCACCGTGATGCCTCTCAAGGCATCGACCCTTCCGGAACTGGCGATGAACGTCCGCACGAGTCCTCGGCATTCGACCGCCGGTTCAGTCCGCAAGACGCATCACCTCACCCGGACGGGCGCGATCGCTGGCGCGTTGGATCAAGGCGGCCCCCACAACAGCTGCTACTCCGAAGAGGACCCCGGTGGCGACGACTTCCACGGAAGGCACGCGGAACAGGGGGGCCGGTGGCACCGTGGGCAACAGATCGAGTCCCACATAGATGAGTCGAGCAGATGCGATCCCAAGGGCGCCGCCGAGCACCAGCGCGGCTGCGAGCATAGAGAACAGCTCGATCAGGACCGACATCCTGTGATCGCGAACCGGCAGGCCCATGCGTTTGGCCAGCAGATAAGAGACAAGGCGGGTTCTCCGGCGCGCTGCTACATAAAGGAGCATCCCCACGACGGCCAAGACACCCGCCACGATCCCGAGGATCCGCAGCAGACCGAAGGTCCACGAGATCGATAGGAGCTTGGACGTTTCTCCGACCTCGTTGGCAGTCACACTCAATTGCGTATCGATCCCTGCTCGCTGGAGTTCGGTGACCACCTCGTCGATGGGGCCGCGCGCCCACAGGGTCAGACGGGGGAGTGCGATCCCGTCTTCCCGAGCGATCTCGATCAATTGCGGCAGAGACGCGACGAGCATCGGGGTCTGCGCGAGCATCCCCGGCCACGTCGAGGCTCGGCCAACCACCTCGACCCCAACATCGTTGCCGCTGACGGAGAAGGATCCGGGGGAGAGGTCTTCGTCACCGACGACGACGACCGGTAGGGGTCCCGCCCCCGGTTCGTCCACCGCGTCGACCAACGATTCGACACTGCTATCGGAGAAGGAAGAGTCCCAGAACGCGGCATCCACGAATGTTTCCGGGTCGACTCCCATGATCGCGACCGCCGTGTTACCGACGTCGCCGTCGGCAGTGGCAACGACCGTGTGAGGGATGTCGGGCTTCGGCAGGTCCAGGGTGGAGACCTGTAACGACACGTCCGAGCCTGTGAACACGTGGGTCTTCGCGTATGTCGTCGCCTTCACCGACGCGAGCAGCGACGTGGAGTAGACGAGGATGCCGACAGATACTGCTGCCGCTCCGATCAAAAGGGCGACGGATCGCGACCCTGCGACCAAGCGACGGGTGGCGAGGTAGACACTGGTGCTCGCTCCGGCCGTCGCGCCGCGTGCCTTGCCGAGATAGGCGAACAGCACTTTGAGCACGAAGAGCGCGCCTCCGGCTACTCCGAACATGGGGAACAGGACGAGTAGCAGATCGACGCCCCCGCCGTCGTCCTGCTCGGAGATGGCGCCGCGTTGGTTGATGAAATAGAGAGACACACCTGCGGCGATCAACAGCAGGATCTCCCACGGGAGGCGAGATGTGATGTTCGTGCCGCCGGTTTCGATGCTGGCCAACCGCCGGGCCGCGATCGCAGTAGCGATACCGAGAGCGATCAGTCCGACCAGGACGCTTCCGATCGTGAGGAAGGCAGCCGCTTTCAGAGCGTTCGCGTCCACGGGCCCGGGCCCGAACACGTTGACGAGCACCCACGTGCCGCCGGCCCCCACGACGCTTGCCAGCAGGATGGGCACAACGGTCTCCACGCAGGCGCGCCCCGCGACCCACCGGTCGGAGACACCGCGCGCTTCCAGGAGTCGGAACTCGATCCCTCTCTTCTGCACCATGTAGTAAGCCGAGACACATATGAGCAGAAGCGCGACGGCGGCTCCCGTCAGCACCAGAACCTGAACCGGGCTCTGGATGCTCGCAACGATGTCCTCGGCTCCGTCGACGAGCACCGGTAGAAGGGTGTGCACCTCGGGCTCGAGGAAGATCGTCGCGCCCCCCGGTAGGGGATCTTGATCCACGGCAGTTCGCGACAATGTCGTGATCTCGTCGGCGATCCGTCGCGCGCTGTCGAGAGTGAGGCCGTCGAGTTCGATCGGGTACTCCCACGCCTCGACGGCGCGACTTTCCATTTCGGTGCCGGCCGCTAGTAGTAGGTCGAGGTCCGACAGGAGCAAAGCTGGGGGCCGCGCGTCGGCGGGTTTGAGGCGGTAGATGTAACGGTTCAGAGGCCGCCAGTACTCGCTCGAGGGTTTCGAGATCAGATCCTCATAGATGCCTTTGATCCTTATGCGCATCACCGAGTCGGCGGTCATGGTCGCCATATCACCCGGCTTCACTCCGAGCTCGTCGGCTACCGGCTCGGCCACGTAGAAGCCGTCACCCGAGGTCTCTTCGATGACATTGATGTGGTCGAGGAAGCGCTCGCGAGCCACCGGCCGGACCACAGAAATGCTCGAGCCCACCTCCAGCGACGAGGGAGCGAGGAAGATCGAACGAGTCACCGACCCCAGATTGTCGATACGGGCGGCTCGCCGGTTGAGGCCAAGTGTTCGTTCATCGAACAGCTGGTTCGGCGTCAGTACCCTGCGTCCACCGCCGGGCCTTGGCACGTGGAAATCCACGAGCGGCGTCTCTTGTCGAAGGTTGAACCCGATCGCCGATCGTCCGAGGCCCCGGCTCTCCTCGAAAAGAGCCCCCGATGCTGCGCTGGAGGTGAACAGTGGAGCGATCGCAGCGGTCACGACGAGGATCACGAAGCTCGCGCCGACCGCGGCCAGGATCGGGGGCCAGCGGAACAGGAGTAACGGCGCTTTCCGCCACATCGGGTTCGCCCCACGGCTCACGAAGTCCGCTCCTCGGTTCGACTGCCGCTCTCCGGTCCCGGAGGCGGACCCTACTACAGCAGTAGTTGATCACCCTTGGGCAGCGATCGGTTCCGTCTCGTCGCGAGTACCTAAACTTGCCAAAACCCGACCGTCAAAGATCAGCGTCCGAGATCAGTCCGTCGAACGCCGACGGGCTGGGCCGTCGGCGAGAGAAAAGAAGGGGGCGTACATGCAGGGTCTGATGCAGGACTACCCACTCACGATTACGCACATCTTCGATCGCGCCGAGAAACTGTTCGGTCACAAGGAGATCGTGACAGCCACTGCAACGGGTATCGAGCGTACGTCTTACAAGGAGTGGGCCGAACGGACGCGTCTTCTGGGCGGGGCTCTCGACACCCTCGAGTGTTCCAACGACGCGCGCGTGGGCACGTTCGCGTGGAACACGGGCAAGCACCTCGAGCTTTACTTCGGGATCCCGTGCACCGGACGCGTGATGCACACGCTCAACATCCGTCTGTTCAAGGAACAACTCATCTACACGATCAATCACGCGGCCGACGAGGTGATCTTCATCGACCGTTCGCTGATCGGACTTCTGTGGCCGATCGCCGACGAGCTGAAAACCGTTCGCAATTTCGTTGTCATGGACGACGGAACCGGGGACATCCCCGACGACCCGCGGATCGTCGAATACGAGAAGTTGCTGGGCGAGTCGAAACCCGTCGACTTCGTCGTCGAGGACGAGAACCAGGCCGCAGCCACGTGCTACACATCCGGAACGACCGGTAATCCCAAGGGCGTTGTCTACAGTCATCGTTCGACGGTGCTGCACTCGGTCATGGTCCTCGCAGCCGACACCCTTGGGTTGTCCGAGACCGATCGCATCTTGCCGATCGTCCCGATGTTCCACGCGAACGCTTGGGGACTTCCCTACGCGGGTGTTTTCGCCGGATCTGACTTCGTGTTCCCCGGCCCCAGCCTTGCGCCCGATCACATCGTGAACCTGATCGAGAAAGAGAAGGTCACGTTCACGGCCGGCGTTCCGACGATCTGGATGGGGGTCCTTCCGTTGATCGAGGGGCGCGACCTGTCGAGTCTTCGTCTGATCACTGCCGGAGGTTCGGCCGTGCCGAAGTCGTTGTCGGAAGCGTTCCGCGAGAAGCTGGGCCTCCCGCTGCTGCAGGGGTGGGGGATGACCGAAACCAGCCCGGTCGCATCTCTCGGCCGCGTCAAGTCGAACCTTGCCGGCAAGTCGGATGACGAGAAGGCCGTGATCAGAAGTTACGCGGGCATGCCGGTGCCGTTCTGCGACATCCGTATCGTGGCCGAGGATTCCGGCGAAGAACTAGCGTGGGACGGCGAGGTGTTCGGCGAACTTCAGATCCGCGGCCCCTACATAGCTTCCAGGTACTACAACGACCCGACATCAGACGAGAAGTTCACGCCCGATGGGTGGCTGCGCACCGGCGACGTTGCCTCGCTCACGCCCGACGGTTACATAAAGATCGTCGACCGTACGAAGGACGTCATCAAGTCGGGAGGGGAGTGGGTCTCTTCGGTCGAGCTCGAGAACGAGATCATGGCGCACCCCAAGGTTGCCGAAGCCGCAGTGATCGGCGTCCCTCACCCGAAGTGGATGGAACGACCGATCGCGTGCGTAGTAGCTAAAGAAGGGGAGGAGCTAACCAAAGAAGAGATCCTCGAGTTCTTGGAGCCGCGTGTTGCTAAGTGGTGGCTGCCGGAGGATGTGCAATTCATCGAAGAGATCCCCAAGACGTCGGTCGGTAAGTTCTCGAAGAAGGATCTGCGCAAGAGATTCGAGGACTACCAGCTTCCGACCTAAGAAGCAGTAGCGACCTGCAAGTGCTCGGTGGTGGTCTCGTCCTGGACCACCACCGTGTGAGCGACCATCTCGAACGCGCGCTGGTGCTTCGGGGTGAAGAACATGAACGCCCAATCGATCAGTTGCAGAGGCCCGGAGAAGATGAACGTCACCCGACGTAGAACGACCTGTCCGAACGAGGGCGCTGTTCCGTCTTCGGTCACAACTCTCAAGCCGAACATCGCTTTCCCCAGAGTTCTACCTATCTTCCATTCCAGCAGGATCGTCCCGACGATCCAGTAGAGAGCCGCAACGATCACCAGCACTATGGCGACCTGCTCGATCGGTCCGAGGTTCGCGATCTGTTCATCCGAGAGTTCGCCTCGGTTTGCAGACGCCCACGTTCCTCCACCGATGCCGGCCACGATGAGGCTGACCATGACGGCAGAATCCACGAGTGCTGCCGCGATCCGGCGACCCAGGGGAGCCAGCTTGGCCTCGGGACCGCCGGTGAACGTCTTGGCCGCCTCTTTGGGTGTTCCCAGTCGAGCGAGAGCTTCGACGTCACCCGCAGCTTCTGCGGCACGCAGATGCTCCTCGAGCTCCGCTCGTGCTTGGGCCTTGCGCTCCTTGGGTCCTGCGACCCAGCGTTCGAACTGCTTCAGATACTCCTCGGTCACTTCGCACCTCCGTTTAGTAGGTGGTTCAGTCCAGATGCCAATCGATCCCATTCCTTGGTGAGCAACGTGAGCCGCTCCTTTCCTTTCTTCGTGATCCCGTAGTACTTGCGCGGGGCGGCCCGTCCCTCTGCCTGCCACGACGCTTCGATGTGTCCGGCGTCCTCGAGGCGATGGAGCACCGGATAGAGCGTTCCTTCCTTGATCGAGAGCGAGCCCTCCGTTGCGGCCCCCAGGGAAGTCAGCAGGTCGTATCCGTAACGGGGTTTCTCCCTGATCAGGGCGAGGACGGCGAGCTCCACCGTGCCGCGCGACAGCTCTCGCTGTGCTGCTGCGCTCTGGTCTTCGGCCACGATTCGTCCTTATCTGTCTAGGTATTCTGAAAGCTACGTTACCTTGTGTCACAAGGTATTACCACGCAGAGTTCCTGTCAAGCAGTTTCTTTGGGGCTCGGCTAGCTCTTCAGGTCTGAGACGCGGGCGCGTGCGGCCTCGATGCCCGGTGGTGGCGCGAACACGAAGTT
>DASQLQ010000066.1:0-100683 GCA_035629935.1 Actinomycetota bacterium
CAGCCGGACGTTGCTCTGTTGAACCACCCCACCCGCACCCTGTTGCGGTACGACCTGCTGCGTCGGCTCGAGGTAAGGGGGATCAACAACTTCAAGGCCCGCCGGATCGATCCTGTCGAGTTGGATGAACTTACTTTCCCCCTCTTCTTGCGACGCGAAGACAATCACAGTGGTCCGATAACGCCGTTGATCTTGTCGAGAAAGGAACTCGCTGCGCAAGTCATCCGACTACGCCTCAGCGGCTACGACCTGAACAAAGTGATCGCGATCGAGTTCCTCGAGTCGGCCGACGCTGAAGGGATCTACTCGAAGTACGGGGCGTACATCGTGGGCGATCGCGTGCTTCCCCGTCACCTTCGATTCGGACGCGACTGGATGGTCAAGGGAGAGGGGCAGCCCGATAGCAGGCATCTCGCGCAGGAGATGGCGTACATAGACGAGAACCCTCACGCTGAGATCATCAAAACGATCGCCGATGAGGCGAGGGTCGGATACGGACGTATCGATTACTCGATGGTCGGCGGCCGGATGCAGGTGTGGGAGATAAACACCAACCCCCACATCGAGACCGCCCGCAGGAAGAAGGACCCAAATGTTCAGGGGGTCCGCATCAAACGAGAGAACGAGTTCTTCTCGGCCTTCTCCGATCTCCTCATGAGCCTCGACACAGCGCCCGATCGCACATTCTCGATCGAAGCCGTGTCGAGCACTCCGATCCCCCCTCCCCGCGTGCCGCTAGACATGGTGGACCGGTCGAGATTGCAGGCGAGGTTCGCGAGGCTCCCCTACGAGACTCAGATGAGATCTGCGCGATGGCTACGGCTTCTAGGAGGCCGTGCATGATCCATTTCCTGCTCCGAAGGAACTTCGAGTACACGGTCGAAGACTTCCTCGCACAGGCGGGAAGCTCTATCGCAGAACGATGCCGCATCCTCGCCTATGAAGACGCTCTATCCGCAGGCGAGTTCGAGTCCGGTTGTTACGTGTTCACCGACCTGGAGCGTCTCTCCTCCGACGAGCGGCAGCAAGCAACGCAGTTGCGGGACCGGCTCACTGCACAGCCCGATGTCACCGCGCTGAACCACCCGACGCAGACGCTCACTCGATATGACCTTCTGAGGAAACTCGAGGAAGAAGGGATCAACAGCTTCAAGGCGCGGCGCGTCACCGAACCCGACCTCCGCGAGGTGACCTTCCCTGTGTTCCTTCGCCGCGAGGACAACCACTACGGACCGATCACGCCCCTGATCGACTCCCGTTCCGCGCTGATGGCGGAGATCGCACGGGTTCGGATGAACGGATACGACCTCGACAAGGTCATCGCGATCGAATTCTGCGATGCCTCCGACCAAGGCGTCTTCACGAAATACGGCGCCTACATCCTGCGCGATCGGATCCGCCCGCGGAATCTGCGGTTCTCCACGGATTGGGTCATCCGAGCCGGAACGGCGATGGACCCTCGCGCTGTCGCGCAAGAGATGACGTACATACGGGAGAACCCTCATGCGGAGACGATCCGCAGGATCGCGGCGCTAGCAGGGGTCGAATACGGGCGGATCGATTACTCGATGAAGGACGGTCGCTTACAGGTATGGGAGATAAATACGAACCCGCATGTCCAGTGGCTGCCGGGCCGGGGGGAGCCTCTGCTCGCGGAACGCCATGAGCGGGAAGCTAGGTTCCTCTCCGAGTACTGCGATTTCATGATGAGCCTCGATCACGCTCCCGACCGTGCGATCTCGATACAGCCCGTCCTGGCGAGTCCGATCCCCGCTCCACGCGTCCCGCTCGACAAGGTTGACCGGTCGCGGTTCCAGGCTCGATTCGCAGCCCGGAGCTACGAAACCCAGATGCGGGCGGCGAGGTTCATCCGTTTCCTGCCCTGGGCTCGTAGATGAAGTAGCCGTCCGTCACCTGGGCCAGCTGGTAGGAGTCGCGCATCGCGTCAAGGACCTCGGAACCGAAGTGGTAATTCGTGTACCAGAAGGTGTCAGACAGGTCATTGCTCATAACGAGCTTCGTGAACTCGCGGGCGCGCACTCGCTCGGATAGATCGTGAGCCCATTCCGGTCGCACGCGACTCATCCGTTGGAAGAGGAACGGATCGAGAACGACCGGTCGCTGCCCCCTCGCGAACGGGACGTAGGGATTCTCGGCCAACACCCAGTCGGCAGATGACACCTCTCCCTTCAGAGGGACTCGATCCAGCCCGGCGACCGGAGTACCACGCTCGACGGACTCGATCGAACTGAGGACGGTTAGACGCGGCCCCATCAGCCAGCCGAAACCCAGTGCGAAAACGAGCACTACGGAAAAAGCTGTGCGCAAATCGGATCGCTTCTCACGCGCTCTGTCGCGGGTGAACACGTGACCCATAGCGATCCCCAACGTGACAACGCTCAAGACGATGACGTCGATCACGTGGTTCTCGGCCGATGAACGCTCGGTCATCATCGCCAAGAGCAATAAGAGTGCAACGACCAGACCGATCCAGTAGATGGACGAGCGCTCGTCCCGGGGCTTGAAGGCCAGGGCAAGGGGAAGCAGGATCAGCAGCGGCATTGCGTGTCCATCCAACGAGTAGAAGATCCGGAGCAGCCCGACGAAGAGATGTTGAGGGTCGAGCTGTGTTCCCGAAAACAACAAAGGCTTCATCGTGTCGATCAGCGACCCACCACTGGTCAGGTCGATAGCCAGAAAACCGAGCGCCGCCCCCCCGATCCACGCGGGCAGGAACGTCCTCAGCAACCTGCGCTCATACAGGAAGAGCCACACAACGATCGTGAGACCACCCCAGATCGCGGCAACCTTTGCCAGCAGCGCAAAGGCACAGAAGAGTCCGGCGATCCCCACATGCATCTCGTTCCGCCTGTTCGCAATAAGCGTCAGCGCGATCAATTGGAGGAGAAGCGGTACCGCGTCGGCGGCCAGACCGGTGAAAGAAGCGATCGCAACATCCGTGATCGCGATGCAAGCAGCGAGACCGAAGGCATGGATCCTCGGGAGACCGGCTTGCGAGATCAATCCGAACGTCACCGCTAGGAGCAGAGCGCCGATGGAGGCGGCCAGGATCTTCCCGGCCACCAGGTAGTCGCCCGTTAGATGTGCGACAGCGGCATGCATCGCGACGGGCAGTGGCATGTAACGGGTGGCTCCATAGAAGTCTCCCTCTCGCAGAGGAGGGAACACGTGACCCAGGTTCATGTACTTCGCCTGGACGGTCCTGACTGCCTCGATGCCTCGGATGTTGAACAGATCGTCGAAATGGACCCAACCGAGGAAGATCAGTGAACCGATGCAGCCGGCAGCGGTCAGACCCAGCGCAATGTCTGCAGGACGAACCCGTCCTAGGTAGTCAGCCCAGGAGGCGGACGAAGCGGCGCTTGCCGACCTGTAGGAGTGCCCCCGTGAGATTCGCTTGGGGAAGCTCCTCGCTGGTGACGATCTCACCATTGACCTTTACCCCGCGTTGGCCCAATAAACGTCGGGCAGCGGAACGAGATTCGGCAAGCCCCAGCTCGGCCAGCACCCGGGGGAGGTAAACGATGTCTCCGTCGATCGCATCGGGGGGGATGCTCGCTTCCGGAACCTCGGCCGGCGCCTCATGGCGTTTGAACTGACGGTCGAAGGCTTCTTCCGCCTCCTTCGCCGCGTCGGAGCCGTAGTACAGGGAGACGCATGCGCGAGCCACCTGACGCTTGGCGTCGCCCGCTTCGGGCCCCCCTCGTTTGACCTTGGCATCGAGTTCCTGCGCGTCGGCATCCGACATGTCCGCGGCAAGTTGCGCGTAACGAACGGCGAGCGAGTCCGGGATGCTCATCAGCTTGCCGAACATCTCGGCCGGTTCCTCCCGGATAGCCACGTAGTTGTTGAGCGACTGCGACATCTTCTGCACGCCGTCGAGCCCTTCGAGCAGGGGCATCGTGAGGCAGATCTGCTCCCGTTGCCCATACGCCCGCTGCATTTGGCGACCCACGAGCAGGTTGAACAATTGATCCGTGCCGCCCAGCTCGACATCCGCCTCTACCGCCACGGAGTCATAAGCCTGTGCCAGCGGATACATGAATTCGATGATCGAGATCGGACGTTGCTCTGCGTAGCGTTTGGCGAAATCGTCGCGCTCCAGCATCTGTGCAACCGTGTAATGCGAAGTGAGCTTGAGGATGTCGCCCAGATCCATGGGCTCCAGCCACTCGGAGTTGTAACGGACCTCGAGGTTGTCCTTGGACAGGATGTCGGAGAACTGATCCAGGACCACAGTGGCGTGAGCCTTCACCTCTTCCTTCGTGAGCTGGGGTCGCGTCTCGTTCTTTCCCGAAGGGTCGCCGATACGGGCCGTGAAATCCCCGACGATCAACACCGCGGTATGACCCGCATCCTGGAACTCGCGCAGCTTGCGCAAGGGCACCGCCCAACCGAGCGTCACCGCCGGTGCGGTCGGGTCGAGACCCAGCTTCACTCGCAGGGGCCGCTTCTCCCCCAGCCTGTCGGTCAGCTCGTCTCGGGAGATGACGTGCTCGGCGCGCCTGCATAAGCGCTCTACCTGGTCGGAAATGGATGGATCAGTCATAAGTGACCAGATGCTAGACCAGCAGGGAATAGCTGCCCTCGCAGCTAGAATCAGGTACCAGTGCATCGTCCAAATCTTCGAGCCCTTATCGCATCCCTGCTGGTCGTCCTTGTGACGGCCTCATGCGCGCAGCTGACCGAGCAACTCGAAGATCTCCCCACTCTCAGCGACGCCGACCTCCGATTCCGACTGGCTCAGTCCTCAAAGATCTTCGATGCCGACGGTCAACTGATCACCACACTTCACAAGACCGAGAACCGAACGATCATCTCGCTCAAGCGCATGCCGAAGTACGTGCGCGAGGCGGTAATCGCCATCGAGGACGAACGCTTCTACCAACACAAAGGCGTCGACGTTCGGGCGATCGCCAGAGCGCTGCTCGCCAACGTAGCGAGCGGCGAGATCCGTGAGGGAGGGTCGACGATCACGCAGCAGTACGTGAAGAACGTGATCATCGCCCCAGGGGAGATCGCCGAGAAGACCTTCGAGAGAAAGATCATCGAGGCTGCTCTGTCCCGTCAGGTCGAGAAAGAGCTGTCCAAGAACGAGATCCTCGAGCGATACCTGAACACGGTCTACTTCGGCGAAGGTGCGTACGGAGTCCAGGCCGCGGCCAACACCTACTTCGGGAAGAGTGCTGCGGATCTGAGCCTGCCGGAGGCGGCAACTCTTGCCGGGATCATCCGCATCCCAGAGGAGTACGACCCTTACAAGAATCCAAAAGCGGCCCGCCAGCGACGCGATCTGGTCCTTCGACAGATGGCGAAGAACGGCTATATCGAAGAAGCAAAGGCCGATAAGGCCATGCGCAAGAAGATCAAACTCGACGAGGTCACGGTCGCCGACGAATACCCGGCCCCCTACTTCATCGACTACGTCCATCGACTCGTCACTTACGACCCGCGGTTCAAGGCCGTCGGCGACACCGTTGCGGAACGAACGAAGCGTCTGTTCCAAGGCGGGCTGAAGATCTACACCACGGTCGACCTCGACACTCAGGCCGCCGCCGAGCAGGCCGTGAACGAAGTCTTGCCTAACGCGAGCGACCCGTACGCGTCGATGGTTGCCATCGAACCGGACACGGGACACGTCAAGGCGCTAGTTGGGGGCCGCGACTGGTTCGCCCCCAGGAAAGAGGACCCTTACGCAAAGCTGAACCTGGCGATCTTGGCCGAGCCCGGCCTGGGCCGCGTTGGAAGCGGGAAGGACGTCCAGAACGTTGCCCCCGGAACCGGTCGCCAGGCCGGATCGGCATTCAAACCATTCGCTCTGGCGGCTGCGATCGAACACGGCATCCCCTTGTCCAAGACGTACAAAGCGCCGTCCTCCATGACCTTCCCCGGGCAGAACGCGGGCGGTGACTGGCTCGTTCAGAACTACGAAGGATCATCGTTCGGCAGCGAGATCTCCGTGCTGGAGGCGACCGTCAACAGCGTGAACGTCGTCTACGCGCAGATGATCCTGGAGAGCGGCCCGCAAGCCGTCGTCGATATCGCCGAGGAAATGGGGATCAACACCGAGCTCCTCGCGGTTCCGTCGGCGGCCCTCGGGACGAACCCGGTCAACCCGCTGGGGATGTCTAGTGCATACGCAACCTTCGCAACGAACGGCGAGTACCACCCGCCCGTGGCCGTCACCCGGATCGTGGACACGAGCAAGTCCAAGGCCGAGGTCATCTACGAGGATCGCTCCAAGCCCTCCCAAGCGATCGACTCTGCGACCGCGTATCTGACGACCACCGCTCTCACCGACGTGATCGAACGCGGCACCGGCGTCCGGGCGATCATCGGCCGCCCGGCAGCCGGCAAGACGGGAACCGCACAGGAGTACCGAGATGCTTGGTTCGGCGGCTACACACCCGATCTCGCCGCCGCGGTCTGGATCGGGTACCCGGCGGGTGAGATATCGATGCGCACCAGTTGTTCAGGGGTCACGTACGCCTGTCAGGTAACCAGGTCCTTGACTTCTTCCGGTGTGACGGGCGGTTCCTTCCCGGCAGAGATCTGGCAGAGCTTCATGTCACGCGCCCTTGCAGGCGTGCCGGCAAGCTCCTTCACCATCCCCGATATCGGATTGATCAACGTCACCATCGACACTCGTACGGGCTGCCTTGCCGGCGGATCCACTCCCGAGGAATTCCAAGCTTCGGCCACATTCCCGAAGGACAGCGCCCCGAAGAAAGCTTGCGCGGCCCCCAAGGAGGGCGAGAAGGTCCCCGACGTCGTCGGTTTCCCAGCCGATGAAGCTATCGCGCTGCTGGAGCGAGAAGGCTTCGAAGTGAGGGAGGAAGAAGAGCCGACCAGCAAGTACCCGCCGGGCATCGTGGTTGCCACGGATCCGGGAGCGGGCATCCGATCGACCGAGGGTGTTCCCGTGGTCGTCTACGTCTCCGTCCCGGAGTCGGAAGAGGAAGAGAGGGACCGGGACAACGGCAATGGGAACGGCAACGGGAAAGGGAGGGGTAACGGCAGAGGCGGTGACGATCGGGACGACTTCTCCAGTGTCCCGAACGTGCTGGGGATGACGGAAGGGCAGGCGTCGGCCCGGATCAGGGAAGAGGGTTTCTCGCCGCACATCATCTATCAGAAGGAATCCGACAAGAAGCGCGCCAA
Organism: Actinomycetota bacterium; assembly: GCA_035629935.1. Taxonomy (GTDB): domain Bacteria; phylum Actinomycetota; class CADDZG01; order CADDZG01; family WHSQ01; genus DASQLQ01. The sequence continues at coordinate 7,183 of DASQLQ010000066.1, forward strand.
AGAGAACCGAGGGCGCGTCTGGAAACAGTCACCGGCTGCCGGAACGCGGATGGAGCAGGGCTCGGTCGTCTATATCTGGGTGAACCCCTGATCTAGGAACGCCGGGATGCGTGTGGATGTCCCGGCACAACGAAACGCCACGGGATCTCCTGCCCCCTGCCCTCGCCCAACCCGATCCTGACCGTCTGAGCGATCTCACCTGTCCTGAGGCTCTGTGTGTCGGCATCCTCGGCACACCAGAAGTCACCGCCACGCAGAAGGCTCGCTCCGTTCTGTCCTTTGGCTATCCCGAACGCTTGCGCCAAGCGAGCCGGGCCGCTGGCGATGAGTCGGTCCCTGGTGATCCCCCCGCGGTTCATGCGGAGGATGTCCGTTCCGAAGACAGGTTCACCTGCCCGCAGCAGTACCGCTTCGCAGGTCCCCTCCCGCGCACAAACGACGTTGGCGCACCAGTGCATCCCGTACGTGAAATAGACGTAGAGACGGCCCGGAGGGCCGTACATGACCCTCGTCCGATCCGTCACCCCTCGGTAACCGTGCGATCCCGGGTCGATCGGGCCTCTGTATGCCTCGGTTTCCACCAGTCGCACGGCCAGCAGCCCACGCTTCGTCGAACGACAAAAGAGGCACCCGATCAGCTCCCGGGCAACGGCCAGCGCATCCCTCTCATAGAAGGCCTTGGTGAGGCGGTGCAACTAGGACAGAAGCCAGTCGAGCAGTGCCATCTGGGCCCATTGGCGATTCTCCGCCTGATCCCAAACCACGGAACGTGGACCATCCATGACATCGGCGGTGATCTCTTGTCCGCGGTGCGCAGGCAGACAGTGCATGACGATGGCTTCGGGATCGGCCATGCCGACTATCTCGGAGTTGATCTGGAAGCGGGAGAACTCCTCGGCCCTCTTCTCGGCTTCGCTCTCCTTGCCCATACTGGTCCACACGTCGGTGTAGAGGACCTGGGCGCCGAAAACCGCTTCCGATACGACGTTCGTGACGCTCACCTTCCCGATGTTGCCCGCGTTGATCTCCTGGCAACGCTCGACGACTTGGGGGAACGGTTCGTGTCCCGGCGGAGTCGCTATGCGGATGTCCATCCCCATCTTTGCTCCCCCGAACATCAATGAATGCGCAACGTTGTTTCCGTCGCCGAGATAGGCCAGCGACACGTCCTCGAGGGTTTCCTTCTTTTCCTTGATCGTTTGCAGGTCGGAGAGGCCCTGGCAGGGATGAGAGAAGTCGCTCAATGCGTTGATGACCGGAACGGTCGCGGCTTCGGCCAAACGCTCGAGGCGATCCTGACCGAACGTCCTCATCACGATGCCGTCCGCCCACCGAGACAGCACGCGCGCCACGTCCTCGATCGATTCCCTCGAGTCGAGACCGATCTCTTCGTTCGCCACCACGATGGCATGTCCACCCATCCTGGTGATGCCGGCTTCGAAGGACACCCTGGTCCTGAGCGAGGGTTTCTCGAACAGCAGCACGACCTGGCGACCTTTCAGGGCCTGCGAGTAAGCCTTCGGGTCTCGCTTGACGTCTGCCGCGCGCTCTATCAAATAATGGAGCTCTTCCCTCGTGACGTCGTCGAGGGACAGGAGGTCTCTTTCGTTCATCGGATCACGTCCTCAGGGTCGCCTGCAAACGTTGGGCGAGTGAGTCGACGATCCGATCGCGCACGGCCGTCGCTTCCTCGTCGGTGAGTGTTCGGTCGGGCACTCGAAGCTCGAGAGCGAAGGCGAGGCTCTTGTTTCCGGCCGGCACCTGCTCGCCGCGATAGAGATCGAATGCCCTAACGGAGACGAGCTCGGGTTCGCCTGTCGCTTTGATCAACGACTCGACCTCGGCTGCCGGGACTTGATCCTCCACGACGATCGCGAGATCCAGATAGATAGAGGGGTGTCTCATCAGTTCCTGCGCCTGCTCTCGACCCGGCAATGCGTCGATCAGCGGGGCCAACGCTATCTCGAACACGCACGTGCCCTCGGCTACATCGAAATTCGCACAGACATCAGGATGTAGCTCACCGATGCTCCCCAATCGCGCGCCGCCGAGCGTCACTTTCGCGGCCCGAGTCGGGTGGAACGGCATCCCAGAAGCAGTGTCGAAAACCGCCGGACCGCACCCCGCGCCCGCTATCAACGCTTCGAGCACACCCTTCGCAGAGAAGAAGTCCCACCGAGTCTCGGCAGTGTTCCATCCTTTGGGGGAACGCAGGCCGCTGAAAACTGCGGCCAGCACCACCGGCTGCCATGGAAGCTCCTCTTCGCTCGGTTCGTAGATGCGAGCGATCTCGAAGAGCGCCACAGACGTCCGGTGTGCGCTGAGATTTCGAGTCGCGGAACGAAGTAATCCAGGGAGAAGAGTCGTTCGCAAGGCGTCCTCTTGCTCGCTCATCGGATTCGCCAGCCGTACGAGACGGCGTAGCGGATGATCCGCGGGCACCAAGAGTTGATCCAACTCCCACGCACCCATCAACGATGTCGTCCAGGCTTCTGCGACTCCGTTCGCGGTCAAGAGCAAGCGAGCCCGTCGGTCGAAGCTCTGCCCCGTCTCCAGCCCTCCACTACGGCCCGGAGGCAACGTTGAGGGCAACCTGCCGAAACCGCTGAGTCGGGCCACTTCCTCGATCAGGTCTTCCTCGCGCCGTACGTCGTAGCGCCACGGCGGAACCTCCACGGAGAATGCGTCGTCAACCCTGTCGACCTTCATCCCCAGGCCTCTGAGGTACTTGGCCTGGGTGTCGCTACTCAACGGGGCACCGAGCACGCGATCGGCTCTCTCCGGCCTCAGCCGAACCGACGCGCGCTGTATGGGGGCCGGATATTCATCCGTCTCCGTCGCCGATACGGACCCGCCCGACGTCTCGGCCATGAGCTGTGCTGCCCGAGCTGCCGCTACCGGGACGATCTCGGGATCGGACCCACGCTCGAAACGAGCGGAAGCTTCCGTCCTTACCTGGTGACGCCGGGCCGTGAAGGCCACCGTCTCTGCATCGAAATGAGCCGCTTCGAGGATGACGTTGCGCGTCGCGTCGCCGACCTCCGAGAGGCCCCCGCCTATGACGCCGGCCAGAGCAACCGCCTGTTTGGGATCGGCGATGACGAGATCCTCCGGATCGAGCTCCCGGTCGAGGCCGTCGAGAGTGGTGAGCTTCTCTCCGCTCTTCGCCCGCCGCACGATAATCGACTGCTCTGTTACGAGATCCCCATCGAAAGCGTGCAGCGGTTGTCCGTACTCGAGCATCACGTAGTTGGTCGCGTCCACGACATTAGAGATCGGTCGCATCCCTGCGGCGAGCAAGCGGGCCGCCATCCATGTGGGCGATGCTCCGACGGACACCCCCTCGATGTAGCGCGCCAAGTAACGAGGACACCCGCGACCATCTTCGATCGATACCGACACCGGAGATGCCACATCCGAGGAGCCTAGGAGATTCACTTCCGGAACCTTCAACTCTGTATCCAGGATCGCGGACACCTCCCGCGCCACACCGATGACACTGAGACAGTCGCGCCGGTTTGAGGTGATCTCTAGCTCGAAGATGACATCGTCGAGGCCTAGCAGAGAAGTGACTGCATCGTTCAGAGGACTGTCGGGAGGAAGAACGAGGATGCCTGAATGGTCCTTCGAGATCCCGAGCTCGGCGGCGGAGCACAGCATCCCCTGACTCTGCTGACCACGGATCTTGCGTTCCGATATCTCGAGACCGGGAAGATGGGCTCCGACCTGTGCGTAGGGAACCCGGTCCCCCACTGCGAAGTTGCGTGCGCCGCACACGACATGGAAGACCTCGCTATCGGAGATCCTGGCATCGACGAGTACCAGGTTGTCGGCGTTCGGGTGTTCGTCGATCTTCAACACCTCTGCAACTACAACTCCATCGATCCCCTGGCCCAGCCTGTGAACAGCTTCCACCTTCGTCCCCGAGAGGTCGAGCATCTCGGCGAGCTTCTCCGGCTCGGCATCGACTTCGACGAACTCCTGCAACCAACGCAGACTGACTCTCATACGAGCGCCCGGAACTGTTCGAGGAAACGAAGATCGTTCTCCCAGAAGTAACGGATGTCGTTCACGCCGTGAGCGAGCGCGGCGATCCTCTCGGCCCCCATGCCGAACGCGAAGCCCGTGAAACGTTCGGAGGCATACGCAGCACGGATCTCGTCCGAGTGTGCGTGATCGCGAGACCATTCGAACAAGTAGGGATGCACCATCCCGCAACCGAGGATCTCGATCCATCCTTCCTGTTTGCAGATCCTGCAGCCGGCTCCACGACAGTTGAAGCACTGGACGTCCATCTCGGCCGAAGGCTCGGTGAACGGGAAGTAATGGGGGCGGAACCGGGTGTCGAGACCCTTACCGAACACCTCGCGTGCGAATAGCTGCAACGTCCCCTTCAGGTCGGCCATCGTGATCCCACTGTCCACCGCCAGGCCTTCGATCTGCGTGAACACGTTGAGGTGCGTCGCGTCGACGGTGTCCCGGCGGAAGCAACGACCGGGGGCAACCACGTAAACGGGGGGGGCCTGATCCTCCAGCGTGCGCATCTGGATCGGCGAGGTCTGGGTGCGCAAACACACCCTCTCGTCGGTTCCCTCGATATAGAAGGTGTCGAGGGGAGACCTCGCCGGATGCGCCGGAGGAGTATTGAGGGCATCGAAGTTGTAGATGGAAAGCTCTGCTTCGGGACCTTCGGCCACCCGGTATCCGAGTCCGATGAAGATGTCGACGATCTCCCAAACGGTCTGTGTCAAGGGGTGCAGCGGAGCGACCTCGACGGGCACGCCCGGCAAGGTGACGTCGACTCGCTCCCGCTCCCACCGTTGCTCGAGCTCGGCTGCCTCGAACAGCTGGCGCCGTTCCTCCACCGCGGCCTCGATCGCGCCTTGGACTTCGTTCGCCAGCTTGCCGACGGAGCGGCGTTCCTCTTCCTCGAGCTTCCCCAAGGCCCCGCGTGCCCTCGACAGAGGCGCCTTGCGCCCCAGCACCCGGACCTTGGCTTCGTCCAGCGAGGCGAGATCGGTCGCAGCTGCGATCCGCTCGAGCGCTTCGCTCCGAGCTTGCTCTAACGCGTTGCGGACTTCTTCACTCATCAGGACTATCGGCGGCTACCGTGATGACAAAGGTAGATCCGCTTCCCACCTCGCTCTCGGCTCTGATCGTTCCGCCGTGCGCTTCCATGAGCCGCCGCGAGAGATACAGCCCGAGCCCCGTCCCCGACGGAGTCGCTTTGCCGCCCGCGGGCGCAGGTCCGTCGAAGACCTTGGGCAACTGCTCGGCGTCTATCCCGACCCCTCGATCCCGCACCGTCAGCTCGACGGTCCCGTCCGACTTGGACGCCGTCACCTCCACAGCCCCTTCGTCGGAGAACTTCACCGCGTTCTCGATGAGGTTGCCGATGACGTGCCCGATGCGATCGGCATCCGCCCAAGCGGTGAGCTCCTCGTCGATCGTCACGCTGACTCGATCGCCACCCGGTAGATGTTTGTACTGATCCGCCATCTTGGTGGCGATCGCATGAAGGTTGACCTGCGTCGGATGAAGCTCCAGCCGTCCGGTCTCGAGACGGGCTAAGTCGAGGACCTCGGAGACGATGCGGCCCATGCGCTCGGCATCGGCGTGGATCGTTTCGACGAACTGCAATTTCTGCTCGTCGGTGAAGCGATCCCACCTCTTGATCAGCGTCGAGGAGAAGCCCTTCACCGAAGTGAGGGGCGATCTCAGCTCGTGAGCGATCTTGGAGATCATCTCTGCGAAACGGGGGGCCTCATCCATTGCGGCAGAGGTTAACGCCCACGTTGCCGGACGCATTCGAAAAGCAGGATCGAGCCCGCGATGCCCACGTTCAGCGATTCCACCGGGCCGGGCATGTGGATGGCGATGGATTCATCGAGGAGGTCCTGCATCTCGGATGGGACTCCCGATGACTCGTTGCCGAGGACCAGCGCCAGCGGTCTGGTCAGATCTGCCTCTGTCGCGCCGAGAGACGCGCTCGCGTCGGCGCCGATCGTTCTCAGACCGGACGATCGCAGGGTCTCGAGCGTCTCGCGAAGGGGTGCGCTGCGAGCGACCTTCGTTCTAAACAAGGTTCCTGCACTAGCGCGCACGGTCTTGGAGCCGAACGGGTCGACTCCGTTCTCCGTGAAGACGACGCCCGTGGCCCCCGCAGCAACGGCAGAACGGACGAGCGTCCCCGCGTTGCCCGGGTCGCGGACCTCCGCTAGCACCAGGATCAGATCCGCCTTAGTGGCGAGATCGGCGACGGAACAGTTGTTCATCCGGCCGACGGCAACGATTCCTCGCGGAGTCTGCGTCTCGGAGAGCGCCTTGACCACGGGTTCCGTTACTTCGTGAACCCGGATGCCGGACTGCGCGCGGGTTCGTTCAAGCAGCTGTTCGTGGGCGGGATCGGGAGACGCGTAGACGTCGGTCACGATGTCTCCCGCAGCGAGAGCCTCGGAGATCGCCAGAGGCCCTTCGATCAGGAAGTTTCCCGTCCGGTCGCGAGCCGTACGACGTCTTAGCTTCCGAGCTGCCTGGACCTGTGGGTTCTGAAGGCTAGATATGGAGCTCGTTATCCAGCCTTCTCTAGATTCTTCTTCGCCATTTCTGCGATCGCCGCGAACGCCTGCGGATCGTTAACCGCCAGCTCGGCGAGCATCTTGCGATCGACCTCGAACTCGGCCTGTCTCAGACCGGACATCAGCCGGCTGTAAGAGATCCCATTGATTCGGGCCGCCGCGTTGATCCTCATGATCCACAACTTGCGGAAATCACCCTTACGGGCACGACGGTCGCGGAACGCGTAGGTACCGGAGTGAAGAAGTTGTTCCTTCGCCGCGCGGTAGTGCTTCCCACGCGACGAGTAATAGCCCTTCGCCTGTTTGAGAACCTCACGGCGCCTCTTCCTGCCCGTAACGGTGGGCTTGGACCTCGGCATCTGTACCCCTCCCTATCTTTGTTGGTGGATCACTCGCCGAGCAGACGGCGGATCCGTTTGCGGTCCGCCGGCGCGACTTCAGCCGGTCGCTGGAGCGAGCGTTTCCTCTTCGAAGACTTCTTCTCGAGCATGTGGTTCATGAAAGCTTTACGACGACGGATCTTGCCCGTCGGCGACACCTTGAAGCGCTTGGCGGCGCCCCGGTGAGTCTTCTTCTTTGGCATTTAGTACCTCCTATTTAATTAGCCGCCCTCTGCCCTCGTCACCTTGACCGGGGGCGATGCTGTGGGCTCGGCTTCGTCTTCCGTTTGTGGTGCTTCCGTTTCGACTTCCGTTGCTGCTTCGGGCTCCTGCTCCGGCCGGGGTGTGCTGAACCTCGGTGTCGGCGCCGGCCGTGGCGTGATCGCTTCCTTCAGCGGGTTCAACACCATCGTCATGTTCCGCCCGTCTACCTTGGCCGGGACTTCGACCTTGGCTACTTCGACGACGTCCTCGGCCAGACGATCGAGGAGCTTCTTGCCGAGATCCAAGTGGGCCATCTCGCGCCCCCTGAACATGATCGTCACCTTCACCTTGGCTCCCTGACGCAGGAACCTCACGACGTGGCCTTTCTTCGTCCCGTAGTCGTGGCGGTCGATCTTCGGCCGCATCTTGATCTCCTTGACCACGACGAGAGACTGCTTCTTGCGGGACTCCTTCTGTTTGACGGCTTGCTCGTACTTGTATTTGCCGTAATCCATGATTCGGCAGACCGGCGGATCGGCCTGGCCCGCAACCTCCACCAGGTCGAGATCCTGGCTCGCCGCCAGGTTCAGTGCCTCGTTGATCTCGAGGATCCCTATCTGGGCTCCGTCGGCGCCAACCACTCGCACCCGCGGTACCCGGATGCGATCGTTCACCCGCAGATCAATCGCGATACTTATCTCCTTCTACGAAAAAAACCGGCAACGCCAAGAACCAGGCGTCACCGGTAGCGGCAACATCCATGACCCCATCAGCCTTTGTTGCTGCGGCCGAGAGGTGAGGGACCCATGATCCTGCGGCCCCTTCTTGGCGAGTCTTCAGACCAGGGAGTATATCTTCCGGCTAGCTCACGAGGTAGGGGGAGGGCAGGGAGGCATATGGACGACGAAGAACGGGAGCAAGAGGAGTCCCGGCGGCCCAAGGTCGTCGATAAACGCATCTCTGCGGGGGGCCACCAACCGCCTCCTCGTCCGGCTACGCCGGATCCCGAGCCGGCCGAGCCAGAGGTACCAGAGGCCGTTCCTTCCCCTCAGGACCCGGTCTCCCCTCAGGAGCCGGTGTGGACCCCCGAACAGGAAGCGGAAGCCAGGCGGATCGTCGAGGACATCGTCCAGACACCCAGTCTCGACTGGGTGCTGAATGCCGCCGTGAACCTGGCGAACGTCGCCGGAACGAAGCTGGAGATGGGGGCGGCCCCCGATGCTCAGCTGGCCATCGATGCTCTGGCAGCGATCGTCAACGGGTTGGGAAGTCGTTTGCAAGATGCCGAGGCGCCTCTCAAGCAGACCCTGTCGCAGCTGCAGATCGCTTACGCGCAGAGAGCGGCAGAACCCGAAAAATAAAAGCGACCCCCGAGGGGGCCGCCTTTGATCTCTTGATCGTTAGGTCTAAACGGGTCGAACGTTCGAAGCCTGCTTGCCCTTCGGTCCGTCGGTGACCTCGAACTCGACTGCCTGACCTTCTGCTAGTGACTTGTAGCCATCCCCCTCGATTGCGCTGAAGTGAACGAACACGTCTTCGCCGTCAGATTGCGAGATGAAGCCGTATCCCTTTTCGTTGCTGAACCACTTCACAGTTCCTTCTGCCACTTCCACTTCCTTTCTGCCACGGGCCCCGCAGGTCTGTCTACGGGATCACCCGCTCGAACAACAACGGTCAGGACGCTAGCACAGACACTTGGGAGAAACAGGGTCATTTGGGACGCGGCTAAGGAACGATCTTCGTTACCGGTATCTCGATGATGTCCTCGGCCCCCAGGGCCTTCAGCCGCGGGATCAGCGTGTTCACAGTTGCTTTGGACACGATGGTCTCTACAGCGAAGTAGTTCGTCTCGGCCAGCTCCGAAACCGTCGGAGCTCTCATCGCCGGCAGCTCGGCGATCACGGCAGCCAGGTGCTCCTTGTCCACATTGAGTTTCACCAGCACCTTGCCGCGAGCCGCGATAGCTCCGGTCAACAAGAGAGTTAACTCCTCTATCGCCGTGCGCTTAGCCGGATCTTCGTAAGCACTGCGGTTCGCGATCAATTGTGTCCGAGACTCGAGGAGCACATCCACTATCTCCATGCCGTTCCGTCTCAGAGTCGACCCCGTCTCCGTCAGATCGACGATCGCATCGACGATCTCAGGAACCTTGGCCTCGGTCGCTCCGTAGGAAAGGAAGATCCGAACCGGGATCCCCAGCTTCTCGAAGTAGGCCTTCGTCAGGTTCGGGAGCTCGGTCGAGATCCGCGAATCGGGTTTGATCTGTTGAGGTTCGGTGATGCCCGAATCGCGAGGAACGGCCAGGACGACCTTCACGGGACGGTCCGTCTGTTTGGAGTACTCGAGGGCCGTCACCTTGACCACATCCGCACCCGTTTCCGCGACCCAGTCCTCACCGGTGACACCGATATCGAAGAAACCGTCCTCCACGTAGGTCGGGATCTCCTGGGGTCTGAGCACCGCAACCGACAGGACGCGCGGATCGTCGACCGATGCCCTGTAGGCACGCTCTGACTCACGCCAGATCTTGAGATCCGCCGCTTCGAACAGATCGAAGGTGGCGCGCTCCAGGGAGCCCTTGGGGACGACGAGCTTGAGCATTTACAGCTGGGGACGTTCTTTGGGCATCGACGAAAACAATGTGGCCATCTCGATCGCCGCGGCTGCGGCTTCGAAGCCTTTGTTCCCAGCCTTGCCGCCCGCTCGATCGGTCGCTTCGGCCACCGTGTAAGTGGTGAGAACGCCGCACGTGACGGGGATCCCGGTATCGAGACCAACTTGACCGATCCCGTTAAGGGCATGAGACGAGACATATTCGAAGTGAGCCGTCTCGCCCTTGATGACCGCACCCAAGCAGACCACCGCATCCACGTCCCCCGACAGAGCCAACCGTTTGGCCGCCACCGGCAGCTCGAATGCGCCCGGCACCCAAGTGATCGAAACGTCTTCGTCGCGAACGCCGTGTCGCCGCAGGCAATCGAGGGCTCCGGTGAGGAGCGCCTTCGTTATCGACTCGTTGAAGCGGGATACGGCCACCGCCACCTTCAGGCCGCGGCCCTCGAACGATCCTTCGAACGTTTGATTCAAGATGTCTCACCTTCCTCGGCATGCTCCATGACCGGCTCGGTCGACAATTGGTCGAGGATGTGGCCGAGCTTGTCACGCTTCGTCTGAAGGTATCGGAGGTTCTCGGGGTTCGGCTCGTTCTGGAGCGGCACTCGCTCGACGATGGTCAGTCCATATCCTTCGAGACCGGCTCGCTTCGTCGGGTTGTTGGTCAGCAGGCGCATGGTGCTAACCCCCACATCGGCCAGGATCTGCGCGCCGACGCCGTAATCGCGCGTGTCCGGCTCGAAACCGAGCTCTACGTTCGCTTCGACGGTGTCGAGACCGCCATCCTGCAGGGCATACGCCTCGAGCTTGTGGCGCAATCCGATGCCGCGACCCTCGTGGCCCCGGACGTAAACGACCACGCCTTCGCCTTCTTCCTCGATCCGGCGCATCGACTCCGTCAATTGCAACCCGCAATCGCAGCGAACACTGCCCAGCACATCACCCGTGAAACACTCTGAGTGCACTCGAACGAGAACGTTCTCGTGTCCGGCAGGGTTCCCCTTGACCAGAGCGACGTGCATGCGGCCATCAAAGGACTCGTAGCCGATCGTTGTGAATTCACCGTAGGCGGTTGGGATGCGAGCCTCGCTGACGCGGTTGACGAGCACTTCCGACTTGCGGCGGTAAGCGATCAGATCGGCGATCGAGATGATCGTCATGTCGTGCTCGGCGGCGAACCGTTCGAGATCGGGAAGGCGGGCCATCGTGCCGTCCTCGTTAACGATCTCGCACAAAACCCCCGCGGGATAGCAACCTGCGAGCCGAGCCAGATCAACCGATGCCTCTGTATGCCCGGCGCGTCGCAACACACCGCCCTCTGAATAGCGCAACGGGAAGATGTGGCCGGGGCGGGCAAGATCACGCGCTGTGGTGCGTGGATCTATCAATGTTCTGATCGTCGCGGCTCTATCCGACGCCGAGACCCCCGTTGATGTCTCGTGGCGGGCATCGACGCTGATAGTGAATGCGGTGCCCATCGCATCGGAGTTCTGGGAGATCATCAACGGCAGGTGGAGCTCCTCGAGGCGATCGGACTCCAAAGGCACGCAGATGATGCCCGAGCAGTGGCGCACCATGAAGGAGATGTGCTCTGTAGTGACCTTCTCGGCCGCGAATATCAGGTCGCCTTCGTTCTCGCGATCCTCGTCGTCAACGACGATGATCATGCGACCGGCACGGATCTCCTCGATCGCTTTGTCTACACTGCCCAGCGACACTGTTTCCTCCTAACTGAAGGCGTCGGGGCGTAGGTGCCCATTCGCCAGTCGTTCAACGTACTTGGCAATCACATCGACCTCGACGTTCACTTCGGAGTCGACCCGAAGCTCGGTAAGGGTCGTGACGGCGAGGGTGTGAGGGATAAGAGCGACCTGGAAAGTCCTCTCCCCTGCCTCCACCACCGTTAGAGATACGCCATCGAGGGTGATGGAACCTTTATCTACGAGATACCTGAGCACGTCTGCCCCCGCGATGAACCAGATCCGCCGGGCCCCCTCGTCATCCTCGATCCGCACAACCTTCGCCGTTGCGTCGACGTGCCCCTGGACCAGATGGCCACCCAGGCGGTCGGAGAGGCGGGCCGGAAGCTCCAGATTGACGCCGCTTCCTTTGCGGAGCCCGCCCAGCGTCGATCGAGCCAGGGTCTCTGCCATCGCCTGCGTCTCGAACCGACGGCGGGAGGATGACACGCAGGTGAGGCACACCCCGTTGACCGCGATGGAATCCCCTTCGTGGAGCTCCCGAGCGACATGTGGGGCTTGGATCTCGAGTTCGAGGAGCCCCTTGCGGTTGGAGGCCCTCTTCACCAGCCCACGCTCGACGACGATCCCGGTGAACATCTAAACGCGCTTCCGGTCGTAGACCGAGATGACGTCATCCCCCAGCCGGTCGACGTGAGCCAGCGACCACACTTGGGCATCGGTCATCGAGTTGAAGCCGAGATCCCCGATGTCGGGACCACCTCGTCCGATCGTGAGGGGGCCGTGGTGCAGCTCGAGACGATCGACTAGATCCTGTTTGAGCAGTGAGGTAGCGAGCTCGGCGCCTCCTTCGCACAGGATCTCGAGCCAGTCGCGGTCGGAAACGCTTGTGATCAGCGCGCTCAGGTCCACGCCGCGGCCGGCGCGCGGAAGTTCCATCACCTCGGCCCCCGCGTCCTTCCACGCAACCTTTGCTTCGGACCGTGCCTCGGCAGTCGTCGCGACGATCACTTCACCCGTGTCGAAGACACGGGCCCAGGCCGGAAGGCGACCGGATGCGTCGACAACGATGCGCACCGGCTGTCGGTCGGTGCTTACTTCGCGGGTCGTGAGTTGTGGATCGTCGGCCACCACGGTTCCGACCCCAACCATGACCGCATCGACTTCCGCCCTTCTTGCATGAACGAACCTGCGGGCTTCCTCTCCAGTGATCCAACGCGAGCTCCGATCGGGAGCAGCCAACCGACCGTCGAGTGTCGACGCCAACTTCAAGGTGATCAGCGTCCGCCCCGTCTTGCGTTGGTGAAGGAAGGCTCGGTTGAGCTCGGCGGCACTGGCGGCTAACAGCCCGGTGGTCACCTCGATCCCGTTGTCACGCAGGAAGGCGATCCCTCGTCCTGCGACCCGACTGTCCGGATCTTCGATCGCAACCACGACGTGTGTCACCCCGGCGGCTACGACGGCTGGGGCACAGGGGGGCATGCGACCTTCGTGGAAGCACGGCTCGAGCGTCACGTAGAGGGTGGCACCGCGAGCTCGCTCCCCCGCCGCCGCCAGGGCCACGGCTTCTGCGTGAGGAGTACCGGCGCCGAGGTGAGCTCCTTCCCCGACGACCGCTCCGTCTGTGACTAATACCGCCCCCACCCGGGGGTTCGGGGAGGTCGCCGCCGGGACGCGCGCTAGCTCAAGAGCTCGGCGCATAAAGGTATCCGTCACAGAAGTCCTCCTGAGGGGTGCGCGAAATTATAGAAGGCGGAGGGCTACGGCTGTTTGCGGCGGTCGGTCGCGTATGCAGAGCGGGGCTCCCGCTTCGCATACGACTTCATCTCGGAAGCGATCTCCGACGCCTGCCAGTGGCTCTGGATCGGGCGCTCCTGATTACTAGCGATGCCGATAGAGACCGTGCATAGCGGGAACCGGTGCATGCGCTTCTGCCGATCCTCGACCTCGATGTACCCATTCTCGAAGTCGTCCTTGTCATAAAGATCCGGGAGATGTTGGTCCCAGGACGCAAGGACTTGCCGGGCAACATCTTCCGCGACCTCGGGTTCGACGATGGCGATGAAGTCGTCCCCGCCCACATGACCCAGGAAGCGCTTCGAAACGGCATGGGAGTTGATCGCATCTCCTGCCGTTCGGGCCAACAACTTGATCGCTTCATCGCCGCGGAGGAATCCATAGTGGTCGTTGAATGGCTTGAAGTGATCGAGATCGATGTACATCACAGCGAAAGGCTCCTGGGCCGCGATGTGTTTCGACACCTCGTCCTGAAGCTGGACGTTCCCGGGTAGCTGAGTCAGAGGGTTGATCGACCGCATCTCCTTGGACCGACGAAGGGCAGTCTTGACGCGAGCAACGAGCTCGACCGGATCGAAAGGCTTGATCAGATAATCGTCGGCACCCGCCGTCAGGCCGACGACTCTGTCGGCCGACAGAGAACCGGCCGTCAGCATGACGATCGAGATATTCCGGGTCCGCGTGTCCGAGCGCAAACGCTGGCACACCTCGTAGCCGTTGACTTTCGTCACCATCACGTCCAGAAGGATGAGATCGGGCAGCCTGTCGTAGGCGATCTGAAGTGCCTCTTCGCCGTCGGCAGCCTTCACGATCTCGTAGCCCTCGAGACGAAGGTTCGTTTCGACGAAGGCGTTGATGTCTTCATCGTCGTCCGCGATGAGGATCAGATCCTTAGCCGTCATGACGCGTTCCCCAACTGGTCGAGCCTCTCCCTCATCCGTTTGGCTGCCGCCGGAGCATCAACCCCATCGAAGACCGCGCTGCCGGCGACGATGATCTGACCGCCTGCCCCCACCGCTTCATCGACGGTGGACGGATTCACTCCTCCGTCTACTTCGATGTCGACAGGAACCGATGCTTCCTGAACCATCTGTGCGGCCTGTGTGATCTTGGGAGTCACTTCGTGCATATAAGCCTGGCCACCGAAACCAGGCCTGACGGTCATGATGATGAGAACGTCGAGGTTGCCCAGGTGTTCGCGCACGGCATCCAGTGAAACATCCGGATGCACGGCGATCCCGGCACCTGCACCCAGTCCCTTGATCAACTCGACGGTCTTGCCCGCGTCTGTAACGACCTCGGGATGGAACGAGATCCTGTCGGCGCCGGCCTCGAAGAAGACCTCCGCGTACTTGTCCGGTTCTTCGATCATCAGGTGCACGTGGAGCGGCAGGTCGCATGCTTCCCGAACGGCCCTGACGGTCGAGGGCCCGAAGGTGATGTTGGGCACGTAATGACCGTCCATAACGTCGAGGTGGAACCAATCGACGTAAGGAGCGACCGACGAGACCTCGCGGTGCAATCGTCCGAAGTCCGCGGTCAGGATCGAAGGCGACAGGCGCAGAGTGCGCTTACTCAAATCGTCTTGGCCCATCGATCCTCAGCCCCCGTAAGAGTTCCTGTCCGTTCATGCGTTTCTTGCCCGCCGGCTGTACCTCGAGAAGCTCCAACGGCTCAGTACCCGTACCCACGACTAGAAGGGGTCCGTCCTGCAGCTCGCCGGGCTGCAACCTATCCTCGTTCGCCACGCGAACCCTCTTCACTTTCAGACGTTTCCCGCCCAGTGTTGTCCACGCACCGGGAGCAGGATCTAGACCTCGCGTGTGCCGATCTATCTGATCGGCCGGCCAGCTCCAGTCGATGCGTGCCTCGGTCCCGTCTATCTTCGGGGCGTATGTT
Source organism: Actinomycetota bacterium (assembly GCA_035629935.1). Taxonomy (GTDB): domain Bacteria; phylum Actinomycetota; class CADDZG01; order CADDZG01; family WHSQ01; genus DASQLQ01. Next base: position 22,354 of record DASQLQ010000066.1, read on the forward strand.
GCCGCCGCGTGTTCCTGCTCGATCGCTCGAAGATCACCGGCTGCATAACCGTTCAGGCTGTCGACGAGCAGTGGGCCGCCCACCTCCGCCAATCGCTCGCCTACCGATCCCGCGGTATCGGTGGGCTCGATCGGGCTCCGAAGGGTGGCCAACACGGGCCCTTCGTCCATCCCCTCCGTCAGAACCATGATCGAGACACCGGTTTCGGTGTCTCCCTCCATGATCGCCCGTTGAACGGGGGCCGCCCCACGGAATCTGGGTAGCAGAGAAAAGTGAACGTTCACGAAGCCGAGCCGCGGAACGGTCAGTAGGTCGCCGGGCAGGATCTTTCCGTAAGCAACCACGATCGCGACGTCCGTGGCGAGCTCGGCCAGGGCTTCCTTGAAGGCAGGGTCGCGTGCCTTCTCAGGTTGCAGGACCGGTATCCCGGCCGCGACCGCCGCTTCCTTGACCGGGGTCCCGTGCATCTCCATGCCGCGACCGCTGGGCCGGTCGGGGTTCGTTACTACGGCGGCAACCTCGATCTCCGAAGCGATCAATGCATTCAGAGACGGCACCGCCCAAAGAGGGGAGCCGAAGAAAACCGTTCTCAGAATGTGTCGCTCCCATCCGTGTGTGACGAGGGATGCCCGGGGACCGAAGGAGGGAGACCGAGGGCCTGCTCACGCAGGATCGTCAACGCCTGCTTGCGCAGTTCGTCCGGCAGGTGATCGATGAACAGAACCCCGTTGAGATGATCGATCTCGTGCTGGCAAACGCGGGCCATGAAGTCCTCGGCTTCCAACTTCACCGGCTCCCCCCGCTCATCGAGACCCTCCACGCGCACCGCGTGGGATCGCATCACCGGGTAGTAGAGCCCCGGTAAGGACAAGCAGCCTTCTTCGCCCTCGACCTTCTCCTCGGACGCGAACGTGATGACGGGATTGAGAACGGCCCCATGTTCGTCGCCCACCTCCCAAACGAAGATCTGTTCGAGGACCCCCACCTGGGGACCTGCGAGACCGACGCCGGGCGCGGCCCGCATCGTTTCGAGCATGTCCGCGATCAGGCGCGTGTGTAAGTCGGACACCTTGTCTATCTGAGACGCCTTCTCACGCAGCGCCGGGTCGCCGAACTTCCTGATCTCGAGGATCGCCATCCCCCAATAATCCACGACCGGAGCCGCCCACGGCACCGGGGTTTACCGAGGATCGACGTCGATCGCCAGACCGGAGCCGGATGGAGTGTCGCGTGCGAGGGATCTCAGTGCGTCCGCTATCAGCAAGGCGTCCGAGCACTTCACCAAGATCTGCTGCGCGTCCCGGCCGGTCGGACCTTGATAGACCGCGATCGGTCCCAGAACCGTTCCCCCCGCCGCACGGCTTGCTTGCGCGGCACGTTCCAGGACGCCGGGATCGGCAACCCGGGACGTGATCCGAACCAGCTCGGAGAAAGGCGGGTAGTTGAGCTCCTCTCGCAGAGCGAGCTCTCGCTCGAGGAAGAACCGGTAATCGCCACGAGTGACCGCCTGGATGACGTAATGGCCCGGCTCGCTCCCCTGGATCACCAATCGACCGCCATCCGCAGCCGGACCCACCCAGTCGGACATCTCTGCGAACGCCTGATAGGCCTGCTCCGTAGCGCGGAAATGAGGGCGACGGATCAGAGCGTCCGCATCAAGGATCCCGACCAGTGACACAGTGGGTCTGAACACCGCTTTCGTGCCGATCCACGTCGTGACATAGATATCAGCGTCGCGCGCTTCGGCGGCCGAATCCTCAACGTTGCTCGGATCCATGTAGGCGACGCGAGCGCGTGGGAAAGATCGCGTGAGCTGCTCGGCAAGCCTCTGACTACCCGAGCCGATCCAACGGAAATCCGTACCCCCACAGTTAGGGCAGGTGTGGAGACCTTCGGCGACGAGCCCACACCGACGGCAGCGGACATCCGTAGTCCGCCCACCAGGCGGCCCGTCGAGGGAAAGACCCGCCTCGCAGCGGGGACAGCGGAGTGAGCGTGCGCAGGTGGCGCACCAGATCGTCCGGGAGTAACCCCGCGCGGGAGCAAGCAATGCCACGCGGCCCCCGGCCGCAAGGACGTCCCGCATGCGAACGTGCAGTTCGTGGGAAACGGCACGGGCTTCGTCCTTCTCCATGAACTCCACTACGGGTCGTGCAGCGCGGCGGGTGGCGCGATCCGGTGTGACCCACCCGATATCTCCGCGTGCCGCAGCGGCTCCCGTTTCCACAGAAGGAGTCGAGCTCATCAGCACACAAACTGCCTTCGAGAGGGCGGCTCGTTCGATCGCGACGCGACGTGCGTCGTAACGAGGTGCCCGGTCTTCTTTGTACGAGCGGTGATGCTCTTCGTCCATGACGAGCAAACGCAGGTTTTTCGCCGGGGCAAGAACCACTGCTCGTCCGCCCGCACCCAGCCCGTGTCCGCGGCCGAGTCTCATCATGCTCTTGCTTCGCATCCCGTCGGTCTGGGCCGAATCGACCCGCGCTACCTCACCGAAGATGCCGACCAGCCCATCCAATACTTGAGACCCGTAACGAACCTCGGGAACGGCGACAAGAGCGGTTCCTCCGGAGGTGCGTCCCGCAGCAGCGACCAGCTCCGCGATGAGAGCGCTTCGGTCGTGGCCCGGCAGGCACTCCACGCACCACACACCGGACGATCCTCCGGCGATGGCGGCCAGCAAGTCGGTCCCGCCGGTGTACGTCGGTATCAACGAGGGGGCGGGCTCGACCGGCAGAGGCACCGGCTCGTCCACCTTCACACGCACCCTGGGGGGAACGACGCGCGCGAAGGCCTTGCCCGCCGGCACGACGTATCTACGCGCCATCCACCTGATCAGATCGTTGAGGGGCGGTGGCGCAACCGGATCGCCGAGCACGATCCCTCCGATCTGTTCCAACTCACGATCAGGTTCGGCATGTTCGAGGCCGGCAACGACGGCTCGGACGTTGCGACCTCCGAAACGGGTGCGAACGAGTGATCCGATCTGAAGTTGGTCTGCGAGCTCGGGGGGAACGACGTAATCGAAGGTTCGGTCCACTCGCCATGCAGGAACGAGAGGAACCACCGACGCGATCAGTGGCGAATCTGCGGGAACCGTGGGTGGGTTGCTAGGAGGAGCAGAGGCGCTGGAGCTCATCTGCCCGATCGGTGCGCTCCCACGTGAAGTCTTTGTCCGAACGGCCGAAGTGTCCGTAGGCAGCCGTGTTCTGGTAGATCGGCCTTCTCAGGTCGAGATCGCGGATGATCGCCGCTGGTCGAAGGTCGAAGCACTCCTTGATGGCGGCCTTGATCTTGTCCGGGTCGACGTTTGCGGTGCCGAACGAGTCCGTCCAGATCGACACCGGATGTGACATGCCGATGGCGTAGGCGACCTGGATCTCGAACCTGTCGGCGAGACCGGCCGCCACGACGTTCTTAGCGACGTAACGAGCGGCGTATGCGGCGGACCGGTCGACCTTCGTTGGGTCCTTGCCCGAGAAGGCGCCGCCTCCGTGGCGAGCCATTCCCCCATAACTGTCGATGATGATCTTGCGACCGGTTAGACCGGTGTCGGCGCGCGGCCCCCCGATCTCGAATACGCCCGTGGGATTCACGTAGACCTTCATGTCGGCCGTGTCGAGGCCCCGGGGAACCAAAGGTTCGATGACATGTTGGAGCAGGTCGGGCTTGAGCAAGGTCTCGACGTCGACGTTTGGCTGGTGCTGGGTCGAGAGCACGAGTGTCTCGAGTCGCACCGGCTTGCCCTCGCTGTATCCGATCGTGACCTGCACCTTGCCGTCGGGTCTCAGGTATGGAAGAACCCCCGCCTTCCGCACCTCGGACAAGCGCTGAGCGAATCGGTGGGCCAGCCAGATCGGCATCGGCATCAGGTCTTCGTTGTCCTTGCAGGCGTAGCCGAACATCATTCCCTGGTCACCGGCCCCCTGGGCGTCGAGAGTGGCGTCTTCGGCCTCGCCTTGTCGCTCCTCGAATGCATGTTCCACACCAACGGAGATATCGGGCGACTGTTCCTGGATCGAGACCGTGACGCCACAGGTCTCGCCGTCGAATCCGATCTTCGAAGACGTGTAGCCGATGTCCGTGATCACCCGTCGCACGACGGATGGGATGTCAACGTAGGTCGAGGTTGTGATCTCGCCGGCCACCAAGACCAAGCCGGTCGTGATCAGGGTCTCGCAAGCGACGCGTCCGAAGGGGTCGTCCGCCAGGATCTCGTCCAGCACGGCATCTGAGATCTGGTCGGCCATCTTGTCGGGATGTCCCTCGGTAACAGACTCCGAGGTGAACAGGCTGAGATCGGTCACGGCGGCATCCTAAAGGGCCGAGAAGACACTCCTGCGTTCACGTCTGCGTGCCCCGAACTTCAGCAACCATTTGGTGGCTGGATCGGCCGTCGACGCATAATCGCCACTCTCCAGCGCGTGGTGGAACGCAGGCCACGGAGCAGTTTCCTTCGATGGGACGGGTGAAGATCTCTCGTCCGGCGGAGCCGGCCCGGGCTCGAACCGACGGCCATCCGGTCTGAACCAGACAGGCCACCGGGAGTCATCGAGCGTTACGCGCCAGTGATGCTCGTGGACGAGTTTGTGATGCAGGAAGCAAACCGTCACGAGGTTGTCGAGTTCGGTTGCCCCGTGCGGCCACGGGACCATGTGATGAGTGATCAGGAACCGCTTCATCTCGCATCCGGGGAACGTGCATGTGTGCGAGTCACGTTGAAGTACGAGACGACGAAGGTTCCGAGACGGTCCGTGCCGAGGTTCGGCCAGTGCAACAGTCCCGTTGGAGTCGTGGAGAGCGACCTCCAAGCGACCGTTGCACACGAGTCGCTGTGTCACCTCGGGGGAGACGACCCGGCCGCCTTCGATCGATGCATTCTTGGTCTTTCCCACGAGGGACTCGAAGGGGGCGTGAACCACGATCGTTGCCCGGTCTGGGTCTTGGTCCTTCGCGATGCGAGCCGAACACAGCATCACGAGAGCGTCAGCGCGGCGCTGAGGCATGCCTTGCGCTTCGTCGGGGAAACGAGGGTCCTCACCCGGGATATCGGGGAGTTGGTCGGCAAGCCGATCGATGGCGGCGGCCACTTTGGCTCCGTCGGCCGCCGGCAAGACGCCTTCTATGGAGAGCCGTCCATCCATCCGCCAGACGAAGTCGAGGTAACGCTCGCGGTCCTCGTCGCCGGCCCGAGCAGCGGATAGACGAACCTCGATGTCGCCACGCTTTCGGATCCCGCCGGGCGAAACCCGCCGAGCCCACGAGATGAGCTTCTTCTCGGTTGCCGGGACGGCGAAGCGGGTTAGCTCGATGACTTTGTCGAGGCTCAAGCGGCCCGACTCCAGTGCGTGGGCCGTCAGCGGCAGGTGCTCGAGTGCGTAGGCGGCCCCGACCCAGCGCCGTGCCTTCCACTGGCTGATGCCGTAGCGGCCGGCGAGGAACTCGGCGTGACTTCTCGCACCATGGCCGTGCCACGCGTCCGTGCGATCGTCCTCCAAGATCTCTCTGAGGAGGGCCCGTTCCAGGCGACAGATCTGAATAAAGGTCGGGAAGCTTCTTGACTCCACCCTCGGACCCTATCGAACATATGTTCGATAGTCAAGCCCAAGGGCGGAGTCAACCCCTTACTTGCAGGAACCAGGCTTGAACGCCGGGTGCGGGTTGCCGTGCTGCCCCGGGGAACACTTGCCGCCTGCCATCGCTGCTGGGGCTGCCCCGGCGATCAGCACGATCGACAGGCTTAGCGCTGCGAACACGCGCTTGAAAGTCATTCATCCTCCTTGGATAGGTCCGTCGCAAGAACCCTAGTACAGAGCAAGCAAATCGCCTAGTAACTAGAAGATTTTTCCGTTCTATCCCAGGAGGGCGGCGATGCGGTCGATCAGAGCCTCGGCCAACGCGGACTTCGTCACTAGGCCCACATCCGTCGTCCCGTCCGGTCCTGCGATCACGGCCCGGTTCGTAGGCACCTCGAACCCGGAGTCGGGGCTCGAGACGTCGTTGGCAACGATCAGGTCGGCGTTCTTGCCGGCTCGCTTGGCCATCGCCACCTCCGCAAGCTTCGCCGGGTCGGGCTCGGTCTCGGCCGCGAATCCGACGAGAATCCCGCCCGGCTTGCGCGCCGAGGGAGTCGAGCCGAGCTCGGCCAGGATGTCCGGGGTGGGAACCAGTTCGATCGAGGGCGGTCCGTCGGCTTTCTTCAGCTTCTTGGGTGCGTGAATGTCCGACTGCCAATCCGCGACGGCTGCGGCTTTCACGACGACGTCGGCACCCGGCGCGGCCGCGAAGACTTCGTCGCGCATCTCCTGAGCGGTCTTGACCCTGATGACATCGACCTCGGGAGGGGGTCTCAGGTTCGTCGGCCCGATGATCAACGTCACCTTGGCTCCACGAGCTGCAGCAGCGTGTGCGATCTCGATCCCCATGAGACCGGAGGACCGGTTACCGATGAAACGAACGGGGTCGATCGGCTCCTGGGTGCCGCCCCCCGTAACGATGAAGTTCCGGCCGGTCAGCTCTTCCGATCGTTTGATCACCTTTGCGGCGGAAGCCAGGATCTCGTCCGGTTCGACCATCCGTCCGATCCCCTCGTCACCGGAGGAGAGCGCCCCCTCTACCGGGCCCACGAGATAGATCCCTCGCTCCTGAAGGATCGCCGCGTTGTCTTGTGTTGCGGCGTTCTCCCACATCTCGGTGTGCATCGCCGGAGCGACCAGGATCGGACAACGTGCCGTTAGAACCGTGGCCGAGAAGAGATCGTCCGCAATCCCCCGCGCCATCTTCGCCATCGCGTTTGCCGTAGCGGGAGCCACGATGACGAGGTCGGCACCGCGCGCCAACTCGACATGGGGAACCTCGTGTCCCTGCCCAAAGAGGTCGCGATAGACGGGATTGTTCGTTAAAGCAGCGAAGGTCTGCTCCCCGACGAAGCGCTCGGCGGAACGCGTCATCACAACTCGTACGTCGGCGCCGCCCTGAGCCAACCCACGCGCCACGAAGGCGACCTTGTACGCGGCGATACCGCCGGTGACGCAAAGGATGACTTTCTTGCCGGCTACGACCTCAGCCAGGTTCGTCGATGGGTTTCCCGAGGCACCATTGCCCATTGGGAGGAGTTGCTACTTGATCCCGTCGGCGGTGCGCTCGTAGGAGACCTTGCCTTCGGCTATCTCACGCAGTGCGATCGAGAGAGCCTTGGGGGCACGGTCGGCGCCCAAAGGGATCTGGGGCGGCGTGAACTCGTTAACACCTTCACCGAGCTGGGTGAAGTACGAGTTGATCTGACGGGCACGCTTGGCCGAGAGAAGCACCAGCGTGTATTTGGAGTCGACGTCCGTCAGGAGGTCTTCTATGCGGGGCTCGATCATGAGTTTCCTTCCTATTTTTCCTCAAGTATACGAATGAGTTCGGCCGCTGCCCTACCAACCTCATCGTTGATGATGATGTGGTCGTAAACGCCTCTGTTCTTTAGTTCTTCGTACGCGGCCCGCATCCTCTTCGACATGGTCTCGATGTCCTCGGTTCCGCGTCCTCTCAGGCGCAGAAAGAGGTCGTCCAGGGAAGGAGGCTCGATGAAGATGAGCGTCGCATCGGGCTTCGCCCGTTTGACAGCGTTGGCCCCCTGGATATCGAGCTCAGCGATCACGATGTTCCCAGCGGCGATCGATGCTTCGATCGGTTCTCGCGGCGTGCCGTAGTAGTTGCCGTAGACCTCGGCGGATTCGAGGAACTCTCCCCGATCTCGCATGCCCAGGAACTGTGGCACCGAGATGAACTGATAGTCGACACCGTGGCGCTCGTGGGGACGGATCGGCCGGGTCGTAGCGGAGACGGACACCTTGACTTCCGGTTTTCGCTTGAGGACCTCCCGGACGACGGTGCCTTTGCCCGCGCCTGATGGACCTGAGATAACGAAGAGCCGGCCCGAGCCGGTGGTGAAACTCACGGGGAAGTTGATGGTCCTATCTGCGAGCGAACTCGCTGAGGAGGTTCTCCTTCTGCTTAGCGCCCAGGCCTCGCATACGACGGGACTCCGAGATGTCCAGGCGTTCCATGATCTTGCGTGCCCGGACCCTGCCCACACCGGGCAATGATTCGAGCACGGTCGAAACCTTCATCTTTCCCACTATCTCGTCGCGCGTTCGCTCGATCAGATCCGCGAGACTCGTACGTCCGCTCTTCAATTGCTCTTTCAGCTCCGCTCTCTTACGGCGGGCAATGGCGGCTTTCTCGAGGGCCTGCCGGCGCTGCTCTTCAGTAAGCGGCGGGGGCAAGGGCATACGAGCTTCCTCCTTAGTTGACCGAAAGCAGCTTGGCCATCTTGTCCCGTTATCTGTGGAACGCGCCGAGCCGTCGCGGGATTATAGGCACCGTCGGCCGACCGAGGGTAATGGGCCTTGGGAAACGGCATTTCACAGGCGTCGGCTCCCGGGATCGTCGATGGGCTCACCCTTCGCGCATAAAGGACAGTCTGCTTGCTCCCACGACGCGACATCGAGAGCCACCAGAGCTTCGAGCGGTGCTCCCAGATCCTTCGAGCGCACAGGATCGACGCGATCGAGCAGTGCGCCGATCCCAATGGGAGTCGCCCCCGACGACTTGACGAGTTGGACCACCTCTGCAGCCGATCCACCGGTCGTGATCACGTCCTCGACTATGAGCGTCCGCTCGTGGGGACCCAGAACGAACCCTCTGCGAAACGCAAGTTCGCCTTCGTCTCGTTCGGCGAACACCATCCGCACCCCGGCGGCCAGGGCCGTTGCGAAGCCGAGCACGATCGCTCCGACCGCGGGACTGGCCACGACGTCGAACTTGCCTTCCCATCGTCGGGCGATCTCCTCCCCCAAGCTCTGCGTCAACCTCGGGTGCTCGAAAACGCGGAACTTCTGGACGAAGTAGTCGGAGTGGCGACCCGATGAAAGACGGAAGTGACCTTTGAGCACGCCCCGGTTTCGCTCGAGAACCTCGAGGATCTCGTTCTGGTTCAGGCCGACACCTCCTCGAAGATGGCCCGGGCCGCGGCACCAGGGTCCGGAGCGTGCGTGATCGGTCGCCCCACGACCAGCACGTCCGCCCCCGCCTCGATCGCTTCCCGGGGGCCCAGCGTGCGCCGCTGATCGCCCGGATCCGAGCCCGCCGGACGGATACCCGGCGTCACGAGAAGGGGGCCCCCCTCGGTACGGGAGCCGAACCGTGCGCGCAGAGCCCCTACCTCGAGTGGAGAACAGACGAGGCCCGAAACTCCGGCTTCGAGCGCCAGTTGACCCAAACGCATGACGAGATCCCCCGGTTTCCGATCGGATCCCATCGCCGCAAGGTCGTCCGTCTGGAGGCTGGTCAGGATCGTTACGGCAAGGATCTGCATCTCGTCACCAGCAGCTTTGACCGCGGAGCGAAGCATCTCCTCGCCACCCGAGGCGTGCACGGTCACGTAACTGATCCCCAGGCCGCGCATCGCGTCGACCGCCCCTTCGATCTGCACCGGGATGTCGTGAAGCTTCGCGTCGAGGAACAAAGGGCGCCCGGCCCAGTCGATAGCCTCGATCGCATCCACGCCGACGCCGTAGATCGACGTCAGTCCGACCTTGTAGATCCCGATGACGTCCTTGGTGGCGTCGACCAACTGCTCGATCGAGGATCGGTCCGGCGTGTCGATCGCCAAACAGAGCGGGCTGGCGATCATCCTTCGAGCTTCACCGCGCCGACCAGCTCCGACACACTCGCGAGTCCTTGCTCCTCGACATAGGCACGGATCCCATCGGTGATCTCGAGAGATGCGCGTGGCTGCACGAAGTTAGCCGTGCCTACCGCCACCGCGGAGGCCCCGGCCAAGATCATCTGCAGCGCATCGTCTGCCGACGCCACCCCGCCTTGTCCGATGATCGGAACGTGTGGGAACGCGCGGTGAACCTCGTGGATAGCACGCACCGCGATCGGGTGGATCGCGGGGCCCGATAGCCCGCCGATCGTGCCTGCGAGCTTCGGCCGCCGCGACCTCACGTCGATCGCCATGCCGAACACTGTGTTGACCAGCGACAATCCGTCCGCCCCTGCGTTCAGAGCGGCCTCGGCGATAGTGCTCAGCGAGGTGACGTTCGGCGAGAGTTTGGGGAATACCGGAACGCGGGAGAGAGCTTTCTTCACCTCGCCGACGACCGCCGACGTGGCCTCGACCGAGTGGGCGAACATGTTGTTGCGGTCTTCGAGGTTGGGACACGAGATATTGACCTCGACGGCGGCGATCCCACGCGCACCGGTCCGCAGCTTGTCCGCAACCTTCACGAACTCGTCCACGGTGTTGCCCGCGATCGAGGCGATCACCGTTGCCTTGCGCTTCAACAACCACGGGAGATCCTCGGCCACGAAGTGATCGACACCTTTGTTCTGGATGCCGATCGCGTTGAGGATCCCCGATGGCGTCTCGCACATCCGTGGCGTGGGCTTGCCTCGCCACGGCACGATCGTCATCGACTTCACGATGACCCCGCCGAGCTTGGGAAGGTCGACGAAAACGGAGGCCTCTCGGCCCGCCCCGAATGTCCCGGATGCGACCAGCACAGGCGTCTGAAGCTCCATGGCTCCGAGGGTGACCGCTAGTGGTGAAGAGCTCGTTCCGTCCGCCATGTCAGTTCCCCGGAGGTGGGTGTTCGTCCTCGATGTCGAACAGAGGACTCATGCGCGTAGGAACGCCGGCCGGTGACAGCTCGGCCTGATCCTCGGCTACGAGATCGGCCTCACCGTTCCAGACCACCGCTTCTCCATTGAACACGGGACCTTCCGTGCACGACCGTGCGTAAACCAACGCGTCGTCGGCGGACTCGTCCTTCCTGCGTCTGCGTTGCAGGGGCATCACACACGTCATGCACACCCCATAGCCGCAAGCCATCAACTCCTCCACAGCCACCTGGATGGGGATCTTCCGCTCGGCGCACACGCGCGAGACGGCTGCCAACATCGGATGTGGACCGCATGCGTATACGACTTCGGTCTCACAGCGCGTCAACGTGTCTTCGAGAACGTCGGTAACACGGCCTTGCGTCCCGGCGCTACCGTCCTCGGTCGTCGTTACGCACACGGACGCCAACCGCCGGGCATCGATGGCGTTCAGGAGGAGGCCCGAATCGCGGGCGCCGAGGATCACGTCCACGCGGTGCCCCTCGTTGCGCAACTCGTCGGCCAGGAAGAAAAGGGGGGCCGCGCCGACACCGCCGCCGACCAGCAGACAGTGAGCTCTGCGCTTGGGAGCAACGAACCCACGGCCCAGCGGACCGATCAGATCGACGATCGCATGGCCGCGAAGGTGTGAGAGGTATTCGGTGCCCGGCCCCCGGATGTCGAAAACGATCTCGAGGGTCGAGGCCCAACCTCCGCGTTTGTGGACCCGGTGGACGGAAAACGGGCGCCTCAGGATGTTCGCCTGGTTCACACCACAGCGAACGTTGACGAACTGACCCGGTCGCACCTTCTCCCCGATCTCGGGGCTCACGATCGTGAGCGAGTGGTAATGCTCGCCGTATTTCTTGTGCGAGAGGATCTCGCCGGTAGAGATCAGCATCACTTCGCCTCGCGGGCGCGAGAGTCCTCAGCCAGATACTCCTGCAACGAGCGAACGCCGACCTCGCCGCTCATCAGAGCCTCGATGCCCTGAACGGCTGCCGCCATGCCGGCCATCGTGGTGATGCAAGGCACACCGGCCTGCACCGCTGCAGTGCGGATGAAATAGCCGTCGGACCGGGCACCGCGACCGAACGGGGTGTTGAAGATCATGTCCACCTCGCCGCTGGCGATCTTCTCGACGACGTTCATCTGGCCCGGTTCCGTGGGGGCCGACACTTTGGGGATCTGCTCGACTTCGACTCCGGCGCGTCGCAGCACGTCCGCGGTGCCTCTCGTCGCCAGGAGGTGGAACCCGAGGTCATGCAGCCTTTTGGCCGGAAAGATCACCGATCGTTTGTCGCGGTTGGAAACCGAGATGAAGACGGTGCCCTTGATCGGCAGTCGTACGTGGGCCGAAGCCTCCGCTTTGGCGAAACTGAATCCGAAGTGCTTGTCGATCCCCATGACCTCGCCGGTCGAACGCATCTCGGGTCCAAGGACGGTATCGACACCGTGGAAACGCTCAAAGGGCAGGACGGCTTCCTTGATCGCAACGTGTCGGAGGTCTTCGTGTCCGATCTTGCGCTCGGGGACCAGGCCCTCTGCCCGCAGCTCGGCGAGCGTCGCGCCGGCCATCACGCGGGCGGCGACCTTCGCGCAGGGCACCCCCGTTGCTTTCGATGTGAAAGGGACCGTTCGGGATGCCCTGGGATTCGCCTCAAGCACGAACACCTGCTCGTCCTTGACCGCGAACTGGATGTTGATCAGTCCGGATACGCCGAGTCCTCGGGCGATCGCCTCGGTGAACTCCACGACGCTGCGGATCTGCGCATTGCCCAGGGTGAACGGCGGGATGGCACAAGCCGAGTCCCCGGAATGGATGCCGGCCTCCTCGATGTGCTCGAGGATCCCGCCGATGTAGAGCTCTTCGCCGTCGAAGATCGCGTCGGCATCGATCTCGATCGCTCCCTCCAGAAACTTGTCGACGAGAACCGGGTGCGCCGGAGACACCTGGGCCGCCGTGGCCATGTAGCGATCGAGCGTTCCCTCTTCGTACACGATCTCCATCGCCCGGCCCCCAAGGACATACGACGGTCTCACCAACACCGGGTAACCGATCGAATCGGCAACCGCGCGTGCCTCGGCGGTCGACCGGGCCATCCCGTTCGGCGGTTGAGGGAGCGCGAGGTCCGCCAGCAGCTCGCCGAAGCGCTCTCTATCCTCGGCGCGGTCGATAGCGTCGGGGGACGTTCCGAGTATGGGAACCCCCGCTTTCGCCAGAGGCCCGGCGAGCTTCAGCGGTGTCTGTCCCCCGAGCTGCACGATGACGCCGATCGGCTTCTCTTTCTCGACGACGTTCATCACGTCTTCGAACGTCAGAGGTTCGAAATAGAGGCGGTCGGACGTGTCGTAATCGGTGGAGACGGTTTCCGGGTTGCAGTTCAACATGATCGTCTCGAACCCCGCCTCGCCCAACGCGAACGCGGCGTGGACGCAGCAGTAGTCGAATTCGATGCCCTGGCCGATCCGATTGGGACCCGACCCGAGGATCAACACCTTCGACCGGTCCGACGGCGCAACCTCGTCCTCTTCCTCGTAGGTCGAGTAGTAGTACGGGGTCGACGCCTCGAACTCCGCCGCGCAGGTGTCGACGGTCTTGTAGGTCGGCAGCACGCCGAGTTCGATGCGATGGGCACGGACGATCTCCTCCGTGCTTCCGGTGAATGAGGCCAGTTGCGCGTCCGAGAAACCGAGTTGCTTCGCCTCGTAGAGCGTCGACCGGTCAAGCGCAGACACATCCTCGAGCCGTTCCAAGTCGCGCCGGGCGCCGGCGAGCCGGTTCATCTGGTCCACGAACCACGGGTCGATGGAGGACAACTTCGACACCTCTTCGACCGACAAGCCCTGGTACAGGGCCTGTTCGACCAATCGCAGCCGGTGCTCTGCAGGGATCGCAAGACGGGTCCGGAGGTCCTGCTCGTCCATGTCCTCAGTGAGCCCCGCACTGAGCCCTGCGAAACCTTGCTCGAGCGAACGATGTCCCTTCTGCAGCGCTTCAGCGAAGGTCCGCCCGATCGCCATGACCTCACCGACCGATTTCATCTTCGTCCCCAACCTCTTTTCGGCGTCGGGGAACTTCTCGAACGCCCAGCGGGGGATCTTGACGACCACGTAGTCGATCGACGGCTCGAAGGACGCCGGCGTCTTCTTCGTGATGTCGTTCGGGATCTCGTCGAGGGTGTAGCCCACGGCGAGCTTGGCGGCGATCTTCGCGATCGGGAACCCGGTTGCCTTGGAGGCCAATGCACTGGAACGAGACACCCGCGGGTTCATCTCGATCACCACGCGCCGGCCGGTACCGGGATGAACGGCGAACTGCACGTTCGATCCGCCGGTCTCGACGCCGATCGCCCGCATGACGCTTGCGGCGTCGTCGCGCATCCCTTGATACTCGACATCGGTCAGGGTCATCGCCGGAGCCACCGTGATCGAGTCTCCCGTGTGAACACCCATCGGATCGACGTTCTCGATCGGACACACGACGACGACGTTGTCCTTTACGTCGCGCATGACCTCGAGCTCGAACTCTTTCCATCCCTCGATCGATTCCTCGACGAGCACCTCGCCGATCGTCGACAGGCGGATCCCTTCGGATGCCACCCGCTCGAGCTCGCCTCCATCCCTCACGACCCCCGAGCCCCCTCCACCGAGCACGTAGGAGGGGCGGATGACTACCGGATAGCCGAGCTCGTCGGCCGCCTCTAATGCCTCGGGGACCGAGTAGGCGAATGTCGAACGGGGCAGGTCGATACCGGCTTCTGCCATCGTCTGCTTGAAGAGGCGCCGGTCCTCGGCCTTGCGGATCGAATCGGTTTGCGCACCGATCAGCTCGACCCCGTATTCCTCGAACACCCCGGCGCCGGCCAGTTCCATCGCTACGTTCAGGCCTGTTTGCCCACCGAGCGTGGGAAGACATGCGTCCGGACGTTCCTTGGCGATGATCTTGGCCACGTACTCGGCAGTGATCGGCTCGACGTACGTAGCGTCTGCGAATTCCGGGTCGGTCATGATCGTCGCGGGATTCGAGTTGACGAGCACGACGCTGTAGCCCTCGGCCCTCAATACCTTGCAAGCCTGGACGCCGGAGTAATCGAACTCGCAGGCCTGGCCGATAACGATTGGTCCGGAACCGATGACCAGGATCTTCTTTAGATCGGTGCGCTTAGGCATCGGTTATCTATTTCTCCTCATGCAGGACTTTGGCGCGCATCTCGCCCTTGCCGTGCTCGACCACAACAACCTCGGCGTCCGTGTAATGCACGATCTCGAGCCTGTTGCCTGCCGGATCGCGCGTGTAGAAACGGAACCGGCCCGGGATCTTCGTCGCCTGCTCGATGTGGCAACCCGCTTCGCGGAGTGCTTCGAGGACCGCCTCGTGGTCGTCGACCACGATCCCGAAGTGTGCGGTCTTGGGCGGATTGTGCTCGTCGACCGAGAGATGCACTTCCTGACTTCCCGCCAGGAACCAGGCCCCTTCGGGACGCGTCCCTTCCGGTTTGTCCAGCTCCTGCAGCCGAAGCGAGTTTCTGTACCACTCGATCACGTCGTCGAGCAGCTCTGTCGGGGCCGTCACGTGAACGTGATCGATCCCGAGAACGCTGTAGGTAGGTGCTTCTACTTGCGCGCTTCCCCGCGCGCTTCCGCCTTGCGCTTGTCGCGTACCCGCTTCCTGCGCTGGCGGTCTTTCTTCCACCTTGTTCGCTTTCTGTCTCCTCTTCCCATCGACCTTCGCTCCTTTCTTCGCCATCAAGACATCACTCCTTGCCCGACTTCCACCTTGCTCGGTTCGAACGTCATCATCAACTCGCGGAACTGCTCGAAGAGATAGCGGGAGTCGTGGGGGCCGGGACCGGCCTCGGGATGGTACTGAACGCTGTAGGCCACTCCGGGGATGGCCAGACCTTCGACCGTTTGGTCGTTGAGGTTCTCGTGCGTGAGGTGGGCCGGAGTTCCGTCCAGTGATCCCGGTTCGACCGCGAACCCGTGGTTCTGACAGGTGATCTCGACGCGCGGGTTGTCGAAGCGCTTGACCGGATGGTTCGAGCCGCGGTGCCCGAACGGAAGCTTGAACGTTCGCCCGCCGACCGCAAGCCCGAGTATCTGGTGGCCGAGACAGATCCCGAAGACGGGGACGCGACCGAGCAAAGCGGCCACCGTTACGATCGCATAGTCGACCGGTTCCGGGTCGCCCGGGCCGTTCGACAGGAAGACTCCTGTGTATCCACCGGCAAGGATCTTGTCCGCGCTCGTCGATGCCGGCACTACCGTCACGTCGCAGCCGCAAGCGACCAGCAGATCGAGGATGTTGCGCTTGATGCCGAAGTCGAACGCCGCTACCTTGAATCGACGGCCCTCATAAGCAGAAAGGAGCTGCGAGGACGCGCTGGCCGTCTCGGCCCCCGCGGCGTAACCGGTGGTTGTCCGCTCCTTCAGCTGCTCGGTCCCCCACTGGTAAGCCTGCTTGGTCGTGACCTCGGCAACGAGATCGCGACCGACGAGGCTCGGAGATGCCTTCGCCCGATCCACGAGCTCGGCGGGATCCGATATCTCGTTGGAGACGACACCGAGCAGCGCTCCGTGTGTCCGGATGTGTCGCGTCAGCCTGCGCGTGTCGATACCCCAGATCCCCGGCACGCCGTGGTGCTTCAGATACTCATCCAACGTGTTCGTCGCTCGCCACGACGAGTGCATAAGAGACAGGTCGCGGACGACGAACCCGGCTACCCAGGGCTTGATCGACTGATCGTCGAACCCATTCACCCCGGTATTGCCGATCTGCACGCTCGTCATCGTGACGATCTGCCCGTGATACGAGGGGTCGGTAAGGACTTCTTGGTATCCAGTCATCCCCGTGTTGAAGCAGACCTCACCGGATGACGTCCCGTTCGCCCCGAAGGACGTCCCGCGAAAGATCGTTCCGTCCTCTAGCGCAAGAATCGCGTCGCTCATACCAGCACCTCGCCCGTCACCTTCGAGTCGCTCACCGTTTGCCGTCCGCCATAGAAGGTATGCCGGACCCGCCCCTTCAGGGTTCGGCCGAGGAAAGGAGTATTCGCGGACCGAGACCTGAACGGGGGCTCGACGGTCCACGACAACTCGGGATCGAAGACGCACAGATGGGCCGGGGCCCCGGCCTCGATCGGTCCCCCGTGGGAATCGAGGCCCAGGATCCTGGCCGGCCTCGACGAGCAGGCTCCAAGGGCGGCACCCAGCGAGAGATGCCCGGGCTCGACCAACTCCGTCAGCACCAGAGCGAGCGCCGTCTCGAGACCGATCAGTCCCGGGGGGGCGAGCGTGATCTCCTGATCCTTCTCTTCGGGGGCGTGGGGGGCATGGTCGGTAGCTATCGCATCGATCGTGCCATCGGCGAGCCCCTGGATCACGGCAAGCCGGTCCTCTTCGGTTCGCAACGGCGGATTGACCTTTGCGTTCGGGTCGTAGGAGGCCAGAGCACCGTCGGTCAGCGAGAAGTGGTGTGGCGTTGCCTCCGCAGTCACTCGCATGCCCTCCGCCTTCGCGGCGCGGACATGATCGACCGAGCGTGCGGTGGACAAGTGGAGCAGATGGAGCCGGCAACCCGTCAAGCGCGCAAGCGCGATGTCACGAGCAACCATCAGCTCCTCCGCTGCAGCGGGCTGACCTCTCAGTCCTAGAGAGATGGAGCGTTCCCCTTCGTGCATATGACCGTCCCGTGCAAGAGCTTCGACCTCGCAGTGCTCCGCGTAGATAGCGTCGAACCCCTTCAGGTACTCCATGAGCCTTCTCGCAATAAGGGCGTCCTGAACACCTTTACCGTCGTCGGTGAAAAGGCGCACCCGCGCCGGCGAGTGGTACATCTCGCCGAGATCGGCCATCTCGGTGCCCATCTGCCCCCTGGTCAATGCTCCGGCGGGTAACACCTCGACCAACCCACAGTCGCGTCCGGCGGACCAGACGGTCTCGACGACAGCGGCCGTGTCGGCGACGGGATCCGTGTTCGGCATCGCACAGATCGCCGAGTAACCGCCGGCGGCTGCCGCCGCCGACGCGGTGGCGATCGTCTCCTCGTCTTCGCGGCCCGGCTCTCGCACATGTGTATGCATGTCGACAAGCGCTGGGGCCACGATGCAGCCCGACGCATCCACCACACCGGCATCGGATGTGATCTTGGCCGCCACCTCCGTGATCGAGGTGCCTTCGATCAACACGTCGAGCGTTTCGTCGCGTCCCGTTGCGGGGTCGACGACGCGGCCCCCGCGGATCAGATAGCTCATACCGCATCCCCCAGATTCTCTCCGCCGAGCATGAGATAGAGAAGGCTCATCCGAACCGCCAGCCCGTTGGCAACCTGGTCGAGAACTATCGACCGGGGAGACTCCGATACTTCGGCTGCGATCTCGACCCCACGGTTCATCGGACCGGGATGCATGACGAGAGCATCCGGTTTCATCCGGCCCATCCGCTTCATGTCGAGTCCCCAGAGAGCTGCGTACTCGCGATCCGTGGGGAAGAACTGCTCCGACTGTCGCTCCTTCTGAACTCGCAACAGGTAGCAGATATCCACGTCTTCGATCACTGAATCGAGGTCGGTCGAGACCGTTGCGCCCCATGCCGCTTCGGCGCTCGGGAGCAGTGTGGCGGGTCCGATGAGAACGACTTCGGCTCCCATCGTGATCAGACCCTTCACGTTCGATCGGGCGACGCGCGAGTGCAGGATGTCGCCCACGATCGCTACCTTGAGCCCTTCGAAATCTTTGAAACGTTCTCTGATCGAGAAGAGATCGAGCAGCGCCTGGGTCGGATGCTCGTGCTGGCCGTCCCCCGCGTTGATCACGCTCGCTCGAACCCACCGGGACAGTTGCTCCGGCGCACCGGAGGACCAGTGCCGGACCACGATGGCGTCGACGCCCATGGCCTCCAGCGTCCAGGCTGTGTCCTTCAGGGATTCGCCCTTGGTCACCGAGGAACGTGCGTCGGCCGAGAAGTTGATGACGTCTGCCGACAGGCGCTTCGCGGCGAGCTCGAACGAGATGCGCGTTCGCGTTGAAGGCTCGTAAAAGAGATTGCAGACCGTGCGTCCCCTGAGCGTCGGCAATTTCTTGATCGGCCGGTCGGTGACCCGACGCAAAGAGGCGGCGGTGTCGAGGATCGAGGTGATGTCGTCCGCCGTGAGTTGATCCATCGTCAAAAGGTGTTTCATGCGCTGCCCCCATCCTCCCGGGGGGTCCGCTCGCGCAAGCGCTCGCTACCAGCCCCCCGGCCCCCCCCGATGACGACTGCGTCCTCGCCGTCGATCTCCTCGAGGTGCACTCGAACGACTTCGTCGGCTGCAGTGGGCAGGTTCTTCCCGACGTAGTCGGCTCGGATCGGGAGCTCCCGGTGACCGCGATCGAC
Organism: Actinomycetota bacterium; assembly: GCA_035629935.1. GTDB lineage: Bacteria > Actinomycetota > CADDZG01 > CADDZG01 > WHSQ01 > DASQLQ01. Next base: position 41,383 of record DASQLQ010000066.1, read on the forward strand.
GAGCACCGCGAGCCGGATCGCCCGGGGTCGGCCCAGGTCCAGCAATGCATCGAAAGCAGCCCGGATCGTGCGACCGGTGTAGAGAACATCGTCGACGAGGACGACGATCCGCCCGTCGATATCAACCGGGACTGTCGTCGATTCCACCCCGCGCGGCCCCCTCAGTCCGACATCGTCCCGGTAAAGCGTGACGTCGAGCGCTCCGGCGGGGACGTTCGCCCCTTCGAACGAGGCGATCGCCTCGGCGACCCTCTCGGCCAGCGGGCCGCCTCGTGTGCGGATGCCGACGAGAACCAGGTCTTGCGTGCCTTTGTTGCCTTCGACGATCTCGTGAGCAACCCGGCTAAGGGCGCGCCGCACGTCCTCCGAGTCCATCACCTGGGCTTTGAGGACGAAGTCCTCGGCCTTGAGGGCCTCAGCAGCCATATGCCCGAGACCCGGCGGCGAAGCCGCACGGAGGGTCGAGGGTAACCAAAAAAATCGCCTCCCCTAGGGGAAGCGTGGGCGTGCGCAGCAAATCTCTGCTCCTTTCCGGCCTCACAGGGCCGATTTAAAGGGCGTTTCGAAACACCTTACCAACGAGACGGCGCGAGAGTCGACATCGGTCGACGAAAAGAGCTCTTCTTTAGGTAAATCGTGTTCGTAGCTCGCCGCTCATCGGGGGCCACCCACGTATTGGACGACGAGCCGATCAACAGCTCCAGGTGATGACCGTCGGCGACCACCCAGTCCTTATCGATGAATTCCAGGCTGACCTCGTACCGCTTGCCGGGAACCAGGTCCTTGCCCATCCCCCGACCGTGCCGGTAACGGGCGTTCATGAAAGCTCGTGAAACCACCTGCTGCTGGCCCGTCTTCGCTACATCCAAGAGGACTGCGACGAAATGGGTGCTGGGTGAGTCGCTCTCGACGACCAGTTCAAGAGTCGGTCGTCCGATCATGCGCTCTTGCCCCTCACTGCTTTCGATCTTGACGCGAACGAAACGCTCACCTTCCCCGATTCCCCGCAGCATCTCGGATTCCGTGAGCGCTCCATCGTCGAAGTAAGTGAACGTGTCCGGCCCTTCCAACCAATGATTGGCCGTCGGAGTGATTCCCCAACCGTTCTGCAGGTGCCATTTGCCATCGTTGGTCTGGACACGCACGGCGGGTTCGTCCTCTACTCCGTTGTCGACGCCGTACAGCCAGCGTTCGAACCACTTCTCCAGGAACGCGTCCCAGTCTCCGTACTTACCGCGCGGGCTCGCGTGGGCCCACTGCCCAAGCACCATCGCTTTCTCGGTGTCGAGGGCTTGGAACCATGCGGTTCCCTCCCACGTCTTGACGTTGAAATCGAGCTGCCCGTGGGAAACGAGGACCGGCACGTCGACCCGATCCGCCAAGCGCAGATAGTCACGCTGCTTCCAGAACGCGTCGTAGTCGGGCTGCGTGCTGTAACCCTTCATGAACTTCTCGACGCGATCGCACAGGTTCCAACGCATCGCCGTTTGCTGAGCGTCGGTCATCGCACCGGGATCCGGCGGAGGAAGGAATCCGTAGGCGAACATGAAATCCGTCGGGGTGTCGGACGGTGGATCGATGTCTGCGGACTCACCCGAGTACGTCGAACGCGTCCCCTGTTGGTACGCGTAGCCCCACCAGCGACTGATGGCCGAAACTGGAACGATCGTTGCGAGGTGTGGTGGGCGTTCGACGGCCGCGGCGTTAGCCGTGGTGCCATCGTAAGACCCTCCAGTCATCGCGACCTTCCCGTTGGACCAGCTCCGGGTACCGAGCCACTCGACCAGGTCGTAACCGTCGTGTCGTTCCTTGATGCCGCCGTAATCCCAGCACCCCCCGGACCCATAGGTCCCGCGAACGTCGGCCACCACGTACGCGTAACCCTTGGGCACGAACAAACGGGCGTCGCCGGCCGGAAGATCGGTCTCTCTCGGATCGAGAGCGTTATAGAGCTGGTGGTAAGGCGTGAGCTGGAGGATCACCGGGACTTTCTCACCATCGGTAACGGGGCGATAGATGTCGGCCGACAGCTTCACGCCGTCGCGCATCTCCACCCGGACGCGCTCGTAGGTGAACTCGGGGTAATTCCGCGGTTGCTGGGCCCCCACGGGGGCGGCCGCGAACAAGGCTTGGACACAAGCCACGGCGACGAACAGAGCGACCCTCGAGCGCATACCCGGAAGGTTCGCCGCCCTAGGGGTGTATCCCTGGGACCGGGAGGCTTAGACGGGCCTGAGATGCACCTCGAACCGGGCGCCGCCGGGGGTCCCCGGCGTGTAGGACACCTCGGCATCGAACGACTTCGCCAGGCGGCGGGTAAGAGCGAGGCCCAGGCCGGAACCCTGCGGATGCCACAGGGAGCCGCGTCCGAACGGCTCGAAGAGCTGGTCGACGAGCTCCTCGGGGACTCCGGGGCCGTCGTCTGCAACGGTGAGCACGGTCCGGGTGGGCTCCGACACAGCTTCGATCCTGACGATCCCGCCTCCATATTGATAAGCGTTGGTCAGGAGGTGCCCCACGATCATCTGCAGACGTTCTGGATGGGCAAGCACCTTGAACTCGTCGGCGATCGCTCGTTCTACGGTCTTGCCGTCCGGAGCGGGTGAGGCGTAGAGCGCCGACTCGACGGTCTTCGTCAGCGACACGGGCACGAGGTCACTTCGATCGAGCGTGCTCAACTCCGACAGTTCTAGCAATTGATTGAGGAGGTGACCCACCTTCTTGCCCTGCTTGGAGATGACGCCGACCAGCTCGTCGAATTTCTGCTTGTCCAGATCGTCCTTGTGCAGCTCGAGGATGTCGGCGGCGCCCTGGAGGATCGAAAGCGGTGTCCTTAACTCGTGCGCTGCGTTGTCGAGGAAATGCCGTTGGGCGCTCTCGACGCGTTGCCTCTCCACGGCGTAGCGGATCGCACGCCCGAGCACGTATCCGTTGATCCGGTTCTTTGCGAGGTAGTCCTGAGCCCCCTCTTGCAGGGCCTCGATCTCGGTCTCTTCATCCTCGAATCCCGTTAGGACGACGATCGCGGCATCCTGCGTCGCGCTGCGGATCAAACGCAACGCCTCGAGCCCCTGGGTGTCGGGAAGCCCCAGGTCCAAGAGGATGCAGTCGTAACTGCGCGTATGGAGCTTCGCTCGCGCAGCCGAGACACGTTCGACGTGATCGACCTCGGTCTGGATGACTGGACTCCGCTTGAGCATCTGAATAACGAGCCCGGCGTCGCCGATGCTGTCTTCGACCAAGAGCACGCTGAAGTTGTGAGTTACCGGGCTCATCGCGCCTCCGGTAGCGAGAAGGAGAAAGTCGATCCTTTGCCGGGTTCAGACTCGGCCCAGATACGGCCCCCATGTTGCTCAACGATCTTCTTGCAGATCGCCAAGCCGATACCGGTTCCAGGGTACTCCGTGCTGGTGTGCAGCCTCTGGAAGATGTCAAACAACCGGCTCGCGTGGGAAGGGTCGAACCCGATCCCGTTGTCCGTGACGTGCACGACCCATTTCTCCCCATCCTTGACGGCGCTTACGTGAATCTCCGGATCGTCGTGATCGCGGAACTTCATGGCGTTGGAAACCAAGTTCTGGAACAACTGCGTCACGAGTCTTTGATCCCCCACGACGGTGGGCAACCCATCGTGTGTGACGTTCGCCCCGGCTTCCGCGACCGTCATCGACAGATTGTCGAGCGCTTGGTCGAGTGCTGCTTGCAGCTCCATCGGCTCCATGGTGCGCTCGGCCGACCCAACCCTGGAATAACGCAAAAGGTCCTCGATCAGCGATCCCATCCGGGCGGCAGACGCGGCAGCTTGCTTGATGTACATCTGGGCCGGCTCGTCCAGCTTGTCCTCATAGTCCTCCTGAAGAAGGTCGAGGTATCCGGTCACCACTCGCAACGGTTCGTTCAAGTCGTGCGACGCGATGTAAGCGAACTGCTGAAGCTCGTCGTTAGAACGAGCGAGCTCAGCGGTTTGAGCTTTGAGCAGTTCGTTCTTCTGGTTGAGCTCCACTAAAACCGAGACCTTCGCCTTGAGTGAGTTCGGATCGAATGGCTTGGAGATGTAGTCGACCGCACCGGACGAGTATCCGAGGAGAGCCTGCGTGGGGTCCTGGCTGATAGCGGTCAAGAAGATGATCGGTATATCGGTCGTCCTGGGGCGCTCCTTGATCCGTTTAGCTGTTTCGAAGCCATCCATCCCCGGCATCTGAACGTCGAGGAGGATCACCGAGAAGTGGTCCTTCAAAAGGAGCCCCAAAGCCTCCTCGCCGGAGGTCGCCGTCACCAGCACGAGGCCGAGTGGCTCGAGCACCGCTTCGAGCGCGATCAGGTTCTCGCGACGGTCGTCGACCAGCAGAACCCTGGGCGTCTCGGCCACCGCTCTGCCTACTTGTACAGCCACACCCGCATCAGCGATAGCAGCTGATCGGTGTCAACCGGCTTAGTGATGTAGTCGGAGGCCCCTGCCGCGATGCTCTTCTCGCGATCGCCTTTCATCGCCTTGGCCGTCAGCGCGATGATCGGTAGTCCTTTGAATTCCGCTTGCTTGCGGATCGCGCGCATCGTCTGATACCCGTCCATCTCCGGCATCATGATGTCCATCAACACGAGATTCACGTCACTGTTCTTGTCCAGGGTCTCGATGCCGTCCCGGCCATTCTCGGCATAGACGACGTCCATCCCCCGCCCTTCTAGAAGGCTCGTCAGGGCGAACACGTTGCGGACATCGTCATCCACGATCATCACTTTCTTCCCCCGGAAGACGTCGTCTGCGTTGTGGAGGTTCTCGATGATGCGGCGCTTCTCCGTCGGGAGTTGCGCTTCCACACGGTGGAGGAACAGCGACGTCTCGTCGAGAAGGTGGGCCGGAGATTGAACGTCCTTCACGACTATCGAATCGGCGTAAGCGGACAGCTTCGATTCCTCTTCGCGGGTTAGCTCCTTCCCGCTGTAGATGATCACCGGAGTGCGGAGGAAAGCTGAATCTGCTTTGAGCTTCTCGAGCAGCTCGAAACTCGAGGAACCCGCCAGTCGGGGGCTGAGCACCATGCAATCGAACGGCTTCAGCTCCAATTGTTTGACGGCTGCTTCGCCCGAATCGACGGCCGTGACAGAGATGTCGTCGCCGGTACCGATCAGATCGACCATCGAGGAACGCTCGGTGGCGTCGTCTTCCACTATGAGCAGGTTCCGAACCCCGCGCTCGATGAAGTCCGTCATCTCACCGAGCGATGCGGCAACTTTCTTCTTGTTTACCGGCTTCGCGACGTACCCGATGGCCCCCGATCTCATCGCGTGGTGACGTTGTTCCTCGTCGGAGATCACCGTTACAGGGATATGACGGGTAGCAGCCTCGCGTTTCAGGTGGTGTAGGACCACAAGCCCGTCCACAACGGCGATCTCGTTGTCCAGGAATATCGCGTCCGGCGCGTACTCGCGGGCCAAAGCCATACCCGAGTCGCCCTTGAGGGCGACCATCACCTTGTAACCCTTGGATCGACCGACATTCAAGATCGTGCGCGCGTCTTTAGGTGTGCCGGCGATCACGAGGAGGACGCGATCCCCGGGCTGCAGGTCGGCTCTATCGTCGCCGACCTCGCTCTGCTCGAGCAACGCCGGATCATCCGACCTGAGCAAGAGCCCTCTTGCTTCGTCATGCTCGACACCTTCGATGTCCTCGGACACCAAGAAAGCAGGCTCGGTGTCGCCACCCGGTTGAACCGCCGGTCGCTTGAGCGGCCGGTACTTCAAGGGGAGATAGAGCGTGAACGTGGAGCCTTTCCCTTCTTCGGAGGCCACCTGGATCTCGCCACCGAGGAGCCGGGCGATCTCGCGGCTGATCGACAGTCCAAGCCCGGTTCCGCCGTACTTGCGGGAGGTCGTCCCATCCGCTTGCTGGAAAGCCTCGAAGATCAATCGCAGCTTGTCGGGTGGCACGCCGACCCCCGTGTCCGTCACCGCGAACGACACGACCTTGGTGGCTTTCTGAAGGTTGTCGGCGATGAACATCGTTTTGGGGGAAGCAAGGCCGACCGAGATCTTCACCCCGCCCTGGGGAGTGAACTTGAACGCGTTGGATAGCAGGTTGTTCAGGATCTGCTGCAAGCGTTGCTGATCGGTCAGGATGATCTTTGGAGTGTCTGATGCGACCTCGACGCTGAACGACAGATCCTGCTGATGTGCGACCGGGTTGAATGCTTGAGCGAGATCGTCCTTCATATTCCGCAGGTCGACCTCGGCCGGGTTCACGTCCATCTTGCCCGCCTCCACCTTTGACAGGTCGAGGATGTCGTTGATCAGAGACAGCAGGTCCGAGCCCGCGTTGTGGATCGTGTCGGCGAACTCCACCTGCTTCTGCGTCAGGTTGTTCTCTTCGTTGTGTGAGAGCAGCTTCGCGAGGATGAGGAGGCTGTTCAGAGGAGTACGCAACTCGTGGGACATGTTGGCCAGGAACTCACTCTTGTACTTCGAGCTGAGGGCGAGTTGCTGAGCTTTCTCTTCGAGGCCTATCCGCGCCATCTCGATCTCTTGGTTCTTGATCTCGATCTTGCGGTTCTGCTCGGCCAGTAGCTCAGCCTTCTCTTGAAGCTCCTCATTCGTCTGTTGCAGTTCTTCCTGTTGCGTCTGCAGCTCCTCGGACTGGGACTGCAGCTCCTGCGTTAAGCGTTGCGACTGTTCCAGGAGCTCTTCCGTCCTCACGTTGGCGATGATCGTGTTCAGAACGACGCCGATCGTCTCGATGACTTGGTTCAGGAACGTCTGGTTGACCTCCGAGAACGGCCTGAACGAGGCGAGCTCGATCACACCGAGCACGTGCTCTTCGAAGACGACCGGCAAGACGATGACGTTTACCGGGTCGGATTCGCCAAGTCCCGACGCCACCTTGATGTAGTCGTGAGGAGCATCGGTGATCAGGATGGGGTGTTTCTCGAGAGCCGCTTGCCCGACAAGCGCTTCACCCTCCTCGAACACAGTTGGAACGTTCTTGCGTCTCTTGTATCCGTAGCTCGCCTTCAATGTGAGCCGGACGCTGCTTGGATCGTCTTCTGCTGCTTCGGCAAGGAAGAAAGCACCGTGCTGAGCAGACACCGTGGGGGTCAGCTCGCTCATGATCAACCGCGTAACGGTTTCGAGATCGCGCTGACCCTGCATCATCGCCGAGACCTTCGCCAGGTTGGTCTTGAGCCAGTCCTGTTCCTCGTTCCGCTTCGTCGTCTCGGCGAGGTTCGAGATCATCTGGTTGATCTTGTCTTTCAGCTCTGCCACCTCGCCGGAAGCCTCGACCGTGATCGATCGCGTCAGGTCACCTTCGGTCACGGCGGTGGCAACGTCTGCGATGGCTCGCACCTGGGTGGTCAGCGAGGAGGCCATCTGGTTCACGTTCTCCGTCAGGCCACGCCACACACCCGACACGCCCTCGACCTCGGCTTGTCCCCCGAGTTTCCCTTCGGTACCCACCTCTTTGGCGACTCGGGTCACCTCGGCGGCGAACGAAGACAGCTGGTCGACCATCGTGTTGATCGTGTCCTTGAGCTGGAGGATCTCGCCCTTCGCGTCGACGGTGATCTTCTTCGAGAGGTCACCTTTCGCGACTGCGGTCGTCACAGCGGCGATGTTTCGCACCTGGTCCGTCAGGTTGGCGGCCATGAAGTTCACGGAGTCCGTGAGGTCCCGCCACGTTCCGGAAACGCCTTTCACCTCAGCCTGACCACCGAGCTTTCCTTCGGTACCCACCTCTCGGGCGACTCGGGTCACCTCGTCGGCGAATGACGACAGTTGGTCGACCATCGTGTTGATCGTTCGCTTCAGTTCGAGGATCTCGCCCTTGACGTCCACGGTGATCTTCTGGGAGAGGTCGCCTTTCGCCACCGCGGTGGTGACCTGGGCGATGTTTCGCACTTGACCAGTCAGGTTCCCGGCGAGTTGGTTCACCGAATCGGTGAGGTCCTTCCAGGTACCCGACACACCCGTCACCTGCGCCTGCCCGCCAAGGCGGCCTTCGGTGCCCACCTCGCGGGCGACACGCGTTACCTCTTCCGCGAAGGACGACAGTTGGTCGACCATCGTGTTGATCGTGTTCTTCAGTTCGAGGATCTCGCCCTTGACGTCCACGGTGATCTTCTGGGAGAGGTCGCCTTTCGCCACCGCGGTGGTGACCTGGGCGATGTCTCGCACCTGGTCGGTCAAGTTGCCGGCCATGAAGTTCACGTTCTCGGTCAGGTCCTTCCACACGCCCGAGACGCCCTTCACGTCTGCCTGACCTCCGAGCTTCCCGTCCGTACCGACCTCGCGTGCCACACGGGTCACCTCGTCGGCGAAGGAAGACAGCTGATCCACCATCGTGTTGATCGTGTCTTTGAGCTGGAGGATCTCGCCCCGCGCGTCGACCGTGATCTTCTGCGACAGATCGCCCTTGGCCACTGCGGTCGTAACCGCAGCGATGTTTCGCACCTGGTCCGTCAGGTTCGCGGCCAGGAAGTTCACGTTGTCGGTCAGATCCCGCCACGTGCCCGAGACACCTTCGACCCTGGCTTGTCCTCCCAGCTTCCCGTCGGTGCCCACCTCGCGGGCGACTCGCGTCACCTCGTCGGCGAACGTAGACAGCTGATCGACCATGGTGTTGATCGTCTCTGCGAGGGCTGCAACCTCACCCTTCGCCTCGACGGTGATCTTCTTGGACAGGTCTCCGCTCGCGACGGCGGTGGTGACCTGTGCGATGTTCCGGACCTGGGTCGTCAGGTTCGAGGCCATGAAGTTCACGTTCTCGGTAAGCGCTTTCCACGTCCCCGAGACGCCTTCGACCTCGGCCTGACCGCCGAGTTTTCCTTCGGTCCCCACCTCGCGTGCGACACGGGTCACCTCGTCGGCGAAGGAAGACAGCTGATCGACCATCGTGTTGATCGTCTTCTTCAGCTCGAGGACCTCGCCTTTCACGTCCACGGTGATCTTCTGGGACAAGTCCCCGTTCGCCACTGCGGTGGTCACGGTTGCAATCTCGCGGACCTGTGCGGTCAGGTTCGAAGCCATGAAGTTCACGTTGTCGGTCAGGTCCTTCCACGTACCGGAAACACCCTGGACCTTCGCCTGACCACCGAGCTTCCCTTCCGTGCCCACCTCGCGGGCGACTCGGGTCACCTCGGCTGCGAACGCACTCAAGGTGTCGGTCATCGTGTTGATCGTCTCGGCGAGCGCGGCGACCTCACCCTTCGCTTCGACCGTGATCTTCTGCGAGAGATCGCCCCGGGCGACGGCCGTCGTGACCGCTGCGATGTTTCGCACCTGGCTCGTCAAGTTCGCGGCCAGGAAGTTCACGTTGTCGGTCAGGTCGCGCCACACACCGCTGACGCCCTTCACCTCGGCCTGGCCACCGAGCTTTCCGTCCGTGCCCACCTCTCGGGCAACACGCGTCACCTCGTCGGCGAAGGACGAGAGCTGATCGACCATGACGTTGATCGTGTTCTTGAGCTCGAGGACCTCGCCTTTCACGTCCACCGTGATCTTCTGGGACAGGTCCCCCGTCGCAACCGCTGTCGTGACCGCTGCGATGTCCCGCACCTGTGCCGTCAGGTTCGAGGCCATGAAGTTCACGTTGTCGGTCAGGTCCTTCCACGTACCGGCAACACCCTTCACTTTGGCCTGACCGCCGAGCTTCCCCTCGGTGCCCACCTCTCGGGCGACACGGGTCACCTCGTCGGCGAACGCACTCAAGGTGTCGGTCATCGTGTTGATCGTCTCGGCGAGCGCGGCGACCTCACCCTTCGCTTCGACCGTGATCTTCTGCGTCAGGTCGCCTTTCGCGACGGCAGTGGTCACTGCGGCGATGTTTCGCACCTGGCTCGTCAAGTTGGCGGCGAGGAAGTTCACGTTGTCCGTTAGGTCTCGCCACGTACCTGACACACCTTCGACCTTGGCCTGACCACCGAGCTTGCCGTCGGTACCCACCTCGCGTGCGACTCGGGTCACCTCGTCGGCGAACGAGGACAGCTGATCGACCATTGTGTTGATCGTGTTCTTGAGCTCGAGGACCTCTCCCTTGGCGTCGACCGTGATCTTCTGAGAGAGGTCGCCCTTCGCGACGGCAGTGGTGACCTGCGCGATGTTCCGCACCTGTCCGGTCAGGTTGGAGGCCATGTTGTTCACCGAGTCGGTGAGGTCCTTCCACGTACCCGACACGCCCTTGACCTTCGCCTGACCACCGAGCTTGCCGTCGGTACCCACCTCTCGGGCGACACGGGTTACCTCCGAGGCGAACGACGAGAGCTGGTCCAGCATGGAGTTCACCGCGGTACCGATACGCAGGAACTCACCCTTGACGGACTGGCCCTCGATCTTGAGCGCCATCTTCTGAGAGAGGTCGCCTTGCGCCACCGCTTCGATCACGCGCGCGACCTCGGTCGTCGGGCGCACCAGATCGTCGATCAGGGAGTTAACACTCTCTACGCGGGTGGTCCACCCACCCTTCGCTTGAGGGAAACGCAGACGTTCCGTCATCCGGCCTTCCCGCCCGACAACACGAGAGATGCGTTCGAACTCTCTGGTCATCTTGTCGGCGTGAACGACCAGCTCGTTGAAGGCAGCCGCCGTTGCGGCCTCCGGGGACCCCCGGTGAGCGGGTAGTCGAACGCTGAAGTCGCCGGCCGTGACCTTCTTGAGAGCGACGGTGAGCTCCTTGAGGATCGCCCGGTCGGGCGAGCCGTTCGCTACGGCGGTTCGTCGTGCGACCGTCTGGCCGTTTTTTCCGGCCGTCTTCCTGGGCACCGCCTTCTTGGTGGTCGCCTTCGAGGTTTTTGCGGCGGCTCGGCCGCTTCTAGCTTTAGACGCCATCACTAGTCCCTCTCGTTTGGATCCGACTCGCCTGGTTTCCTCGTTAGACAGTACGCGTAGTTAGGGAACTATCGGGCGCTCAGAGAAGGAGGGCAGGACCCATCCGGGTGGTTTTGGTGATGAATCGAAAGGACTAGTCGTCGGCGCCTAGGTGTTAGGAGTTCGCCCGCTCGTGGAGTAGCTCGATGAGCTCCGGCAGGTCGGTCTTGGTCACATTGGCGATAGCCCCCGCAGTGAGCATCGATTCGCGCATATTGGGGTCCTCGTAGGCCGTGAATCCGATGACCTCGATCGTGGGGAACTTCTCGCGGATGATCCGGGTCGCTTCCAGCCCGTCCATGACGGGCATCCGGAAGTCCATCACGACGACATCGGGCGATAGCTCCTCGCTCATATCGACCGCCTCTTGCCCGTTCGCTGCCTCTCCCACGATCTCAAATACCCTCTCGCGCTCCAGGCGTTTGCGGAGGATGAACCGCGCATCCGGCAGATCGTCGACCAATAGGACCTTCATCCGGCGAAGGGTAAACCACCACTTCTGAGCCAAGCACGACAGCCGATGGGCTCGGCCATCGGCCGAACAAAAGGAGTGACCACTGGCCGTCCTTCTCGGCATCGCAGCGGCGCTGACCTTCGGCGCGGCCGACTTCATCGGGGGCCTGGCGACCAAGCGTGCCGGCGAGGTGCGGGTGGTACTGATCTCTCAAGCGATCGGTTCGGGCCTCACCATGTCGCTGCTGTACTTCTTTCAAGGCACGGGGGCGGTCGGCCCGGCGCTCGCCTGGGGCTTGGTCGCGGGGTTAGGAGGTGGCGCCGGGGTTCTGATGCTCTATCGCGGTCTGTCCCGTGGGCGGATGAGCGTGGTGGCGCCGATCACCGGCGTCGAGGCGGCCGTGGTCCCCGTCGTCTTCGGGCTCGTTGCCGGTGAACGCCCGTCGATCGGGGCCACTGTCGGGATAGCGCTTGCACTCGCCGCCGTGGTTCTGGTGTCGTCGAGCGGCTCCTCGGCTTCTGACAACAGACGAGCGGGTCTGCCCGAAGCATTGGGCGCGGGGCTTGCCTTCGGGGTCTTCTTCATCGCCCTGGAGCGAGCGGGTTCCGACACCGGCATCTGGCCGCTCGTGGGAGCTCGCATCTCTTCGATATCCCTGACCCTGATCGTCGCGGCCATCGCCCGAACCAAGCTCAAGCCCCCAGCGGGGACGATGCCGGCGATAGCGGGGGCCGGGGTCCTCGATGTGACCGCGAACCTCTTCTATCTCGTTGCCGTCCGGCAGGGATTCTTATCTCTGGTCGCGGTGTTGACCTCTATGTATCCGGCGGCCACGGTCGCGCTGGCGCGCGTGGTTCTCAAGGAACGTCTCGCCCCGCTACAGCTCGCGGGTTTCGCATTAGCTCTGGTAGCGGTGATACTGATCTCAGTGGGTTAGAGGAGGTGCGCGGATGGCTCCGAAGGTGGAAAAGACCGAGCAGCAGTGGCAAGAAGAGTTGTCACCGGACCAGTACCAGGTGTTGAGGGAGAAGGCGACCGAAGCCCCCTTCACCGGCAAATACGTCCACACCAAGGACGACGGTACCTACCAGTGCGCCGGGTGCGGGGCGGAGCTGTTCTCGTCCGACACGAAGTTCGAGTCCGGTTCCGGGTGGCCGTCGTTCACCGAACCGATGAACACCGCCAACGTCGAGTTGGTCACGGACACCAGTCACGGCATGGTGCGGACCGAGGTCGTCTGCGCGAACTGCGGAGGTCACCTGGGACACGTGTTCGAAGACGGGCCTAGAGACAAGGGCGGCAAGCGATACTGCATCAACTCCTGCTCTCTGGACCTGGACACCAAAACCTAAGGCAGGTCCTTAAGCAGGCGCTTCGCTACACCTCTCAAGGTGTCGATCGAATAGGCATGACTCGGTGAGTCCGTGATCATGATCGCCACCGCGATGCGCCGGGATCCCTTCTCCAGGAACGCCACCTGATGTGAGACCGCCCCCGTCCCGGACCCCCAACCGCTCTTGAAAAAGAGATCCCAGTCGGGGCGGTGCACCTTCGCTATCCCCCAGCGCTGCGACCTGACGATGTGCGAGAGCAGATACAGCGCGTAGTCTTCGTGACGTCGGGGGATGTATCGCTCGAGATGGAAGAAGTAGCGAGCCTGTTCGGTCGCGTCGATGCTGCTAAGCCCCCACGGTCTCGTGTACCTGAAGTGGCGCATACCGGCATCGCGCGCCAGATCGTTGATGCGACGGGGGCCGAGTCGATCGGCGATCGCGGTCGCCGCAGAGTTATCGGATCGGCGGATCATCGGAGCCAACAGAGACCTGTCGTCAGCGTTGAGCTTGCGATCGCGCACCGACACTTGCCTGAGGTATCCGGCGAGCAGCATCGCTTTGAACACACTGGCCGCCGGAACCACCCGGTGCCCGCGGTGTGCGAAGAGTCTCCCCGACGGTGACTTCACGGCGAAGCTGACCGACCCCGCACGCTGCTGCGAGTATCGGACGGCCGAATCCATCGCCGGCCTCCAGCGTCCACCGGCGATCGAGGTTGCCGGCGCGAGCAGCAATAGCACGCACACGAGGCAGATGGAGAACTTCCGCATCGCCACATACTCCATCACTCAGATCCGGGTGGAGAGCTCCCTCCACGTCTTGTCCGTGGTGATCGGGTAGTCGTAGAGGCTCGCCCCCAGCACCTTTCTCTTCTTGACCGCGCTGGCGAAACCGCGGGCGGCTGGGACTCCCACCTCATCGGCGATCCCTCCGATCACGTGGATGGGCGTCTTACGTCCAGTTTCTTTGCGGATCGTTGCGATGTTGTTCTCGGTGTATCGCTCGACGTGCTTGAAGCCTTCCGCGCGGAACGTGAAGTAACCCATCGGAACCATCACGTCGTAGATCCGAGCTACACGCTTGTAGGGGAAACGGGGCCAGTAGAGAGAATGGGAATCGGGGATGACGGCCCCGAGTGGATAGTTCTCGCCGGCCGTCGCGCGCAACTTCTTAGATATCTCGAGGAGGCGAACGTTGCGTTTGTGGATCCCGTCGACATTGGGAGCCTCGATGTCGAGAGCGAATGAATCGAAGTTGTGCCCGCCTTTGGTGGCGAAAAGCAGACCGGTGCGGGCCCGACGGAAGTCGCGGCCGGGACGGGCGAATGAGGGGACGTACCAACCCACCACACGCATGTCTTTCCTGTGCGCCGCGACCAGGAACGCGCCCGTCTCTTTCGGATAGACGATGGCGCTGTCACTGCCGTGCGTTGCCGTCTGCAGATAGATCGTCTCCACACCGCGTTTGTGCATGAGGGCGACGGTGCGCCACGGATGAGCCCAGACCCAGCGATTGAAGATGTCTATCCACGAACCAAGGCCTCGATAGGAAACGAGCTGATGCCTCTTTGGCTGCTGCGGCACGAGGGGGCCGATGTTGATGTCCATCCGCTTGCGGTCGTTATGTAGAACGGGGAGGTTGGGGCGGCCCTTGTGCTCGGAGCGCGGCAATCGCCACTCTCCCAGCGAGGCGACAGGGACTTTCCGTTGTCGGGCCGGAGCGGGAAGCTCGATCCCCGGGATCAGAGCGTGAATAACGAGAGAGAAGGCGGTAGCGACGACGGCCCCGGTCACGAAATCTCGGTTCAGGATCCCTCCTCTTTTGACTACGGAGTGCAGTCGACCAGGGTACGGAGAGTCATCGGCAAGCGCACTACGTAATGAAAGAACACAAGCAGAGGAATCTCCGGAGATTTCCAGAAATATCTAAGGGTGCGCCTCCCCGCCCTACTAGTCGTCTCGGTTCTGCTGCTCGGCTCTCTCGACGCCGGCGTAGCTCGGGGCGGAACGGATGGGTCGAAGTGCCCCCCCTACCCTTCTCCCCGCTGGGCAGGTGACGTGCCGACCACCTTCGTTCCCGACAGCGCAACGGCCAGACGACCGATCGAGGTCACACTTGCTACCGGTCCCGGCGCTGGGACCACGGATGCAGGGTCCCCCAAGGACGACATGGGCGAGATCAGCCACGTGTTCCACAACGTGGTTGTGGCGCCCGATAAAGGGCCGGCGATGCTCTTCGCGCGCGCCGAATACCTCCCGGCGTTCGACTACGACCTCTTCCTGCGCGCCCCTGGTGGTTCTTCGGTCGCGTTCGAATGGGATCTCAATCCAGCGGCGGTGAACGGTCCGTCACCCATGGATTCGAGCTTCAAGGGCCATGCCGAGCCGGGTGTGTCTCAGATCGATGGGTACGGCGCGCCTCGGTGCGTCGGATACACGATCGACCTTGCGAGCGGATTGACCCCAGGAGGCCCGGTGCTTCTCAAGCTCTGGATCGCGAAGCGCAAGCCCCACCACTAGGTCGCCTCCTCCGAATCGGACGAAAGAGGATTTTTCGACCGAGACCTCGAACCTCTGGGGCGCGGAGCGCCGGCTGCGGGGCCGGCCGCGATCAGAGGAGGACGGAGTGGGCAAGCGTGGATACATGGTCATAGCAGTTGCTTCGATCTTCTCGGAAGGCACGTCGACTATCACCGACGCCACCACAGGTACGACAGTCGACGAGGCAGACATCTACGGAGACATCAACTACTGATCGCTGTTGTTACGCGAGATGGGGGCCGGGGTTTTCGCCCGGCCCCCATCTTTTTGTTGCACAGTCCTTTAGTCCGTCTTAGGGAAGAAGCCCTCCGGTGAAGGGCTCGGTGCCCAGAGCCAACTGCAGGCCGCTGAATCCACCACGGCTCTGCGCGTAACCGACCTCGCGCGCGAGGTCGCCCACGCCGTTGGAAGCCGGTATCGGAAGAATCGCAACGGTGCTCAGTGTGCCCAACGCGGCCCCCGATGCGGAGAGGAATCCGGAGCCAGAGTCACCCGGGATGCCTGGAGTCACGGTGTAAACGGTGTGGCTCCATCCACCACCAGTCTGACCGAGGCTGTAGCCCTCTTTCGGACTCGTAGGAGTGAGGCCGAATCGCAGCCCCGAGTTGCCGTACGAGTACACCTGGTCCAACGTGGAGGACGTAGCACCGAGCGAAGTCGGTCCACCCCAGTTCGGAACCGACGGGTTAACCGAAGCGACGTCGGCAGGATCGAGTTTCACCAACGCGAAGTCGTTATATGCACACACGTTCGGGTCCGATTCGCCATTCGCCTGCATGGTCAACCACGACGAATAGACCAGAGTTCCCGGTCGGCTGGCGCCGTCAACTTCGACGGGCGTCCCGAGCGGGAGACTGCCGGCCAGGCAACCATCGGTCTCCGTTGCTCCGCCGGTCCCCGCGCAGTGAGCTGCCTGACCGATCAGAACATCCGAGCCGTTCGTGAAGACGAAGTTCGCGGTGCACTGTGCTCCCTCGGTGAATGTCTGAACACCGGGGTGGATGCTGGCGGTCGCGGCCGGAGCCCATGCCTGCTGGGCCGAAGCCGCAGAAGGGATGAGAAGGGCCAGAACCAGGGCCGAGATCAGGAGCAAGGTCGAGCGCATGCGCATGCTGCCTCCCTTTTAGACCGATAAGGACGACCGGCACGGCATTGTACCGATTTGGGGGTATTGGACTTACGCCGTATACCCCCACCCCTACCCTTCGCCGGAAAGCCTTCTTGTCCTTCTTACGGCTTTTCGCCCGGCTTCGGTCTCCAAGGGGTCATACAGAACCGTGACCTTCACGTACCCATCACACGGGGCTTCACGCAGGGCGACTATGCCGGCCAAGCTGTCCTTCTTGGCAAAGTAGAGCTCGGCCTCGAACCCCTCGAAATCCGTATTGATGACGTCGAAGCCCTGGCCCTCCAACTCAGTGCGGGAACTGGCGAAGAATTGCTCTACCGACTGATCACCGAATCCCTCGAGGGTCACGAACTTCTTCTTCAGCTCGGCTCGGGTAAGGGTGATCCCATCGGGCCAAGGGAAATCGGCCGGAACCTCGGGAACGGTGTCGATCGCCGGCGGCAGACTGCAGGCGGCAACCGGCTTCCCTTCGGGGGCGGCGACGTCGGCAGAACACGCCCCCAGCAGGAGAACGGCGCCTACCAAGGCGCCGGATATGACGCTCGGGTGGGTCAAGCCTTGGACGCGGAGCGGCGTTTGATGAACCAACCGACAAGGATGAGCCCGGCCGCCAACAACACGAACCTGATAACCATCATCCCCGTCGCCGCCAGGGATGAAGTTGGGGCGGCGTCCGCGGCTGTTTCCTCATCGTCGCCGCCACCTTCTTGTGCGCTGCCCGAAACGTTGTCGCTATCCCGCTGGGCATTACCCCCGCCCTGGTTGGGACCGTCTCCCGATCCGCTCGGCGGGTTGGGGGCGGGCGGTTGTTTGACGAACACCGGTCCCCCCGATTGATGGACGAATCCCGGAAGAGCGGTGGCGCCACCTTCAGCTGTATCCGAATAACCGCCCCATACGTGCCCGGAGTTATCGATCTCGATCGTGAAGAAGTCCCCGAGTCGACGGTCGATCGCTTGCGCCTGACAAGCCGTGCCACCTTGGCAGATCGTGCTCGTGTGCACGGCACGAGGCGTTGCCGTGGCGACTTTGAATCCGGGAGTCTTCGAGCCCGAACAACCGAGCCCGTTCAAGCTTTGCGCAACGTAGATGCGCCATTGCTGGTCTCCCTGTGTCTCAGCGTTGTGATCCGGAAGGCTCTGATCGGCCCCCAACCAGGCGACGGCCACCTTCCCTTTGTCGCCGACTGCGAGCCAGGGCCAGATGTCCGTTCTGTTGTTGGTGTCCACGCGCGTCGGCGTTGCCCATGTCTTTCCGGCGGTTGTCGAGTACGAGTACCAGACGCCCGCGGCACGGTCGCCTTGACCGCTCTCGTCCCAAGTTATGTAGAGATTGCCGGCCGAATCCAGATCGAAGGAAGGCCAATGCGACAGCATGCTGACCCCCGACGCGATCTTGTAGGTCTCTTTCTTCTCGAGGTTGCCCTTCCGAGCTTCGCGGTAGGCGACCATCGACAACGTGCCGCCTTGGTAATACGTCTCGTACAGAGTTCCGTTGCGACGATCTATCTGGATGTCGCCGAGACCGGCGCCGTCCTCGATGCCCGGGGCGAAGGTCTTTCCCCCGTCGGTGCTGCGATGCAGGTAATGACCGACGTTACCTACGGGATCGCTGGGGAAGGTTCCCCCGCCGAGCTCGTTGCCGACGAGATAGAGAACGTCCTTCTTGTCTGCCTCCATCCATTGCCGGTCGCTGATCGTTTGACCGAAGAAGTTCTGCAGCGTGAATGGGTCGTCCGAACCGGGGGCACTCGACACCGCCACGTTCGCAAGGTTGATCTCCGATACGTAGACCTTGCCGGTCTCGTCGATCGCGTACTCGGGGTCCGAGAACCCGGTGAAGGGGGTGTTGTTCGGGGGAAGGATCCGGTCCTGGTAAGTCCATGTCTTCCCGTGGTCTTTGCTGAAGTAGTAGTAGGTCTGGCCGGTGTAGTTCTCGACGAAGGCGGCGGTCGTTGGGTCCGCGGCGGCCGGCGCATAGAAATGCGTTGTTCCGGCATGGGAGCCGTACAGCAGGGTCCCGTCGGGATGTTGCTCGACCGTCGGCTCGCCCCCGGCCCGGGTCGTGTCGATGTACTTCTGCTTTTCGAATTTGAGCGATTTCGTGGGCACGGCACACGCCTTCGCCGCGTCGGATGCCGACGGAGCCAGCATCACGAGACTCGAAAACAGAAAGGTCAGAAACAGAAGAAACGGAACTTTCGAGTTCCGGACGTTGCCCATGGCGCCACCCCCGTGCCTAGCCTGGAACCCAGGGTACGCCCCCCTGGCGCATACGGGACCTCATCGTCGCCGGTCGGGGATCCTCTCCTGCAGCGGATCGACCAAGGCTTGAAGCGTCCGCCGTAGCTCTTCACCGACCTGCATCCAATCTTCGGGGGAATCCGGATCCCCAGTGAACGTCAGCGGCGGCCCGATCGAAGCGGCGAGGTGTTGCCCCGGTCGCCAGTTCTTCTTTCGGTTCTTGGGCCAGACGTTCTGTGTCCCCCACAACCCGCAGGGGATAACGGGTGCGCCGGAGCCGAGCGCCAAACGCGCCGTCCCCGACTTCAAGGGACGCACGGATAGGTCCTCGGAATCCGCGGCGCTGCCCTCCGGGAAGATGGCGATGAGTTCGCCATGGTCGAGAGCGGAGAAGGCAGCCTCCAGCGACGAGCGTGCCGAGCTGGTGCCCCGTGCGACCGGGATCATCCCCGACCCGCGCAACAACCAACCCAGCCTCCAATCCGCGAACAGCTCGGCTTTGGCGAGGAACCGAGCCCGCCGCCCGATCGAATCCGGGAGATAAAGGGCCGCCAATGCATCGAGGTAGGCGATGTGGTTGAACGCCATGATCGCCGGTCCGACCCGAGGTACGTGCTCCATCCCTTCGATGTGCTTGCGGAACCACAGGTTCGCCCACGGTCGGAGCACGGACTTGGCGACGACGTATGCAGGTTCGCGTCGTCTCGGGCTCCAACTGAGAGCCTCGCCGTCGATCATGTTCTCGACTCGCCCGTGCCGGTGCCCCGATTGAAGAGCCACAACCCGATCGCTCCGATGAGAACTGCGGCCAGACTCCCGTACGCGTTCCTGCTCAGGCCAAAGATGCGCACGGTTGTGTCGATCCGGATCAACTCGATCAGGAAACGAAATCCGCCGTAACCGATCAGGTAGACGAGAAACAGGGACCCGCGACGCAAGGAGCGATGCCGATCGACCCACAGTACGACACCTAATACAAGGAGATCGGCGAGCACCTCATAGAGGAAGGTCGGGTGGAAAGTCTCGAACCTCGCGTAGCCGGACATCCGGTATTGCGGCTCGACATGGAGCGCCCACGGCAGCTCGGTCGGAAGCCCATAGACCTCTTGGTTGAAGTAGTTACCGAAGCGGCCGATCGCCGACGCGGCCGGAAGGACCGCTGCCGCAGCGTCGAACCCATCCGACGTGCTTAGGCCGTACCGGCGGGCCAGCCACACGCCGACCACCGCGGCAAGAGCGATCCCGCCGTAGATCGCCAAGCCTCCCCGCCACGAGAACAATGCCGTCCTCGGATCCTGTGAGAACTGGCCCCAGTTACCTGTGACGTACGCGAACCGCGACCCAACGAGGATCGCAACTGCTACCGCGAACGCCGTGCGATCGACGACTTCGGGATCGCCTCCCGCGCGAGCTAGATAACGGCGACGGCCCCAGACGACGGCCGCGACGGCCGCGACCGTCAGCAGCAGCGCGTACATGCGGACCTCGATGGGGCCAACTTGCAAGCTGGGAAAGGGTGGTGGAGGGATAAAAGCCAGTGTCATCGGACGCGAACCTAGTCGTTGCGCTCGTGGTGGCTACGATTCAGATGATGGCGGAGACAAAGCAAGCGCAGGCCACCGGCCTTTCCGGGTTCGCCCAATTGGCCGTCTTGGTCGCCACATCACTATCGATCGTCTCGTTAGTAATGGCTCTGCTCCTGACGCCCCTATGGGTACATCGCGCACTTGACATCTCGGAGGTTCCCCAGCGGCTCCTGCTCGAGCCGGACCGAGCCCACGAGCTATCCGATGGCCTCATCGGAGACCTCGTCACGCCCGGCGCGGACTTCCGCATGGACGGGGGCCGCGGAGGCCCGTTCCTGGACGCCCGTGAGCGCGCGCATCTGGCGGACGTCCGAGGGGTTCTGCTCGCCTGCCTCATGGCCGGAGGACTGGCCTCGATCGGTCTTGTCGTTTCGTTCGCGCGCTCCGGGCAACGACAGCCGCTGTGGCGCGCTGTCGGCCGGGGAGGGGCGCTGGTCCTTCTAGGACTGGTCGCGCTTGCCGTTTACACAGCGATCGACTTCGAGAGAGCTTTCGACGGCTTCCACGCGCTGTTCTTCCCCGGCGGCAACTACATTTTCGACCCGCGCTCGCAATCGTTGGTGGTGTTGTACCCACCCGAGTTCTGGCAACTGACCGGGATCGCCGCAGGCGTGCTCGCCGGATCGCTGGGATCGCTCGCGGCATTGGGAGGCCGCCGGCTCGGAGGCCGCTGGTGGTGACTAGTCGGCGATCGGTCTCCAGTCCGGTGCTCGATCGTCGACAGGCTCCACCGTTACCGCCTCGATCTGTGTCTCATCGTCGATAGGCATATGGAAGAGGTCGTAATCCCCTCCGCGATTCGAAGAGAACGCGATCTCCTCTCCGTCGGGCGACCAGGTGGGTTGGGTGTCGTCGGACGTCGAGGCGGTGAACCTGAACTCCTCGTCATCGTTTGCTACATCTATCGCCACGATGTCGTGGGACAGCGGGCTCGTGGTGCAGTCCCCACCGGGCAGCTCGTCGGTTGCATAGGCGACGAAGAACTCGGAGATCTCGTTGGGAGCGAACGACGGGTACACATCGTCACAGTCGTTGTCCGTCAGGAAGAAGTCGCCTAGGTCGGCCCCCACGATCACAGCTCTGATGTCCCAGTCTCCCCCCGCCTCATCGGTCATGTAGGCGAGGTAGCTACCGACTGGAGCCCATGCGGGATACCCCTGCTCGTCGTCGTCGTCGGTGACCTGGATCAGGTTGCCGGGCTCCTCCTCGTACTCGTAGACATAGATCTCTCTGTCGGAGTCACCCTCCTCGATCCCGGTGAACGCGATCCGATCCGGCTCCGTGGGGTCCGGACCCCAGGTCGGATGACCGACGAATTGGAATCCGTCATCCGGTCCGACGACGGTGTCGGTCAACCCGGTGCTGAGATCAAGGATCTCCAGCGTGTAGTGGTATTCGAAGTCGTCCGTGTAGAACTGTTTCTCGTACACGAGCAGATCTTCTTCGTGGTTCCAATCGGGGTTGTACTCGTATTCGTCCTCTGTGTCGGTGATGTTCTCGTCACTGGGAGCATTCGCTTCGGTGATGTAGATGTCGAAGTTACGTTCGAATGCGATGGATTCCTCGGCGAAAGAACCTTCGCCGCCGCCGTGGTCCTCGGGGGCCGCTACCCAATCGGGCTCCACATCGCGTGCGTTGTGATTGGTTCTGTTGCGCAACTGCAGGCCGTCTGCGGAATCCATCGTGTAGATCTCGAAGTCTCCGTCCCGGTCGGTGGTGAAAGCGATCCGCTCGCCATCGGGGGACCAGGTCGGATCGTCGTCACGCACATCGGAGTTCTCGGTGAGGGTCGTGACGGTTGAGCCGGGTGTGGCGTCCCGGCGAACGACCTCGAAGTCTTCGCAGCCCGCATCTGGGACGTTCTCCGTGGAGTACGCGATCTGATTTTCGAAGTCCGTACCCTCCGGCCCCCACGCGGGGTTCACGTCGTCGCAGTCGTTGTCCGTCAGTTGGGTCAGATCCTCAGTGCCTACGTCGTAGACGTAGAGCTCGAAATCGGTCCCGTCTTCCGAAGCCGTCTCACCGTAGAAAGCGATCTTCGTCCCGTCCGGCGACCAGGTTGGGCCGTACGCGTTACCGGTACTGGGGATCTCGGTGGCATCTTCCTCATCCTCGAACGGCGCCTCATCGAGATCGCCGATCAAGATCCTCTCCGGGCCCGCTTCGCCGTCTTGCCAGACGAACGCCAACTGAGTCGCATCGGGCGAGTACGTGGGGTCTTCCACCACGGCGAAGTCGCCGGTCAGCGGCTCGGGATTGTCCCCGTCTATGTCCATCTGGTAGATGTCCCAGTGGCCGCCCGGCGATAGGTCCCGATAGACGATCTTCTCGGCGTCGTGCCGGAAATCGGGACGCGTTTCGCCCGACTCGGTCGTCTCCGACAGGTTGACGGTGTTGCTCCCGTCGGCATCCATGACAAGGATGTCGCCGCCCGAGTCGGCGCGATCCGAGTTGAACGTGATGAATCCGTGATCCAAGCGGGTACTGCCACCACCACCTCCGCCGCCGGTGGGCTCCTCGCCAGTAAGGGGGTCAGTTTGCTTTGGAAGGGACACGTTGACGGATTCGCTGCTGGGCGGGGCATCTGCCTTGCCCTTCCTCCCAGGCAGGCAGCCGGCGAGAACCGCGATCCCACATACGACCAAGCCGATATAACGAAGGGTCTTCCGGGACATGAGTCTCATCGGGCCCGCCCTTCCCCCGACGCTTTAGATCGCCGAGGAAGAACGATGACCTTCACTGTCTGACTTCCGAAGAAGATGCTCTGGGTCCCTCCGACGTACTTGAAACCTTTGCGGGAGACCTTGGTGAACCGCAGCGTGTAGGAATCGCGGGGCGCGTTCAGCCCGCCGCGGATGCCGGAGGAATTGAATTCCCTGTAGTGGCCATGCGAGTTGTCGCCCTGCTTGCTCAGAAGCTCTGCATCCGTCTCGAGCTCCAATTGCGAGAAATCCTCGCAATATGGGAAGGAATCCTGGGTCGGGGCGGTGTCTTCTGCCGCTCCCGAATCCGAATCGGGATCGCATTCCTCACGCGGCCAGCTCAACAGCTGGCCCAGCACGCGCCGAGCGGGGAACGTCACCATCGCGGTTTGGTACTTCAATCGGTCGAAGACCCACCGGACGCTGTCGCCCTTCCTGATCTTGATCTGCCCGGGGAAGAAACCCGAGATGCTGACCAGCCCGGTGTCGGCGCCGGTCGAAACACGCCAGATCCGGGTGCCGTCCTTCCGAACGAGTGGCTTCGGCCGTCGCAATGTCCTTTTCAGCGCTGCAGCATCCGCCCGATCTTGGACGAGCTCGGTCGCCGAAGCTTCGAGAACCAACTGAGGATCGGATTTGTTCTGCGCATCGTCGACCACATCGATCCGCATCCTCAAGGCGGGATTCGTCAGGGACAGTGCCCACAAGCTCGTGCCAGCGGGAGCCGTCACTTCGACCGAATACTCGAGCGTCTTCGATACGAGGGTCCCCATCTCGTCGAACAAGGGAAGACCGGAGTTGAGGACGTCATCTGAAGAGTCGCCCACTCCGGCGAACGGACAAGGAACCTGCGTCGGCCACCCGCACGGGTGCGATGGTTGGAGGACCCGCGGATTGGCCTTTGCTGACCCTGGTTCGTCGGCTTCCCGGATCACCGGCGACCACATCGCTGCTTCGCCCTTCCAGTTTTGCTCGATCCAGATGTCGGGATCCTGTCCGGCGGTGAGCACCGTGACGGTGTGGAAGAGATTCGAATGGAAATTGATCACGTCTCCCGAATGAACGGTCAGATTCTCGGGGAAGAAGTGGGTGGCTTCGGCGCGAGGAGACTCGATGAGCGCGCCCACCGTCACCGAGTAAGTCGTGTGTGACGACGCCGGGGCTTGCGTCGCAACAAGCGCCGAGCCGATCAACATCAGAACCAGGGAGATACCCACGCTCTTGCGCGTGATCAAAACCGAACCGCCCCTCTCAGACTAGGGACGAAGCTCAACTGCACCTGGTGTTTTGATGCATCGATGATTCGCCCGCCGCTCCTACGTACGAACAACGTACGCAGTAAGTCATCGCGGGGAAATAGCCCTTTGGGGTGGTCTTTGCTTCTACTGTTGTCCGGACCGGACCATTTATCCCGAGATCCGGATGCGATCTATCAGTCCAACGGGTACTTTCCCCACCCTTTGTCGGGCGCGTAGTCCCAGCAGATGTCCTTACATCTGCCTTTGTTCGTGTCCCAACCGCTCGCGACGTAGAAGAAGATCGTGTCCTGGCTAACCGGGATCAGATCCGCGTCGACTTTGAAGCGCACGGTTCTCGCGGTGGGGTGACCAGCGGTCCCGAACCCGAGTACCTTGAACTTACCGACGCGCTCCACCCGCGACTCCCACCTGTTCTTGTCTTTGTAGTAGTACACGCGCACTTTGACCTCTGCCCTACGCCGTCCCTTGTCGGGAGCTGTGTCCAGATAGACGAACAGCGCGCCTTGCTCGGGTTCGGGGACCATCAGCTCACGCTTGCCGAAGTCGTCCCACACCGTGACCGCCATAGAGAAGAACCCGTCCCCCACTCCGAGCTCCCCCGACCGGAGGTCGAGCGGCCGGTCTGCGCCTTCCTTGTCCCGCACCTTTACGTACTTGATGTCGCGCGGGTCCGGCGAGGGCGTCGGTGTCGCCGTTGGGGATGGCTGGACTGTCGGAGCCGAGGCCGCGCCGGGACTGGAGAACCCGATCGACACCGTCGACACGGCGACGAGCACCGACACAAAAATCCGAGTCGTGACCCGGTCGCGCCCGCCGCTTCTCCTCATGCCGCCTCCGCTGAGCCAGACGGTTCTCTGATAGGTGGTCATTCACGCACCTGGGGAGAGTGGCCTGCAATGGCCTTCGTGAAACTGTGTAAGTAGAGGACTTCGGGGGCTGGAGGCGAAAGTAATAAATCGGTCCAAATGACTCGATCCCGAGAGGAGCCCTCATGCCGGTTCGTCTGCCACAGACCTCCCTCCGGTTGGGACTATTGCTTGCCCTGATAGCCGGGGTCTTGGCTGCACCAGCGCCAGCGTCGGTGGCGCCAAGGGTCACGATCAAAACTCTGTCCAACCGAGCCGACCTCATCTCCGGCGACAACGCTCTCGTCCGCATCGGCGTCTCGGATGGAAGCGATCTCGACACGGTGACGATCAGGCTGAACAAGAAAGACGTGACCGCAGCCTTCCTAGAGAACTCCAACGAGTCCGGCGAAGGGCTTCTAACGGGGTTGCGCCTGGGGCGCAACGTTGTGACGGCATCGCTGGGTAACGGAAAGGGAGCCCGACTCGAGATCACGAATCACCCGATCGGGGGGCCCGTGTTCTTCGGTCCGCAGATCTCTCCCTGGACGTGCCAAGAGGGGGCTGCCGATGAACAGTGCAACCAAGCCGCCACGTTCGAGTACTCCTACCAACCGGCGTCCGGCGGGAGCCTCCAGCCGTACGACCCAGAGAACCCGCCTCCGTCAGAACAGATCGCCGAGACGACAACGACAGAAGGCGTGACGGTTCCATTCATCGTTCGCGAAGAGATCGGATATCTCGCGCGCGATCAGTATCGAGTCGCCACATTGTGGCAGCCGGACAAAGAATGGACGGCATGGGCACCGCAGGAACAATTCAATCGCCGGCTCGTCATCACGCACGGTGCCAGCTGCGACACCTCGTATGAGGTGGGCGAGGCACCCGACGTACTGAACACCGACCTCCTCGGCGCCGGGTTCATCGTCATGTCGCACGCGTTGGACAACGCCGGGCACGCGTGCAACCTCGTCATGCAAGCGGAAGCGCTTGTGATGACCAAGGAACACGTCATCGACAACTACGGCACCGTTCGCTGGACGATGGGCAGTGGTTGCTCGGGTGGCTCTCTGGTGCAGTTGCAGGTCGCCAATGCGTACCCCGGCCTCTATCAAGGGATCACCCCGCAGTGCACGTTTACCGACGCATGGTCCTCGGCGATGCAGTACGTCGACTACTACATGCTGCTGCAGTACTTCCAGGACCCGAGCCGATGGGATCCGGGAACGTCATGGACCGCTAACAAGATGAGTTCCGTCCTCGACCATCCCAACATCGGAAATCCCGTTTCGTTCACGTCGGTGATCCCGAACAGCGGGAACCCAAGTCGCAGCTGCCCGGGCGTCGCGCCCGAGGATGTGTACAGCGCAGATAACCCAGATGGTGTGCGCTGCACCCTGCAGGACTACACGGTGAACGTCATGGGTCGCAGGAAGACGGATGGGTTCGCAAACCGACCCTTCGACAATGTGGGGATCCAATACGGCCTCAAAGGTCTGAGAGACGAAGCACTCACCGCTGCCGAGTTCGTCGACCTCAACACCAACCTCGGTGGACTCGACATCGACGGCAACTTCCAACCCGAGCGGACCAAGGCCGATCGCATCGGGCTCAAACGCGCCTACCGAAGCGGCCTCGTCGATTCGGCGAACAACCTGGACAAGGTGGCGATCATCGACCTGCGCGGCCCCGACCCCGGCGCGTTCCACGACGTCTATCGCACGTATGCACTACGGGCCCGGCTGTTGCGCAACTTCGGCACCGCAGCGAACCAAGTGCTCTGGCGAGGCCAAGTCGCGCTCGTCGGTGATCCCGCGTTCGTCGTCGAATCGATCTTCGCGATGGACGAGTGGCTCGCCCGTGTAGATGCCGACGAGCGTGAAGTTCCTTTGGCAAAAAAGATCATCGAGGACAAGCCGAGCGACCTAGCCGACCGGTGCACGGACGGAGCCGGAACCGACATGCCGTCTTACGTTTGTGACGAAACGGTCGCGTCCTACGGGACCCCCCGGTTCGCCGCCGACATGCCCTTGACGGACGATGTCCTGAAATGCCGCCTCAAGCCGTTGATCGAGGACGACTACCCAGTCGAGTTCACGGACGAGCAATGGGACCGTTTGAAGACCGCGTTCCCGTCGGGCGTCTGCAACTACGGCAAGTCCGGCGTTCACCAGCGTGGTGCGATCGGCTGGCTGACGTACCAGAACAAGAAGGGAAAGGTCGTCTATGGGGGCCGGCGCCTCGGTCCGCGGCCGCGTTCGACGTCACTCTGAATCCGGCAACCACCTATATCCAAGGCCAGGCTCGGTCGTGATCCAGCGCGGAGCCGAGGGCGTGTCGCCCAGCTTCTTGCGGAGCTGGCGGACGTACAGCCTGAGGTAGTTCGACTCGGTGCCATAGCCCGGCCCCCATACCTTTCGAAGGAGCCACGAGTGGGTGAGCAGCTTCCCGGGGTTCGTCGCCATCGCCTCGAGCAACTTGTATTCGGTAGGGGTCAGGTGGATGCGTTCCCCTTCTAGAACAACGAGTTTCTTGAGGAGGTCCACCTCGAGACCAGTGAAGCGAACGATCGGCTGGATCTCGCTTTCGGCACTGGATCGTCGCCGAACCGCCCGCATCCGCGCCAGCAGCTCTTTCATGCCGAACGGCTTCGTCACGAAATCGTCGGCCCCGGCATCGAGCGCGGCCACCTTTTCCTCCTGACCGTCGCGCACCGAGATCACGATCACGGGAACCTCGGACCAGGTGCGTAGACGTTCGATCACCGCGTGGCCCTGAAGACCCGGGAGCCCAAGGTCCAGCAGCAGGAGATCCAGCTCCTCCTCTGCAGCGAGGGCTAGCGCGGTCTCACCATTGCCTGCGGTCACGACTTCGTACCCCCGCGCGCTGAGGGCGTTCGTAACCGCTTTCAGCAACTGTTTGTCGTCGTCAACGACGAGCACCCGTTCGGCCATCACTCACCTCCTCCGCTGCCTCGTCGATGCCGGGCAACTCGAAGGTGAACGCCGCTCCACCCGTGGGGTTGTCGGACACCCACATGCGGCCACCGTGGGCACTAACGATCGCGTGGGAAATGGCGAGACCCAGGCCGGTGCCGGCTCCCGCCCCGTCGCCTCGTTCGAACGGCTCGAAGATCCGCTCTCGGTCCCCCCTCGCGATACCGGGGCCCTCATCCGACACGGTTACGCGGATCCCGTCCCTGTTCCCCACTGCCGACAGCGAGATCGCTGAACCGGACGGAGTGAACTTGATCGCGTTCTCGATCAGATTCGTCAGCACCTGGTCGATCTGGATCACGTCCATCGGGATCTCCGGAACGTCGTCCGTAACGCGGATCTCGACCGATCGGTTCCCGAGCAGAGGACGCAATCTGTTCAAGACGCTTTCCATCAACTCGTCGATCGCGCTCGGGGTCTTGTGTGCCACGAGCGCTCCGGCGCGGAGCCTCGCCACGTCCAAAAGGTTGTTCACGACCCGGTGAAGACGTTCGGCTTCCTCTTTGATCGTGTCCAGGTGATCGCGCCTGCTCTCCTCCGAGAAATCGCGGCCGTCTATGAGGCTCGTGACCGACGCCATGATCGAGGCGAGCGGAGTTTTGACATCGTGGGTGACGCCGGAGAAGAGGGCCGCTTTCAAACGACTCGCGTGGGCATCGAGCTCGGCCCTGCGCACCTCGATGCTCAACCGCGCTCCCTCCAAAGCGAGAGCGAGCTGCGTTGCGAGGTCGGCGACGGCGGCTATCTGGTCCGCTGTCAACGATCGGTCCGGGGCCGGCCAGATCGTCATCTCCCCGATGGCGCGATCCCGCGCTTGGAGCGGTACTTGGTGCGGTTCATCACCGGTGTCGGAGTGGATCACGTCCGCGTCGGCGCCGAAGCTAGTTGTGATCGAACACCGGCCCAGTTCGAAGATGTCGCACAATCCTCCTGCGAATCTCGAAACGACTTCATCGGTGGGATCGCCGGACAGCAATCGCGTGGCAAGACGATTCACCAGTCGAGCCTCGAGCTCGCGACGTTCGGCCCGCGCCTTGGCTTCGATAGCCGACGAGAACAGCACTCCGACCAGCACCGATGTGGCCAGGAACACGACCAGGGCGACAAGATCCTCGACGGCCGCCACCGCGACCGTGTGCAACGGCCGGGTGAAGAAGAAGTTGAGAGCCAAGAACGAGAGTGCCGAGGCAGCGACCCCGGCAAGCGCGCCTCCTAAACGGGCCGAGACGACGACCGCCAATACATAGAGAAGCGCGACCACCGATGTATGCGGATGCGGATCGGGGATGGCCAGAAGCGTGACGGCGGCCGGACCGACTATGGCCGGAACGAGTCGTCGGATCAAACGTTTCGGAGATGCCCACGGGAACCGGCGTTCACCCATGGACATATTGTCCGCCTCGCGTCGGCGAACCGTACGCCGCACAGCACCAAACGCTTACGAAATCCTTACGCGCTCCGGCCCTTTCCTCACGCCCTGATTACGCCGGTCCGGCCACGCTGAGGGCATGGGTAAGAGCCAGGTGCTGAAGCGGATCGTGCTCGGTCGCGTGATGGCCACATCCGAGATGGGGCACACCTTGCTTCCGAAGACGATCGCCTTGCCGGTCTTCTCCTCGGATGCACTCTCGTCCGTCGCCTATGCCTCGCAGGAGATATTGCTGGTCCTCGGCGCTGCCGGGGCCATGGCCTTATCGAAGATCGTCCCGATCTCTTTCGCCGTCGCCATCCTCCTTGCCCTCGTCGTTGCGTCCTACCGCCAGACCGTCCGTGCCTATCCCCAAGGTGGAGGGGCGTATCGCGTTTCGCGCGAGAACCTCGGCGACAAAGCGGGCCTGCTTGCGGCCTCGGCACTTTTGATCGACTACGTACTGACCGTGTCGGTATCGATCACAGCTGGGACCGAGGCGGTTCTGACGGCGGCCCCGAATCTGGCGTCCATGAAGATCGAGATCGCCATGCTGTTCATCTCGTTCGTGGCCGTGATGAATCTCCGCGGCGTCAAGGAATCTGGCGTCTTCTTCGCCGTCCCCACGTATCTCTTCATCGCATCGATCGCTACATTGCTCATCACCGGTTTCGTCAAATGTTTGGGCGGGTGTCCGGTGGCGTCGAGTGCCGATACGCATCTGCACGTGACCTCGACACTCTCGGCCTTCCTGATACTCAAAGCGTTCGCTGCCGGGACGACAGCTCTCACTGGAGTCGAAGCCATCTCCGACGGCGTACCGGCATTCCGCTACCCACAGTCAAAGAACGCTGCGTCGACGCTGGCGATCATGGGAACGATCAGCATCTCGATGTTCCTCGGCGTCTCGTGGCTGGCGGATCAGATGCAGATCCGCTACATCCACGGTGAAGCGACTTCGGTGTTGGGGCAGATCGCGCACACGGTGTTCGGTGGGGGGCCCGGTTTCTACGTAGTGCAGGTGGCCACCGCCGCCATCTTGATCCTGGCAGCCAACACCGCGTTCGCCGACTTCCCGCGGCTTGCATCGATCCTCGCTACCGACAGGTTCATGCCGCGACAATTGATGAACCGGGGCGACCGGCTCGTCTTCTCGAATGGAGTACTGGCCCTTTCCTTGCTCGCCACACTGTTGGTGATCGCGTTCGGGGCCGACCTCAACCGGCTCATCCAGCTGTATCTCGTGGGAGTGTTCGTTTCTTTCACCCTGTCGCAGACGGGCATGGTCCTTCACTGGCGCAAGTTGCGGGGGCCAGGATGGCAACGAAGCGTCGTCATCAACGGCGTCGGTGCAACGATGACGGGCGTCGTTCTGTGTGTGGTCATAGCCACGAAATTCCTCGAGGGGGCATGGATCGTCGTGGCTTCGATCCCTCTGTTGATGCTCCTCATGCAGGGGATCCACCGTCATTACTCCGAGGTAGGGCGTCAGCTCGACCATCCATTACGACGACCCGAAGACCGGCGAGCAGGCGAGCAATCGATGGTCATCCTCGTGGAGCGCCCCGATGCCGCGACCGCACGGGCCATCGGCTACGTGCGCTCGGTGCGGCCGCGTGATGTGCGGGCAATCACCTACGACAAAGCGACGGCGTCCGTGTTCCGCCGGATGGCGCCCGAGATCCCGCTCGACATCCTGGAAGAGAAGTCCCCGACCCCCGAAAGCATCAAGGCGTACCTGACACAGAGGCGCTCCCAGCTTCCCGCGAAGGACTTCCTGACATTGCTCATCCCCGAGATGCTCGCCAGGCGCAATCTCTGGGAGATCCTGCGCCGCCCCGGCATCCATCGTTTGAAAGCGTCTTTCCTGGGGGCCCGGGATATCCAGGTCATGGATCTCCCCATCGTGCGAGACGATGTCGATCCCGATAGCGACGAAACGAAGGAGCTTGCTCGCAACTTCGTGATCGTTCTGACGTCCGGGTTACACAACGCGACGCTTCAAGCGATCGAGTATGCAGAGACGCTCTCCCCCATCGACCTCCGAGCGTTGTCGTTCGGGTTGGATCCCGCGGCAACAGAGAAGCTCGGCAACGCCTGGATGAGGGCGCAGATCCAAGTGCCCCTCGAGATGGAGGAGTCCCCCTACAGGGACATCGGGTATTCGCTGGCCAGATACATCCAGCAGTTCAACGCCGACGGAACCAACCGGATCGTGACGGTGGTCATCCCGGAGTTCGTGGTGCCAAAAGTCCGGCATCAGCTGCTGCACGGTCAAACGGCGCTCCTGGTGAAGCGTCACCTGCTGTTCGAGCGAGGCGTGGTCGTAGCGAGCGTTCCGTATCACCTGGACGAGTAGAGCCTCTTGCGTGCAGGTCATCCGCGGACAACACTGGCGGTTCGACTAGGGGAAGGACTAGGCCGATGGGTCTACTCGACAAGCTAAAGGGCATCAAAGAGCCGGAACAGGGCGTCGCGCCTGTTCCCGCAAGCGAACTGCAAGAGAAGCTGCTGGCGCTCAACAACGATCAGGTGCCTTTCACGATCAAAGCCGGCCCCGGAGGCGATGAAGGCGACGTCGTTGCCGAGTGGAAGATTGTCGACGCCGGTTGGTACGAGATCTTCGCCAAGGCCAACCTCGAGAAATCACACACCATCCGGCTGGGGCTTAGTCAGAAAGACAATGAAGCGCGTGTGCTCGAGGAATCCCGCACCGTTGAGTGGAGCGCCGGGATCCCATCGTTGAGTGCGTCGATCGAGGTCTTCAAGGGACGCACGATGGGTGAGAAAAGCTTCGGCACCGCTTATGCCTGGAAAGGTGCCAACCCTCTCGACTATGGCCAGGTCTACGAATACAGATTCGACGTCTCCGAGATGAAGGACCCGATCGCCGAGGTCGTCACGAAAAACGGTTGGAGCTACCGGCCGGTGATGAGCAGGGGCAAGCTTTCGGACTAACCCTCTATCAGGTCGACGTCTTCAATCCCTGCTCCCAGCCGGCGATGCCACAGGACGATCAAGCGACCCGCCATGATGACTAAGCACGCTGCGGCCACGTTGTACGACGCGTAATGGATCGCTGTGAGACGAACGAAGGTTTTGCTCGGCTCTTCCTCTTGCCCTCCGAACGTGACCATTCCGGTTTGAAAGTCAGCTGTGTCACCGGCTGTTGCGACACCCGTGACGGCCCACAGGATCGTGAACACGACCAGAAGCGCCAAAAAGAGCCGAGTGAGACCGTCCGCCGGGCTCGGCTCCCCGCCAGTAGCCGATCGCCGATCTTCCTGACTCAACCAGGTGTAAGCGCGCAGAAGCAGCGTCCCCGTCATCACACCGAGCGCCGCCAACGCCACTACCCGACCGACCGCCTGTGCCGTCGATACGACGTTAAAGAGATCGAACGAGTCCCCTCCTTGGATCTGGGCGAGCCCGTAGAGAACACTTGTTATTGACCCGCCGACGGCATAGAGCACCGCTCCTGCGAAGAGGAAGCGCCGGGCGGTGCGCAGCGATAACTGCTCTTTGAAGTAGTCGACGAGCACCCGGACGTCGTCAGTGTCTACTTGGGGGGGTTCCTCGACGAGGTCGACGTCATGCTCGGGGCAACGGGTGACGCCCTCAACGAACTCGTCACCGTCTACGGGGCAGTACATGACGTGACCCTAGACGCCCCCCTGGCCCGATAAAAGGAAAGCCCCCGTTGCCGGAGGCTTTCGAGTGGGCGCGGCAGGACTTGAACCTGCGACTTCCACCGTGTCGAGGTGGCACTCTACCGGGCTGAGTTACGCGCCCCCTGTGGGGTCCCGCCGAACGTCGAGACGTTCGGCGTTCGGGTTAGAGACTAAAGCCTCACCGAACGCCGGCGGGCTCGGCCGTCGGCGAAGAACAGATCGAGGCGGCGAGCGGAATCGAACCGCTGTAGAGGGCTTTGCAGGCCCTTGCCTGAACCACTCGGCCACGCCGCCAGGCGACCGTTGAGGATAGCCGGGTATAAAGCGTGCCTACCCGAGTTCAAGGAGGAGATCCGGTGACCGCACTCGCTCAGGCCGTCGGTACTAGGACGACACGTGCCAATTCGCTTCTGTGGGATATCGCACTGGTCGTGGGGGGAACCGCATTCGTGGCCCTCATGGCGCAGGTATCCATCCCGCTCGAGCCGTTCTCACCCGTGCCGATCACGGGTCAGACCCTTGCAGTTCTCGTCGTAGGCGGTGCCCTCGGGGCCATCCGCGGCGCCGCATCCCTGGTTCTCTATCTGGCACTCGGATCGGCAGGCGCCCCGATCTACGCCGGCGGCGAGGGCGGCTCGTTCACAAGCCTGCCGACCGGAGGCTTCCTCGTCGGCTTCATCATCGCCGCCGCCGTCGTCGGTCACCTGTCCGAGAAGGGCTGGGATCGCTCGTTGCGGAGCTCCCTTGGGGCGATGTTGATCGGCGAGATCATCGTGTTCGGTGTCGGCGTCCCCTGGTTGGCCAACAACCTCGGCATCTCCGCAGGCAAGGCGATGGAGCTCGGCCTCTACCCCTTCGTGATCGGTGACGTCATCAAACTCGTCCTCGCTGCCGGGTTGCTGCCTGCCGCATGGAGGTTGATCGGGAAGTCGCCGGATGGGCCGACATTCAAGCGGAGTTAGGCGTCGCCCTCGCGTATCTCCCGCAGAACGGGGATACCGAACCAGAACCAGGCGAAGCAACCGGCGATGAAGGCCGTCGCGATCGCGGTGATGTTCGGGAAGATGTAGTCCGTCACGAAGAATACGACGCACGACATCGCGCCGGCGAGGAAGACGGTTCCCACCAACGCCATCCGGTTCGAGTACTTGAGCAAGTGCTCTTTGTCCTGGTCCCGGAAGCGGATCCGGTGGTATGTCGTCGGCGAGATCAACATCACCGTCGCTACGGTCGTGAAGATGAACGCGGCGTAATAGACGCCCTTCTGTAGTGGGGACGTCAGCGTCCATCCCTGACTGAACGGAACCATCAATAGGAAGGCGAACATCACCTGCACGCCGGGCAGCGCAACGCGCAACTCATTGAGTAGTTCGATCAGCTCTCTGTCTTGCTTGCTCTCCGGCATGCTGAGCTACCTACCCTTCGCCCACGCGATCAACTCTTCCCGCGGCATGTAATTCAGGATCCGGTCTCGGTCGATGCCCGCCAGGATCGCAGCGGCGATCCCAACCCAGATGAACTCGAGCTCCCAGGTCGCGTGGGCGTCGGTCCCGATAGAGATCCGAGTCCCTGACTCGCGAGCGATCTCGAGCAGCTCGACATTTAGGTCCTGCCGGTCGGGGTAGGCATCTATCTCGAGTGCCTTGTCGTTCTCGGCAGCCGCTTCGCAAACCGCTTTCCAATCTGCACTCAAACCCGCCCGGAAGTTGAACTTGCGTCCTCGAGGGTGACCGAGCACATTGATCTGAGGATTCTTCAGTGCGGCGATGTAGCGATCCGTCTGGTCCTCCTTTATGCGCAACTTCGAGTGGAACGAACCCAGGACCAGATCGAGGGACTCCAGAGACTCTGGTTCCATGTCGCCACTGCCATCGGGCGAAATGTTCATCTCGAGCGCCCTTAGCACCCGCACCGGGCTGCCTTCCGCTTCGAGAACGCCGTTGACGCTGTCGATCTCTTCGATCTGTTTCGCCAGGGTGGGTTCGTCCATGCCCCCGGCGATCTTGAGGCCCTTGGAGTGGTCCGTGATCGCGATGTAGTCGTAGCCCTTGTCCGCCACGGCCTCGGCCATCGTCGCGACGGTCTCTTTCCCGTCGGAGTAGTGCGTGTGCATCTGGAGGTCGCCGCGGAGCCCCTCCTCCCAATCGGGATGCTCCCCCACGACCTCGAGCGCATGCGCGAAGGAGATGAAGCCCTCCCGCAAGGGGGAACGCTCCCCGATCTCGGGCGGGTCCTCAACCCATCCCTTGATGAGTTTGGACAGCTTGGGTCCCACTCGCCAAAGCTCCTGGGGTGACCTGCCCTCCGCGATGAGATCCGCAACCTCGAGCGGCCACATGAGGGCGGCGCTGGAAGCCCGCCGGTAGGCGCGCTGTGAATGGCCTTCGGCCTGTTCGGCAGCCCGCGCGAAAAGCTCCGCCACATCGAGGTTCGTCAGCATGATCTGACTCTAGTGTTCCCTCATGGCGCTGCCCTTCGAACCTCCCGTCGCTCCGATGCTCGCGAAGCTCAAGGACGAGATCCCCGTTGGCGACGAGTGGCTCTACGAACCCAAATGGGACGGGTTCAGGGCTCTCGTGTTCAAGGACGACAAGGACGTCACGATCTTCAGCCGGGATCTTCGCCCGTTCAATCGCTATTTCCCCGAACTTCTTCCGGCTTTCGCAGACGCGTTGCCGAAGACCTGCGTGGTCGATGGAGAGATCGTGATCCCCGGCACCCAGTCGTTGGACTTCGACTCCATGTTGCTGCGGATACACCCCGCCGAATCGAGGGTGCGGATGCTCGCCGAGCAGACACCAGCCAGCTTCGTTGCTTTCGATCTGCTCGCGCACGCCTCGTCCGACCTCCGCGATAAGCCCCTAACACTGAGGAGAGCGAGACTCGACAAGATCCTGGGCCATAAGGCCATCCCGCCGAACGCGTCCCGCACCGCGGTCATGAAGGCTCTCAAGCCGGCGCCGGTCGTGGTTCTGTCGCCGTGCACGGACGATCCAAAGGTCGCCAAACGCTGGTTCGAGGTTTACGAGGGAGCGGGTCTCGACGGGGTGATCGCAAAGAGGTCGGACCTTCTCTACGTTCCCGGCAAGAGAGAGATGTTCAAGATCAAGCACAGACGGACCGTCGATTGCATCGTTGGGGGTTACCGGCTGAACAAGACCGGAGATGGGATCGGTTCCTTGCTCCTCGGTCTCTACGACGATTCTGGCTCCCTCAACTACGTGGGGCACACCTCTTCCTTCAAGGCCGAGGAGCGGCGCCGGCTCTTGGCCGAGTTCAGGCCACTCGAAGGAGGCCACAGCTTCGGGGGCGGTCGCACTCCGGGGGGGCCGAGTAGGTGGACCGGAGCCCGCGACATCTCCTGGGTCCCCCTGGAACCAAAACTGGTCTGTGAGGTCTCCTACGACCACCTACAAGGCCATCGCTTCCGACACGCCGCGACGTTCATGCGCTGGCGACCGGAGAAGCCGCCGGCCGAATGCAAGATGGATCAGGTCCTCGCCAACCAGTAGACCGACTTCTAGAATCGAGTAACAACCTGCCATTGGTGACGTTTACCCTCGAGTGTGTGTCGGGGCACCACCGTTGTCGGGGCACCACCGGAGCAGCCGAACGGAGGCTTGATTGCGGGTAAGGATGCCTGAAGGTCTGAAGGTGAAGTGGCCCGAGGGCCTGAAGCTCGACCTCGTCACCAAATTCAGCGTAGCAACGCTCCTCCCGATCATCGCGATCGGGGTGGTCATCACGATCTTCCTTAACGATCTCATCGATGAGCGCGCTCAGGACGAGGCTCAGAGAAGCGCTCGGTTGGTGGCAGAGGTGGGTGTGTCCCAGCTGCTCATCGGCAACGATCTGTCCGGCGACCTCGGACAGGACACGAGAGACGTGGTCAGCCGGGCCCTCAGTGACAACAAGCTCGCCGACGTTCGCATCTCCGGGCTTCAGATCTGGAACCGCGACAAGCGGCTGCTCTATACGAGTGAAAGGCGACTATCGAACCCGAGCCAGGCGGAGTTCATCGCGATCGAATCCGCGCTCCAAGGTGACATCAGGGCGGTTCGCGGGGACAACTACCAGCTGACCGTCTTCACCAATATCAGCACGGTGGGCCAACAACCAACCGGCGTGGTCGAGGTGCGGATCCCGTTCGCGGATCTGATCCAAGAGGCGCGCAGCGATCTGTGGAGTCTCTACCTCGTGCTCATGGGTGGCCTCCTGATCCTGTTCGGGTCGCTATATCGCTTGTTCGCCAGCGCCTCTCGAACGCTGGAGCGCCGTGCCGCGGAAAAGGAGCACCAGGCCTTGCACGACGGCCTCACCGGGTTGGCGAACCGCGGGCTATTCCACGACCGCCTCCACCAGGCATTGCGATTGGGGGGCCGCGAGAAACACGGGGTGGCTGTGATGATCATGGACCTCGACCGGTTCAAGGAGATCAACGACACCCTCGGCCACCAAAGTGGTGATCGGGTCTTGCAGGAAACAGCTCGCAGACTTACACGCACGCTGCGCGAGACCGACACGATCGCGCGGCTGGGGGGCGACGAGTTCGCAATCCTGATGCCCAACGTTCCCGATCCGGCGGTCTCTCTGAGCGTGGCAGACAAGATCCGACAGGCGCTCAATCAACCTTTCATGGTCCAAGGGCTCACGCTGGACGTTCGAACCAGTATCGGGATCGCCCTATACCCCGCTCACGGCAAGGACCCCGAAACCTTGATCCAACGAGCCGACATCGCGATGTATCTCGCCAAGTCGGCGAAGACCGAGGTCGAGATCTACACCTCCGAACGTGACCAGTACAGCCCGAGCCGCCTCGCTCTGGTCGGAGAGATGCGCGAAGCGATCGACCAAGGGGAGTTCATCCTTCACTACCAGCCCAAGATCAACCTGATGACCGGCGTAGTTGGGGGCGTCGAGGCTCTGTGCCGGTGGATACATCCCCTCCGGGGCTTGATCCCGCCCGACGAGTTCATCCCACTCGCCGAGCACACCGGCCTGATCGATCCGATCACGAAATACGTCATCGACGAAGCTCTCAAGCAGTGCAAACTCATCCGCGAGGACGACAAGCAGGTCCCCATCGCCGTCAATCTCTCGGCGAGAAGCCTTCTGGACGAGAACTTCCCCGATTTCGTTGCCGAGGCCCTTCGCAAGTGGCAGATCCCACCTTCCTCACTTCAGTTCGAGATCACCGAGAGCACCGTCGTCTCGGACCCGAAGCGGGCCCTGGGAGTCCTTAGCCGCCTCAGCCAGATGGGCGTGGGCTTGTCGATCGACGACTTCGGTACCGGTTACTCATCGCTCTCGCAACTGAGAAGGCTTCCTCTCAACGAGATAAAGATCGACAAGTCGTTCGTCATGAACATGATGGACGACGAGAACGACCTGGTGATCGTCCGTTCCACCATCGACCTGGGCCGCAACCTCGGTCTCCAAGTAGTTGCGGAAGGCGTCGAGAACGAAGACATCTGGAACAAGCTCAAAGAGCTGGGCTGCGATTACGCCCAGGGTTACTACAACAGCCGTCCGATGCCGGGCGAAGAGCTCCTCAGATGGCTGAGCATCACGGCGAAAGAGTGGATGGTCTAGCGATGAAGGAACTGCGTTGCCGGGACATGGGGAACGAATGCGACGTGGTCATCTCCGGCGCCGACGAGGATGACATTATCCAGAACGCCCTCCGCCACATCGCCGACAGTCATCCCGAAACAGAACTGAGCGCGGCAGCTCAGGTCGAGGTCAAGCTGTTGATCTCCGACGCTTAGTCGGCCTAGCTCGCCTCGTGTACTAGATCGAGTGTGTGACGAACGTGCGCGAGCAATTGCTCGGGCGAGAACGGCTTCTGCAGTAGCGGAGTTTCCTCGGACTCGACGTGCGGTTTCAGCGCGTCTCCGGTGTAACCGGACATGAACATCACTCGCATGGTCGGGAAACGGTCCCCCGCCACGTCGGCAAGATCCTTCCCCGACATCCCCGGCATGATCATGTCGGTGAGCAACAGGTCTATCCCGGCCCCCTGACCATCCAGGATGGCCACCGCCTCGCTCGGCCGCGTCGCTCCGATCACGTCGTAGCCATGCGACCTGAGGATCCGCTGAACCAGATCGAGAACGTTCGGCTCGTCTTCGACGACGAGGATCTTCTCGTTGCCCTCCGGATCGAACTCGGGCTCGTGGGACGCCGACGTGGGCGCAAGATCGTGCACGGCCCTGGGGAAGTAGAGGCGGAACTCTGTGCCGATGCCTTCTTCGGACTCAACGGTTATGAGGCCCTGCCAGTGATCGACGATCCCGTAAACGCTCGCCAGACCTAACCCCGTGCCCGATCCCACCTCTTTCGTGGTGAAGAAAGGCTCGAATACTCTGTCTTTCACCCTGGCGCTCATCCCATGCCCGTTATCGCGAACAGTCAGACAGACGTAGTCGCCCGGAGTTAGCAGCCCTGCGTCCTTCGACTCTTCTCTGACGCGGACATTCTCTGTCTTGATCCGCAGCTCCCCGCCCTCAGCCATCGCGTCCCGGGCATTGAGTGCAAGGTTCGTAAGGATCTGCTCGAGATGACCAGTATCGGATTCGATCTGCCAGAGAGAGGGGGCAAGGTCCAAGGTCAGGAGGATGTTCTCACCCAGGGTGCGCTCCAGCATCTTCCCGGACTCGGCGACCGTGTCGTTGGGATGGAGAACGGCGGGAGTAACCGCGTCCTTGCGCGAGAAGGCCATCAGCTGCTTAACGAGGGTTGCGCCCCTCTGACTTGCCTTG
Organism: Actinomycetota bacterium; assembly: GCA_035629935.1. Taxonomy (GTDB): domain Bacteria; phylum Actinomycetota; class CADDZG01; order CADDZG01; family WHSQ01; genus DASQLQ01. The sequence continues at coordinate 81,165 of DASQLQ010000066.1, forward strand.
ACGACTTCCTGTATGTCCTTGGCACGCTGATCGTCCTCGTCGAGCCCTTCGAGACTGAAGAGCGCGTAGTTCTGGATGATCGAGAGCAGGTTGTTGAAGTCGTGTGCCACTCCACCGGCCAACTGTCCTACCGCTTGCATCTTCTGAGCTTGGTGAAGCTGACCTTCGAGCCGCTCCCTATGGGACTCCGCCAACTTGCGAGGCGTGATGTCTTCCAAGAGGCCCTGGATCCCAACGACCTCGCCCGATTCATCACGAACCACATTGGCGTTGTCGGACAACCAGACGAAGGATCCGTCCTGTCTGCGAGCTTGGAACTCGAAACACGTGACCGAACCTTGAGATAGCAACAGTTCGATGAAGAGATCACGGTCCGCAGGGTCTGCGTAATACGAATGCACTCTGGAAGCGATCAGGTCGTCGGGGGACTTGAACCCGAGAACTCGAGCGAGGGCCGGGTTAGCGGTGATCACATTCCCGTATAGATCGGTTTCGTAGATTCCCTCCATCGCGTTCTCGAAAAGACGTGAGTAGTCCTCCTGGGCGGCCCGGCGAGCCTGCTCTTCCTCCAGGCGCTGTCCATAGGACTCAGCCGCCTCGTCTCTGGCGTCCTCGCTCAATCGCCAAGCAACGAGGAGGGTGACGCTCTCTCCCAAGATGAACGCGCCGTGCACCAACGCCCACTTGAAAGGGTTCGCCTGTGCGGCCGGGTGGTTGTAGACGCTCGTGGGGTCCAGCAAACCGATCAATGCATGTTGGCCGACCACGTATCCGATCGCGAAGAGGAATGGAAGCCACGCTTGATACAGGGTCACGGCGGCAACCACTACGAAAAAGTGGAAGTGCATCTCGACGACGCCGCCCGAGAAGTGGACCAGGAGGGCAGAGGCCGTCAGTAGTCCGAAGGTACTCGCCAGCATCGACACATTCCGGCTCGATGCTTTCCTGCTCGATACCAAACCGGCCAAGACGAGCAACGAGCATTCGAGAGCCACGTGGAACCCGGCGTGCCCGTTGACTATCCCGAAGACGAAGAGGAACGGAACGTGGAGCCACAGTCCCACAACCATGGCGCGATGCCGGCTGGCCCAGAGGTTGTCTTGCAGAGAGAGCCCCCGGGGAAGGTAACGACTCACCGTACTGGTGATCGGCTTGAGGATCGCGATCTCCAAGACCGTCATACGAACACCGGCGAGTCGCCCGCCTCTTGCATGATCCGCACGACGTCGTGAAACTCGAAGGTGAAGAGGTCGAGCAGCTCTGGATCGAATTGATACCCGCGCTGCGCCCGCATTATCTCCATCGCTTCTGTCAACGGGTAAGCCTTCCGATACACACGGTCGGAAGTGATCGCGTCAAAGACATCCGCGATCGCTGCGATCCGGCCTTCCAATGGGATCTCCGATCCTGCCAGCCCTCGGGGATATCCGCCGCCGTCCCAATGCTCGTGATGCGTCATGGCGATCGTTGCAGCCAACTCGAGGATCTCCGAGGCAGAACCGTCCAGGATCTCGAAACCATCTTTGGCGTGCTTCTGCATCACGTCACGCTCTTGCGCGGAAAGGGGGCCGGGCTTCAGGAGGATGCGATCGGGAACGGCGATCTTGCCTATGTCATGCATGATCGCTGCTTGCCGGATCATGCTCACTTCCTCGGGCGACTTCCCCAGTCGCTCCGCGATCAATGCGCAGTAACGACTCATCCGCTCGTTATGACGACCGCTATCGTCGTCGCGGAACTCCGCCGCTCGCGCAAGCGTTCTGATGGTTTCCTCTTGGGATGAGCGCACCTTGTCGAATGCAACCTGCAATTTCACGTTCGCATCCCACAACTCAGACGTCCGGGTTCGGACCAATTCTTCGAGTTTCGTCTGATGCCCCCGGCTCTCGATCTCGAGCTTGCGTCGCCGCAGCGCGTTGTAGACACCGATGAGAACCCCGTCGGGGTCCAGGGGCTTCGAGAGGTAGCCGTAAGCGCCGGCTTCCAGCACCTCTTGCCCGAGAGACCGATCCCCTTTCCCGGTCACCATGATCGTGGCGATCTCGGGGCGGGTAAGGGCCAATTGCTGGATCAATTCGAGGCCAGAACGGCCGGGCATGTCGTGGTCGCTGATGACGAGGGCAAAATCACTGCGAGCGATCTGCTCCAGCGCATCGGGCGTGCATGCCGCTTGCGAGCAACTGTGCCCCGCCCGTTCGAGGATCCGTGCTAGCAGGCGTCGGCCCGATTCCTCATCGTCCACGACGAGGATCCTCATGCCGGCCTCTATCTCTTCTCTCGGCGTCACCTCTAGATTGTCGGCAATCACCCAGTTCCGGTGAATACGTAATAGGGGCGATGCTGACGGCGACTACCCCCGCGGAAAGGAAAGAGGGCCGGTTAACCGGCCCTCTTTTTTTTCGCCTTGCTTGCTGGTCCGGCTAGGCGGCGGGAGCACCTCCATCGGTGTCCTTGTCCTTGCCTTTTCCTTTGTCCTCGGAGTGACCGGGGGCGCTTCCGGAATTGCCCGGAGAGCTTGAGCTGCCGGTGCCGCTGGAGCTGCCGGAGTCGTTAGAGCTGCCGGGCCCGGAATCGGGCTCTTTGCCCTTCTCCTTCTCCTTGGCGTTCCCATTCCCATTGCTGTTCGAGGAGCCCGAGTCGGAAGACCCAGAATCCGAGCTGCCCGAGCTGCCCGAGTCCGAAGCTCCGGCCGACGAGCTGCCCGAGTCGGACGAACCACTCGTGTCCCCGCCGGAGCTCGAAGAGCTCCCGGAGTCACTCGATCCAGCGGATTCTTCGCTTCCCTTCTCTTTCTTCTCCTTGCCCGGAGCGTTACCGGAGTTGCCGGGGGCATCGTCTGCAGCAGCCGATCCGCCGTCCGAGCTTCCTGCTGCTCCGTCGGGCGTGCTGCCGGATCCACCTGTGGATTCGGATCCACCCTTGTCCTTCTCTTTGTCCTTGCTCTGACCCGGAGCGTTCCCTGAGTTGCCGGGGCTGCCACTAGGGCTCGGGGTAACACCGTCGTCGACCGTGTCCGTCGAGTCGTTGTTGCCTTTCCCCTTGCCGTTGCCGTTGTTGCTCTTGTCCTTGCCGTGGCCATTCCCGTTGTTGTTGCCGGGTCCGGCGATGACATCTTTGTTGTGGCCGGGCGCGTTACCCGAGTTGCCTCTTTCACCCTTGTCTTTGCCTTTGCCATTCCCGTTTCCGTTGCCGGGCGTGGTGTCGGGCGGTGGGTTAGTGGTACCTCCACCGGTCTCGCTACCCGTGTCGCCGCCGCCGGTGTCGCCACCGCCGGTGTTGCCTCCACCGGAACTACCACCGCCAGAGTTACCGCCGCCGGAGCTGCCGCCGCCCGGGGTAGGAGTGGGATCGATGGGAGATGGTCCGGGGGTGGGCTCTCCATCATCGTCCGAGCCGCCACCGGTGCCGGGATCGTCCCCACCGCCGGGCTGCCCGTTTCCGTTATCCGATCCGCCGTTGCCGTTTCCATTGTCGTGCTCATTTTCAGCCGGGGCGATCACGGAACCCTGAGACGGCGTCTCGATGCTGATGCGCTCACCCAAGACTTCGACGGCTAGCGTTCGAGGCCGGGTCTCTCCGACTGCCAAAGGAGCCGTTGCAGCCGATTCGGCGATACCCATCGGGGCCGCATTTCTGTTCTCGACGGCAGCCAGGAGTGTCTCGTCGCGCAGCACGTTTCCATTCACGGTGCCCTGGTTGGCGACCCGGTTATCCGGACGCGAGAACGGTGAGTTCGTGCGCCCACCGAAAGCATCTGGCTTGATCACGGCAGTACCGAGGATCAACGCGATCGCCACCGTGCTGGCAGCCGCGCTCATCGCGACACCACCCACTCGACGGAAGAGGATCGCGAGCTCTCGGATCTGGCGCTCGGCCCATGCCAGCACCGGGAACCTGTCGACGATCTCTAGTCCCTCGGGGAGGGTCGAGACGAAGACCTCGACCAGATCGGGGTCGAACTGCGAGCCGCCCTCACTACGGAGGACTGCAACCGCCTGGTCGCGAGTGAAACTCTGACGGTACGGGCGAGTTGAGGTCATTGCGTCGTACGCCTCGGCGATCCCGATGATCCGCGCATAAAGAGGGATGTCCTCGGCCGTGAGACCACTGGGGTACCCGTTGCCGTCCCAGCGCTCGTGGTGGTGGCGAAGACCTTGAACGATGTCGTCGCCGACGGCGTCGAAAGCCATGATGGCGCCGAGGAGCACATGACCCTCGATCGTGGAACGCTCTTCGAGCGTCAGGGAGCCGGTCTTGCGAGCGACGTGCTCGGGGACCCGCAGGTTACCGATGTCGTGGAGCGCAGCAGCTGTCGCAAGCTCCTCTGTCTGCTTGTCAGAGAGCCCCAGGACCGACGCGATGTCACGGGTGTGTGCCTCTACCCTCTTGGCGTGGTTGATCGTGTAGGAGCTCTTAGCGTCTAGCGCGGCTCCGATCTCCCGAGCCGCCTGCAGTTGACGCTCGGGGGAGATCTTGGATTTGCCGACGAAACGACCGTTGCGGTCGTATCCCAGCATGCGGGCGTTGCGAACCAGCTTCTCTTCAGCCCACTCCCGCCGCATCCACTGCCACAGCATGAGGTCGGCGAAGGAAAAGCCGGCCGACTCCGGCTGGCGATCCCAGACTTTGGAGCCGAGGATCAATGCGCCGAAGGTCAGCAATATCGAAACAACTGTCGCCAGCACCGGACGTGGGTCCGGCCGACTCCACACCAGGAAGCCGAATGCGACGAAGCTCGGTGCTACAGCCACCGCCATCGTGGCCACGAAACTCGTTGCGAAGCTAAGACTCGGACCTCGATCGGTCCCATCGATTACGTCCCTAGACATGCCCCGTCCTCTCTGAACATTCAAACCTGCCAAGTTGCTTTCTCCTCTTTCCTTTTCGGAATAAAACGGGGCGCCGCCTATGGTCCAGAAGGACTATTAGCGGCTTAATCCGTTCGTACTAGTTACTCCTCCGTCTCTAGAACGGGGAGAAGGGAGCCGGTTTCCCGGCCCCCTTTCCCTACTACTTGCAACTCCTCTAGCTAGGCCTTCTTCCCCCTCATGATCAGGGCGCCCGCAGCGATCAGCTGCAGAGCAAGTACCAGGAAGGCCAGCACACTCGCACCCGTGAAGGGCAGGACTCCGGGCTGCTCGGTTGGAGGCCGACCCGGGATACGTGCCGGCTCAACCACCGGCTCGATGGGCCTTTCAACCAATCCGGGCAGTACGGCCGGCGGCCAGCAGTTCGCAAGCACGCCACCCGGGACAGGCATGCCTGCCATGTCCGAGTCTGCCGGGCAGACGACGGCCGGGTTGATGACAGGAGGCAGGTCGCACTCCCCGTCATCCGGCATCGCTTCACCCTCGAGATCGGTGCCTTCGGGACAGAACTCCTCGTCGTCCTCACATTCGTCCTCATCGGTCCCACGGGGAACTCTGAAGTCGAACGGGTGGTCGTCGAGGTGGTCATCGATGTCGTTGTCGTCATCGGTGATCACGTCCCAGTTTTCGCCGTCAAGGCTGTGACAGATCGTGTCCCTATCCGGATCGTTGTCGTCATCGGGATCGTCACAGTCGTCCAGATCGTCGTCGTTGTCGATCTCGAAGTCGTCACTGTGGTCGTTCAGGTGAGCGTCACGCTGTGCTTGCGTGAGGTTGGAGACCACATCGAAGTCGTCTCCTTCGACGTGACACACCACATAACGCTCGTCTTCGTCGACACACCTGTCACGGTCATTCGCATCGTCGATCTGGAAGTCGTCATCGTGATCGTTGAGGTGCTGGTCACGCTGCGCCTCGGTCAAGTTCGTGAGGATCGTTGCGTCGCCGCCATCGACGTGACAGAGCTCGTACCGCACGTCGTCGTCGACACACCTTGCGCGGTCGCCCGCGTCCTCGATCTCGAAGTCGTCATCGTGATCGTTGAGGTGACCGGCCAGCTGCGCTGCGGTCAGGTTCTCGAGGATCGTGGCGTCGTTCCCATCCACGTGGCAGACGTCGAACTCCTCGTCCTCGTCCACACAGTCGGCGCGGTCGCCCGCGTCCTCGATCTCGAAGTCGTCATCGTGATCGTTGAGGTGAGCGGCCAGCTGCGCTGCGGTCAGGCCTTCGATGATGTCGAAGTCATTCCCATCCACGTGGCAGACATCGAACGTCTCAGGCTCTTCGTCGACACAGTCCTCAGGGTTCGTGTTTGCAGGCACGCCGATCTTGTCGAACGAGTGGTTCTCGTGCCCGTGACCGTTCTGAGCGTTGACGCTCACGTGGATCAGGACGTAGTGCTTACCGTTGCCCGAGTGACAGATGTAGATCTTCTTCGGGCAGTCTTTCGAACCGCCCGGAGGCATCGGTGTCGTCCCGTCAGGACAGAGCTCCTCGTCGTCCTCACAGTCTTCTCTGTCGGACTGCGAATTGATCTCGAAGTCGTCATCGTGATCCGCGAGGTGCTGGTCACGCTGCGCCTGCGTCAGGTTGTCGAGGATCGTGAAATCGTCCCCATCCACATGGCAGACGGAGAACTTGTCATCCTCGACGTCCTTGCATCGGGCAAGGTCGGAGTTCGACTTGATCTCGAAGTCGTCATCGTGATCGGCAAGGTGCTGATCACGCTGTGCTTGGGTCAGACCAGACATAACCTGAGCATCGTTGCCATTGAAGTGACAGATCTTGAAAGTCAACGGAGTGGACGACTGGCAATCGGTGTGGGCCGGATTCCCTTGGCCTACGCCCTTGTTCCGGTCGCACTCGTAGCCGGCGTTGTGGTCCTTGCCATTCGGCAACTGGCCCGGAGGGTTCTTGTCGTCGGCGTTACCGACGCAACCCATACAGGGACGGCCGCTGGCGTTCCCGCCACCGCTGCCGTTTTCCGATGCCCGGCCATCACAAGTGTTGTCGTAAGGACCTGGGTTCTGGTTGGCCCCGCCTTGCTGGGGATCAGCACCCTGGTGCTTGTTCGTACACTCGTCCGCGCTCTGACCCCGAGGCAGCCCCGTCTGGGACGTGTCCTCGTTGACATGCTTTTCACCGCTGTTCCCCGGTTGGGACGTTGCGTCCAGAACCGCGGTATCGGTGCTGGCCTCTTCGCCCGAGGCCTCTTCCTTCTTCTCTTGGCCGGGAGGAACATGCTCCTCCGTGGCCTCCGTGTCCGTCGCCGCTACCTCCGTAGCGTCTTCGGACGCGGTTGTATCCGCGGCCTCTTCGGTCGTTTCCGAGCTCTCTTCGGACGCGCTCGTATCCGAGGGATCCTCGGATGTCGCCTCTTGAGCTTGCTCGGACGCATTTTCGTTTGGTGTGCCCGCGTCGTCCGGCTGGTCAGCCAGCCCCGGACCTACCGCCACCATCAGTACTGCAGCCAGCGCTGAGATCAGCGCAGCCATCGTGAGCCTGGATGCCAGGCTCGGCTTTGCCCTCATACATTTCCTCCTCTTGCCAGTTCCTCCACTTGGCTACGTTCAGTATCGGGAAGGTGACGGAGCGCGCTTAGGACCCAATATGACTAAAAGAGGCATAGCCCGGTAGGGCTAGCCTTGGGTGATCCTGGGAAAAGCGAACGCCCGACCTGCGGTTTCGCGCTCTGAGGTCGGACTTAGTCGATCACGCGCTCGGGGTCGATCCGCAGGATCGAGCCGTCGCTACGGGCAACCACCCACACGCCGCCCCCTCCGATGGACACCTCGACCGGGTCGCCGGCGAGCTCTAACGAAGCTCCCAGTGCCGTGCCGTTCACGGGATCGATCGCGGTCAACAGGCCCCGTCCGCCGGCCGACGACAGCACCCACGCTGCATCCTCAGTAACAGCAAGGTCGAGGTACCTGCCTTCGATCTCGAAGATCTTGAGTCCCGCGCTGGTCGCGGCGTCGATGCGGATCAACCTGTCGTCTTGCTTGTCGGCGATCCACACCGCACCCAAGCCGGCAGAGATATCCGCTTGCCCTGCCGGAACCGTGATCGGTTCACCCAATACCTCGCTCGTCGCCGGATCGAGCTTCATGACGCCCCGTTGCTCGACGACCCAGATCGCTCCGTCGCGTGCGGCGACGTCGACCGGTTGCTCGACCTGTTCAATGACGTCGGTTGCGAAGGTGCTCGGTTCGATGCGAACGAGTGACTTCTCTCCGACAACGGCCCACACCGCGCCTTCGCCGACCGATATCGAGATCGCATCCGATGCATCTCCGACCGGCGCGAAGCCGAGGATCTCGTCGGTCCTCGGATCGATCGCCGTCACTCTGCCGAAGCCCGCCACCCATACGGCGTTCTCACCGACATCTACCTCCTGCGGCGAACCATCCAAGAGGATCCGCTCGACCACGGTGTTGGATTCGGTGTCGACGTGTGCGATCGATGATCCCCCCGCGTTGGCGACCCACACCCCACCCGGCCTGATCCCCGCGTCGATCGGTTCCTTGCCGGTCTCTACTCGAACGCTGACGCCTTCCTGCGGGCGACCGGCGACTTCAGAAGGCGATCGATCCGCAAAGATGTCCAGACTTCCTCCTGCCACCAAGCCGACGGCAACCACCGCAGCGCCCGCGAGCGCGACCGAACCGATGACGAACATGCGTCGACGACTCCGGTACCGCTGGATGAAACGAGCCCGCATCTCGATCCTGTCCGCCTGGCGTTCCTCGGCATAGGACTGCTGCACGCTCGTGAGGGAGTCGCGGAGCCTCTTGTCGAAGTCGTTCATCCTGTGGCCTCCCTGATGCGCCCGGGCTCGAGAGAATCCTTTAGCTTGCCCCGTGCACGCGACAGCTGTGAGCGAACGGTCCCGACGGAACAGTCGAGCACTTCTGCGATCTCGGACTCCGGAAGGGCATGCATGTAGTGAAGGACGATCGCAGCACGTTGCCGCGGGGGAAGGAGCTTCACTGCTTCCCACACCTCGCGAGACGTTTCATGAACGTCGGGATCCCAGTCGGGCGCCTTTCGTTCTTCTCGCCGCCTGTAAACCGCGTTCTGTCGAACCTCGATCATCTTCCGACGGATCTTCGAGCGGCAGAGATTGACGACCGCCCGCTTCAGGTACACATCCGAGCGACGCTTGTCTCGGATGCGGCCCCACCCGCTGAAGGTCTTGAGCAGTGCCTCCATCACGATCTCTTCGGCTAAGTATCGGTCGCCCATGATGAGGTACGCGAGGTCGCAGAGACCGTCGTAATGCTGGTCGAAAAGCGCGGCGATCTGCCTATCGCGCTCGACATCGTCACGTTGGGCCACTTCGATCCAGTTGTCTACCACCAAGGATTCTGCTCTCATCACCTTTACAGACTCACGAGGGTCCCCCCTACCTGTCTGAAGAACGAAAGTTTTTCTTTTTTCGTAGATCCCAGCAGAGCAAGCAATGACAGCGGGGGCTGAAGTGTCTCTTTCTCGTGCGACGCGAACGCCGGACCCCGACCTCATCCCTTGTGCTGCTCATGGCGGCGCTGATCGGTGCTTGCGGTGGTCAGACTGAGCGATTCGGGTCGAACGTGTCGGCCGTTTACCGCTTCGGCGACGTCGCCCGAGCAGATGGGATCCGATCGGACGACTCCAGGACGTGGGGAGCAACGTGGAACGATTTCGATTCCGACGGGGATCCCGACCTCTTCACCGGTCGCCACTGGAGGGAGCCCGGTTTCTTCATCAACCGCGGACGTCATTTCACTGAATACGCACGCGATGCCGTTTTCGAGCGCGTCGCCGACCGACACGGATGCGCCTGGGGGGAAGCGAACGCAGACGGGAGGCCCGATCTTTATTGCGTCCAAGGTGCCGACAAGGGTGAGGGGCGGGGACCCAATCAACTCTTCATACAGACCGCAACCGGTTTCGTGGAGAGCGCAGAGCAGTTCGGCGTACGAGACGCTTACGGACGGGGACGAACCGTGAACTGGATCGATCTGGACGGGGACGGCGACCTCGACCTCTTCCTCGGGAACCACCTCCGTCCTGGACATCCGAATACGACCTATCGGAATACGGGGGGGCACTTCGAGCGCGTCGATGTCGGCCTCAGCGATGAGCTATCAACGATCGGCTCGTCATGGGCGGACTGGGACAGGGATGGGGACCCCGACCTGCTCCTGACCCAACTCGAACCGAACCCGACTGTTGCATACGAGAACGTCGAAGGCACTTTCGTACCGACGGAGATCCCGCACGCGACGGGGAAAGCGTGGAAGTCCGGTGCCTGGGGTGACTACAACGGCGACGGATGGCCGGACCTGCACCTTGTCTCGAACACTGGGTCTCTCGTCTTGCGAAACAGGCAGGGGTCATTCCAAGTCGAACACTCGATCTCGTTGAACGAGGGACGGATGAGTGCATGGCTCGACCTAGAGAACGACGGCGATCTGGATCTGTACATCGTTCAGGGGGCCGAGAGTGAGGACTACCAACCGGTCGAAGGAGCTCTCGATCAACCGGATCTATTCCTGATCAGATCGCGAGGGGGATTCATCGGTCCGCTTCGACAGTCATTGCGCGGTGAAAGTGGAGGCAACGGAGATGCGGTAGCGGTCGCAGATGAGGACCGCGACGGAAGCATGGATATTTTCGTGAGTAATGGCTACTTCCACTCGAGGGGATACCCCGAACTCCTTCGGAATAGATCAAGATCGGCAAACTGGATCGGTATCGATCTTCAAGGGCCCCCCGCCAACCCTCAAGGGATCGGTGCCCGAGTCCACGTCGAAACCAGCTCTCGGTCCTTCTGGCGACAGATGACCGACGGCGTGACCTTCAGATCACAATCCGAGATCGGTTACTTCCACCTGGGCATCGCCCGCAACCGAGTGGTCACCTTCGAGGTCAGATGGCCGGACGGAACCAGGGATTGTCGAACCGCCGTCGCCGCCCACGTCTTCATCGTGGAACACGGGTCACTCCCCTGTCGACGTGCCGGCTAGGTCGAGGTTGGGGTCGGTGTGGGTGACCCGCCACCGCCGCCGCCACCACCGCCACCACCGCCACCGCCGCGCGGCACCACGGTTGTCGTCGGGGCATCTGGCGCGGTGGGGTCGATGCAGGTGGTCCCGTCATCAGCGGTAGGTCGTCCTTCACCGCTCCACCAGCTTGCGGTTTGCCATTCATGCGCGACCGGTAGGTCGAAGTGTGCAGCGATGATGCAGTAGCCACGCTGGTTACCAGCGATCGAGATCCCGATCGGGGGAGCCACTTTCAGACCCTGCAACTCCAGCTGGTCGACGTCGACCCCCGCGAACGATCCACCGTTCTCGACACCGAATGACTCCGCCGTGTCGGCCGCGTTGCGCAGCGCCGAGTGCACCTGGGAGACCATCGCTCGCTCCCGTTGGTCCAGGAACACGGCGACGGCGATCGCCGTCAGGATGCCGATTATCAGCACGACGACGATCAGCTCGATGAGCGATACGCCCGATTCCCCCCTGGGGGCGGTGCCGTCTTTAGCCATAGTCATAGCAAGACTGATGGATAGAGGTACCTCAGTAAAGCACCTAACGAGGCCAAGCTAGGGGGTCCTTATCTTGTAGATGCCCCGGCCGAAGGTCCCGGCGAACAAAGATCGGCTCTTGGCGTTCCAACGGAGATCATTTATGGGACACAGGGGAAGATTCCGGCCTACTTTCAACCAGCGCACCTTACCGGTCGCAGTGCGGAAGACACCCACGTCCGTCGCTGCGTACAGCCGCCGCTTGACCAACGCGAGGTCGTTCACCGGAGCCTTGGGAAGGTCTCCGCTGACGTTGCTCCATGTCTTGCCACCATCCTTGCTCTTCATCACGTATGCGGACTCGTCCGCCTCGCGGAATCCCGAATAGGAGACGTACACCGCGTTTGGATCACCGGGCGCCACCTCGATATCCGTGATCCACCTGTCGGGGAGCGCCTCATCCTCGATCTTGGTCCAGTTCGTACCCAGGTCCTCGGTTTTCCACAACAGTCCGTTATCGGTGCCGGCATAGATCACGTCGGGGTTCTTCTTGTTGAGCCCGATCGCCTGGACGGTGCCGAAATGACCGGCATACAGAGGGTTCGTCTCGCGACCCGCGTCGGCCTCCCCCAGGTCCGGACTGATCCGCTGCCAGGACCGGCCCCGATCCTCCGAACGATGCATGCTGTCGCCGGCCCAGTACACGATCTTGCCGCTACCTGGTTGGAACTCGATCGGGGTGAGCCACCCGAAACGAGTGGACTCCTGCGTCATGTCCTGTTTCTGCGCGCCGCCGTTATCGGATCGAACACAAGCGCCGTACTGAGAACAGGCGAACACGTTGTTCTTGTCCTTGGGATTGATCACGTTTTCGACGCCGTCACCGCCGTTGTAGTTGTTCCAACTTCCGGTCTCCTCACCGCTCCAGGAACGAACCGAACCCTGATCCTGGAGACCGCCGTTCATCCTTTTCGGATCCTGCGCGGAAACATCGATCTGATAGAACTGCACCCACGGTTGATAGGGGCCGTGGCGCCACGAACCGATCGCGCCCCCCGACTCGGATCGATAAACACCGCCATCGTTCCCGTTGTAGACGCGGCCCGGAACGTTCGGATCCCACGCCATCGCGTGTTGGTCTGCATGCATCTCGTTCTGTTCGATGAACGAAATGCCGCCGTTCGTGGATTCAGCGAGAGGTAGGCCCGCGACGAACACATGGTTGGAATCAGCGGGATCGACCCACACTCGCGCGAACCACCAACCGTACACACTCTGGGAATTGGCCAGTGTCGCAGAGCCCGGAGGGCTCAACCAGGTAGCGCCGCCATCGGTAGATATGAACCAACCGAAGAAGGCTCCCTGCGAGTCGTTCGCGTAGATCGCATAAGCACGGTTGGGATCCTGAGGGTCGAACGTAACCCCGATGCGACCGACCTCGCGGTTGGCCGGAGGGAGTCCATTCGTCGGACCGAGCCGCGCGAACGTCTCGCCTCCATCGATAGAGCGATACACGCCGGAGCCTTCGCCGCTGTAGTAACGAACATCCGGATACCGGATGTGATCCCACATCGCGACCAAGATGTTGTCGGGGTTCTTCGGGTCGAAGGCAACGTCGGTCGCACCCGTGGTTGGCGTGTCGCCCTCCAATCTCAATGCCCAGGTCGCGCCCGAGTCCTTCGTCTCGTATAGACCCCGGCTCCCTCCCGCTTTGAACAGGTCACCGGATACGGCGACGAGCACGTGAGCCGGGTCCTGGGGGTCGACCGCGATGCGGCCTATCCGATGCGAATCCTTGAGCCCGACGTTCTTCCAAGTCCGGCCTTTGTCGGTTGACTTATAGATCCCGTTGCCGCCGTATGTGAGGCTTCCTCCACCCGGGTTCGTCTCACCGGTCCCCGCCCACAGGGTGCCGTCCTGCCCCATCACCAGAGCGCCCATCGACTGGACCCGTCCCGCCGGCCACGTGGGTTTATAGGAATCGCCGGCATCGGTGCTCTTCCACACCCCACCCGACGCCGCCGCGATAAAGATCGTGTCCTTCTTGTCCGGGTCCACGGCGATGTCGACGACCCGGCCCCCGATATTGGTCGGCCCCTGGAACGACCATCGCTTCGCGGCCAGCCGCGGTGCCGTTGCTTCCGTCTTGCGCCCGAGCACCCGAGCCTGGCGAGCCGCGTTCCTGAATGCCTGATGAGAGGGGGCTCCGTCGGCCAGATGCCGATAGACGTAGAAATCCTCGGGGGCCTCTCCCTCGAGGGCGGCCTCTATATAAGGACTCCCCTCGTCCTCCTCGGACTCGCTCGCGGGGGGCACCAGAGTCGCCCGCAGGCCCGGCAAGGATGGTTTGACCGAGAGGGTCACGGCGACGACCCCGACGCCCAGAACCGTGCTTAGGACCGCTGAACCGATCTTGCGCCCTCGGAACCCGTTCATCTTCTAGCCCCCTGTTCCCCCCGGTCTAACCGCCGGGGGCATCATACGGATACCCCTTTGCAAGACTCCGCAAAGAACGCTCTCGGGGCGGAACAAATCCTGGCTGATATTTGTTTATCTCTGGGCTATGAGAAAACTGACAGAACCCCAAGCTCATCGAGGCCGAATGGACGTCATAGAAGGGCGTTTCCCGCCCGGGATGCAGTCACGCTGCGCCTGGTGCCGATCGGTCGTAGCGGTCGAAGAGGGAGAATTCGTCGACGTGGATCGCTCCGCTTTGGGACCCTCCAGGGTCTTCAGATGCGGATCCTGCGCCGACGCCAGCGCCGCGTAACCCGAGTCTCCTCGAAAGAGTTCAACTAGACCCACATAGCTGGGTCGATTTCGCGCGGCAGTTGGTCTCGGGATGCAACCTCCGGCTGGGAACCGCCTAGAGCTTGATGGTTCCTAGGTTCAGGACCTGGCCCCGGTCGATGTGCACCTTCATCGTCTTGGTGCCCGAGGAGGACTTGATCGTCAACGTGTAGCTCTCCGGCTTCTTCTCGTAAGGCCGGTCGGACGGCCCCACGTGCCATTCGAAGGTTCCATCAGGCTTGGTGGTGAGCTTCAGCTCGATCTTCTCTTCGACACCATCCTCCCCGGTGGGATTGCCGGGAGATAGTTCCGTGACGAATGTCTTGGCTAGTGTGAGTTGTGCCGGTCCTCCGGATACTCGTCCCTTCAGCACGGAGTGGTATTTGGGATTCGCCGCCATGTCGAAGAGGACCTCGAACGCGTCCATGTGCTCGGGCCAGAACTTGCCCACTTCATCCGCGTACCCCGGGTGGAATGCGATCTCGCCGTGCTCGATCGTGTAACCGAGAGCACCCATCGCTGCGTATGCCCAGTCATCCGTCGTCCCCGTGGTTGGGTACCCCACCGTCGCCTGGTTGCTGTAGCCGAGGATGTCGGCAACCTTCTGACCGATGCTCGACAAGAGAACGTCGTCAGGAGCCTTACCTCCACCAGCGCGCAAGACGGAGGCCTGGAATGTGTGATTCGTTAGAACCCCGGTGACCGAGCGGCCCAAGATGATGTCTCTGACGTTCTGGGTCTCGGGTTCCGAGAACGGGGCCTCGCCGCGATACGTCTGGTCGAGCTGCAGGCCCGAAGATCCACCGTTCGAGTCGCCCCACAGATATGAGTAGTTGCGATTGGGATCCACGCCGAACGCGTCGGGATTCACCTGTGCGGCGGGGACGGTTACGCCCGTGAGCGAGCGGCGGTTCTTGCGCCAGTAGCCCTCGAAGCCGTTGCCGGCTGCCATGTTCTCCGTCGCGTCCCTAAGAGGCTGGTTGTAAGAGAGCACAGCTTCCCTCGTGTAGTTGAAACCGTCGACGTTGACGATCGGCACCGCGATCACTCGCGCCTTCTTCAATAACGAGGTGACCTTTGGATCTTTGCCGTACTCCTCAACGAGATGGTGGACGAACAGCATCGTGTACTCGGAGGACGGCCATTCGCGCGCGTGGTGTACTGCATCGATGTAGAAGATCGGGCGTCCGTCGTCATTCTTGACCTGTGAGGCGATCTCGACACCGAAGACGGGTCGGCCCTCGAGCGTTGGCTGCTTCATCTCGAACAGCTTCACCAGCTGAGGGTTCTTCTTCGCCAGGTCGGCCATCTCGGTGTTGTAGTCAACGAGACGTCGGTAGTCATCGCGGTCCGGACCGGGGAGAGACAGCTTCTGCTTGGCGGCGGTACTCGTCAGCATGTCGCGAGCGAAGAGGTCATTCACCACGACCCTGTAGTCGAAGCCCAGTGCGTCGAGCTCCGAGCGGTCACCCGGCCACAGGAGAAGCTCGATCTCGCCGCCGCCGTGATTGTGGGTTTCGTCGTAGTGACTCATGAGGAAAGCAGCATCGGCCGCAGAATCGGGCCTAACGCGCACGATCATCGGGCGTGCAGAATCGCTCCGAGCCATCGGGGCGAGAGCCAGGATGAGCAGGGCGACTAGAGCGGCCGCGATCCCTTTGTTCTTCATCGGTGTAGGAAGTTCTGCGCGTGGGGGGCCCGCTCCTGCCTCCCCTCCAGCAGCGATTTTTTTCTATTCTCTCTGAATACTCACGATTCCCTCATTTTTCCTGGCAATAATGACCTGTGGGTCCGGTTGAGGGAAGCGGGAAAAAGCGTCCACAGAAGGGCGCCAGGGGCAAAGGAATCAGTAGTGCAGGAGACCCGAGCCGTACGACCGTCGATCAGCCGCAAGAGTCACGCACTGATGGCAGCGCAAGCAGAGCTGAGGGGGTTGTTGCTCGCCGGCACCGCGGGCGATAAACGGGCAACCGACACGGAGTTCGACCGACTCGACAAGCTGGCCGAGGTCTTCGCCTCCTGCGGGGACGAGCAGTCGCTGGGCCGCGTCGCCTATATCCGAGCGAATGCTTATTGGGACTCGTTCCGCTTGGGGGCAGCAGAATCCGCTCTGGTGGAAGCGGTGGGGCATGCTCGCAGATCGGAATCCCACCACGACGTTGCACGGGCTTTGGAATCGCTGACGGCCGTTCTTTTGCACGGCCCCCACCCGGTACGTACCGCTGTTGCCTGGTGCGAGGAGATCGCGGACGGCGCCTACGACGATCCGACCTTGAAAGCGAAATCCCTTTTACGGATAGCGCATCTGAACGCGATGCAAGGTCGTTTCCCCGAGGCGGAGTCGCAGGTCGAAGAAGCGCGAACGTCTCTCCATGAGATCAACCACCGACACGCCGAGGCCGTCAGCAGTCACGAGGCCGGAATGGTGCAGGTTCTGGCTGGCCGACTCGAGGCAGCCGAAGCAGAGTTCAAGACTGGGATCGAGACGCTCGAGGTCATGGGAGACGGTGCGGCTCTTGCAACTTCGGCGGCCTACCTCGCAGACGTTCTATGCAAGCAAGGGCGACTCGAGGAAGCATTGCACTGGACGGAAGCGAGCGAAGCGACCTGGGGCAACCATCCGTACGGGATCGTCGAATGGGGACCAACCCGGGCCAAGATTCAGGCTCGCTTCGGCCATGTCGAGGTCGCTGAACACCTTGGGCGGGCTGCACTCAGAGCCGTCAACCACAGCGACGACATCCTGGCGCGCGCCCATGCATCGCTGGGTCTGGCAGACGTGTGCACACTCGCCGGTAAGTACACCGCATCGGATGGTTTCTTGACTGAAGCGGCAGACCTTTATAAGGCGAAGGGCGCCACCGTGCTCGAGAACATGGTTCGGAGTCGACTGAACATCGGAGCTTGAGTCAGGATCGGTAACTAAGCGTCGATCCCGGACTGCCTTTCTTCCGCCGCGGAAAGAAGTGAGTCGACGATCCGCCGCGCGCTATCGAGCGTCTCGCTCATGGCTTCGGCGCTTCTCGCGTTCTCGCCCATCTCCAGCGCCAATTTCGCCACCGTCAGACCTTGGACCACTTTGTTGTGAAGTTCCGCCGCTTGTCGCTGTCGTAGCTCCACTTCTCGTAACTCGAGGCGCGCTTCCTCGCCGGCCTTGCGTTCTGAGATGTCACGAACGATCGCGAGAACGAAGCGCGAGCCCTCCGAATCCACCTGGTCGACGGGCGTCAACGTCAGCTCGATGGCGACCTTTCGCTGGTCCTTCCTCATTCCGGTGAGCTCGACGGGCATGCCGCTGTCGATCAGGGGACCCGAGCCCATCTCCTGAAAGCGAGCTAGACCTTTCCTGTGAGCGTCGCGCAGGTTCTCGGGGACCAGGGCATGCAAAGGAAGGAGGAGTGCTTCTCTCTCCTCGTAGCGGAACAGGTTCACAGCCTGCTGATTCCACAGAACGATCCGTTCCGTTTTGGCGTTCGCCACGATGACCGCGTCTCTGATCGCGTAGAAAAGGCTTCCGATCCCGAAATCGGCCGGTTCGAAGACATCACCCACACCGGCATCTTCCTGCTAAATAGCGCGGGAGGGAAGGTGATCAGTCCGCCAGCACCCACAGGGCCCAGCAACCAACCATCCCCAGTCCGGCCGCAAGCTGAACAAGCACCCCCAACCCGAACCCAACGACCATGGCCTTCGTCGCCGTCCACGCGGTTGCCCAGTCCCCCGTCCGAGCTTTCTCGGCGAGGAGAACCCCCAGGATGGCCCCCAAGGGAAGACCCACTATGGGGACGACGAAGAATCCGATCACTCCCAGCACCAGCCCCGCGATGACGCTGGTGCGGGGCGCTCCCGCGGAGGCGGCGCGCCGGTGAGGCAGGACGAGGCCGAGGGTCATGCCGGCGACCATCAGCGCGGTGATGACGGCGAATGCCACCCATCCGACGCCCGAGAAACCGGCGAACAAGCCGTAGACCAATGCGGCCCCCCAAACGATCGGAAGCCCGGGAAAGAACGGAAGGACGACGCCGAGAAGGCCGACCAACATAGTGAGAGCGACCAGGAAGACCCCGATCGCGCTCACTTAATTGTTAGTGGTTGAGCAGGAACGCCAGCGGAGCGAACCCCGGGTCCTTGCGTCGAGAAGGCCGACCGAGCTTGGGTGCATCGTGGACGATCGAGTTCTCGATGATGTAGAGCCCCGAGTAAGTAAGCGCATAGTCCTTCAAGCCGTAACGGTGGTCGTTGATCTCCGTCGGCATGGGAAGGCCGCCTCCCATGATCCGGATCTGGCCTTTCCCAACCTTCATCTCTCCGATCGATGTTTGCGAACCGTCGTCGGTCGAGACCAAGCCTGTCGGCCCGGTGGTGCCCACGACATGACCGCCCGCCTCTTCCCACGCAGCCGTTGCAACGACGGACATCGGAGATTGGTCATCCCCGATCCCGTAGCCAACGAGCGTAGCCTCCGCCAACTGGCGGGCGTTGGGACGAAGACGAGCCACCATCGGGCTCTCGAAGTCAACGATGTTGGAATACGGCTGGTAGACCTTTATATCCGTTACCGCCTCCTTGGGGACCACCCCGATCCTCGGCAAGAGACGCAGAGCGCGGTCGGTGAGGAACAGGTTTCCCCCGCGGCTGACCCACGACCTGATGTTCTTGAAATACACCTTCTTCTTGTACTTGCGACCCTTTGCATCCTTGGGTGCCTTCGTGTCGGCAAGCATCAAGGTGTCGAAGCGATTCAGATATTTCTTCTTTTTGGCGATGTCCGCGGGGAGAGCCTTCGTAAAGCCTCCCTCGATCAGGCGCCCTTCCTCTTTGAAGAAGTTCATGTTGGTTGCCCGGTAATGGGCCTGCTTAACCGGTTTTCCGTTCGCACCAACACCGTCCTGGTTGGGCCCGGGGAGAGTTCCGGCGCCGTTCTTGTCTGTGTCGGTGATGACCTTTGGCTTATAGAGGTAGCCGACTCGGCCCTTGGGGTCGATCCTCGTGTTCTTCTCGTTGAACTCCTTGGTCTGGTACATGGCGTAAGCCATGGCGGTCTTGATGATGGCCCTCGTCGCGTTCACGTAGTTCTCTTGGAAGATGTTCGCCCAGGGTCGACCGTAGGCGCGAAAGTCAGAATGGTTGAACGCGATCTCGTAGTCCATGCCCGTGACGCCGAGCTCTGAGGCGAGGTAGTCGCCGACGAAGCCCGTGTCCGTGTAGCCGAGGGTGTCCCAGACGGTCCCCCAGCGCGCCGGCTTGGTCGGGATCGTGTTCTTGGGCGCGCCGTAGTCCTCGATGCCCTCGCCGGTGTCGCCACCCGTGCGGGCCTCGAGCTCGTCGATGGTGCCCATGAACAGGG
>DASQLQ010000067.1:0-5348 GCA_035629935.1 Actinomycetota bacterium
CGGAGATGGATGGCCTGGCCGCGGCGACGAAGATCCAAAAGGGCCTGCCGCGAACCAAGAAGGTCGGTTGAGTGGCGATCAAGGTGGTAGTCGTCGACGACACCGATCACGTGCGTCGGATGTTGTGCGAGATGCTTCAGCTCGATGGATTCGAAGTGGTCGGCGAAGCGAGCAACGGGAGCGAGGCGATCGAGAAGACCGCTCAAACGACCCCCGACGTCGTAGTCATGGACTACAAGATGCCCGAGATGGATGGGCTGACCGCAGCCACGCGGATCCGCGAGGCCAACGCCGATCAGGGGATCGTCCTCTACAGCGCCTACCTCGACGAGGAAGTCGAACAGAAGGCCAGGGAAGCCGGCATCGCTATGTGCATCGGCAAGGTCGAGGGGCTGAACCAGCTGGAGCGTCACCTCACCGAGATCTGCCGAGACCTCGCATCCAGTTGACTTAATACTGTTTACACAGTAGATATAGGACTTCGCTAGCCAGGAGGTCCTTGCCGTGTGCCAGACCTGCGGGTGCTGGGACCCCGACGCCCGGCCACGCTCACGCTCCAGGGGGGAAGCCCAATGGGCGCTGGGCTATCGCGAGCCACAGAGCCTGGCCGAGCAGACCAAGAAGGAAGACGACGGACTGAACGTCCGCGCCCGGATCGAGGACATCTACTCGAAGAAAGGCTTCGGCTCGATCTGGCCCGGTGACCTGCGCAGCCGATTCCGCTGGCACGGCCTCTACACGCAGCGGCCCGAAACCGACGGCTACTTCATGCTGCGCATCCGCATCCCAGGAGGACAACTGACCTCCGAGCAAACCGACGTGATCGGGAGGATCTCGGAGCGCTACGGGCGCGACGTCGCCGACGTCACCGACCGGCAGAACATCCAGTTGCACTGGATCCGTATCGAGGACATGCCGGAGATCTGGCGCGAGCTCGAGGCGGTCGAGCTCTCCACCACCGAGGCCTGTGGGGATACTCCGCGCAACCTTCTCTCCTGCCCACTCGGGGGGATCGACGCGACAGAAGTTATCGACGCGTCGCAGGTGGTTCGGGACGCCAATGCTGCCCTGGTCGGCAACTACGAGTTCTCGAACCTCCCGCGCAAGTACAAGATCTCGATCTCGGGTTGCGAGCACCAGTGTGCACAGCACGAGATCAACGACGTCGGCCTGGTTGGGACGAGGCATCCGGACGGCGAGATCGGATTCGACGTTTGGGTAGGCGGAGGTCTCAGCACATCGCCGATGTTCGCCAAGCGTCTGAACGCCTTCGTCCGACCGGACGAGGTTGTACCGGTCGTGCTCGGAATCACCACGGTGTTCCGCGATTGGGGATATCGAAGGGCTCGAAACAGAGCTCGCCTCAAATTCCTCGTGCAGGACTGGGGGCCGATGAAGTTCCGCGAGGTGCTCGAGAAGGAGATCGGCTTCGCACTCGAGGATCTCGATCCGCCTCCGATGCCGAACGGACTCGTTCACCGTGAACACGTCGGGATCGGCCGGCAGAAAGACGGCAAGAGCTATGTGGGCTTCGCGCCCAAGGCGGGACGGATCGCGGGCCACCAGCTCCGCTCCATCGCGCGTTTGGCGCGCCGCTTCGGAGATGGACGTGTGCGCACAACGACACAACAAAAGATGGTCATCCTCGACGTCGAAGCGAAACAGGTCGACGCGCTGGTGGAAGAGCTCGATGCGTTGGACCTGCCGGTTCACTCCAGCAACTGGCGCCGTGGAGCGATGGCATGCACCGGCATCGAGTTCTGCAAGCTCGCGATCGTCGAGACGAAGGGCCGGGCCGTCGAGCTCTACCGGTATCTCGAGAAGGCGCTTCCCGGCTACGACGACGAGGTCCGTATCAACGTCAACGGCTGCCCGAACTCGTGCGCCCGCTATCAAACCGCCGACATCGGCCTCATGGGCTGCATCGTCACGGAGAAGACCTGGATCCCCGATCACGATGGGAACCAGGTCGAGGAGCGTCGCAAGGTCGAGGCCTTCCTCGTGCACCTGGGCGGCCACCTGGGCAAGGACCGCTCCTTCGGGCGCAAGGTGAAGGGGGTAAAGGTGCTCGCATCAGAGACCGGCCCCTACGTCGAAACCTTGATCCGTCGGTACCGGAGCCAGCGGAACGCCGACGAAACCTTCGCCACTTTCATAGGTCGGTTGTCCGACCAGGAATTCCTGGCGTTCTCCCGCAAGCCCGAGTTCGCGAACCTTCCACCCGCGCCGACGATCGTGGCCGAACCGAGGGCGTCATGACGATCGATCCGCAGGAGCTCGTAAACGGTTTCGTATCGCCGGACATCCATTACGCAGAGATCGATGTCGACGATCCCCGCACGATCCTCAAGTGGGCAGGAACCACGATCGACCGTCTGGCGATAGCGACATCGTTCCAATCGTCTGGGCTGGTCCTGTTGGACATGCTTAGTGAGATCGGTGCCGATCTTCCGGTGTTGTTCCTGAACACCGGATTTCACTTCCCCGAGACACTCGCATTCCGAGACCAGTGCATCGAGCGTTGGAACTTGAACCTCGTCGACATCAGAGGCGAGCACGGCACGCCCGAACGTCAGGCCGAGATATACGGTCCCGAGCTCTACAAACGCGATCCGAACCAGTGCTGTGCCATCAACAAGGTCGAACCGCTCCAGAGAGCGCTCGGGGATTACGACGGGTGGATCTCGGGGTTGCGACGAGATCAGTCCCCGATGCGCGAGGACACGCCGGTCGTCGAAGCCCAACTCTTGCCGTCGGGCAACGAGGTTATGAAGGTCCACCCGTTAGCCCACTGGACGAGGCCCCAGGTGGACGCATACATCGCCGAGCACCAGATCCCGACCCACCCATTGCTCGAGCGCGGGTTCGCTTCGATCGGATGCTGGCCCTGCACACGGGCGATCAGACCGGGCGAAGACGAGCGCGCCGGGAGATGGGACGGCAACAGTAAGACGGAGTGCGGGATCCATCTCTTCGGCAAGGCCGGGGGTCCGAAGGAACTGGAAGCCGAAGAGTGAGCATGCGGGCGGTTCCGTTCTACTGCCCCTACTGCGCCGAGCAGGAGCTGGAGCCGATCGGCGAGAAAGGCGGCTACTACTGCGCTTCCTGCGACCGCCGCTTCGAGCTGAGGTTCCTCGGGTTAGGCGAGCCGGACTTATCCTGAGTAGATGCGGCGCAACACACTCTTAGCTCTTGGATTCTTACTAGTGGCGATCACCATCGCCGGCGGGCTCGGCGCGTGGCGCATGTGGCAGGTCGGCTTCTAGCGAGCTAGAAAAACACCCCGCGGCGTGCGTTGAGGTTGCGGTAGATCATCTGCTGCACCGTGTCGCGGACCCTGTCGGCAAGGTCGAAGACCAACATGGCATCCTCGGACGCGTCCTCCGGATAGTCGTCCATCGGGATCGGGTCGCCGAACTCGATCCGCCACTTCGATGGGAACGGGATCAGCCCCAGCGGTCCCAGCAGCGGGAACGTGGGCGTGATCGGGAAGTAAGGGAAACCCAGGGCCTTCGCGAGGACCTTCGCGTTGGCGATCATCGGGTAGGCCTCTTCGGCCCCCACGATCGCGACCGGGATGATCGGTACTCGGGTCCGCAAGGCAACCTCCATGAACCCGCCACGGCCGAACCGCTGCAGCTTGTAGCGCTCGCGCCACCCTTTACCGACACCCTTGTAGCCCTCCGGGAACACACCGACGAGTTCGCCGCGCTTCAGCAAGCCGTACGCGTCCTCGTCGTGGGCGACCGCGTTCCCGGTCTTACGGGCGAATGGGCCGACGAAGGGAAGACGGAAGACCAGATCCGCGGCAACGTTGCGAACGGCTCGCTTCTTGGGATGCTCGGTCGCCACTGCGTACTGCATCATCACCGCGTCGATGGCGACGGTGCCCGAATGGTTACCCACCAACAGCGCAGGCCCCTCGTTGGGGATGCGGTCGACTCCGAGCGCCTTGACCCGGAAATAGTTGTCGTACAACGGCTTCGCCAACTGCAACAGCAGCCCCCGGGCAAGCTCGGGGTCGTAACCGAAGTCGTCGACGAAATAGTCGCCCGCCAGCCGACGCCTGATCCATTCCTGGAAGCCCAGCTCCGAGACGTCTTCCTGTGCCTGCTCGATCAGTTCGGTGTTCCGCTCACGTCCTCGCCGCGAGGAAGGGTGACTTTGCCGCGACTCGTCGTTCGTCGCGTGGGTCTTGCAGTAGTCGCTTCCCCGTCCGGCGTAATTGCGGCAGGGACGGCCACTCGAGGTTGTCGCCCGGCACCGGATCCGGGAGGCAGGGCTCTGGTCACGATCCGTCGCTCGCGAGTGGGCGTCGATCGGGATGATCTCGGCTTCAGCCATCAACAGTCTCCTTTGGAGCTTCAGTTCGTTGCTTGAGATATTCGAATAGCTCCCGCTCCCAACTAGGGCGGGACTTTCCCGACGGCTCGTCTTCAGCACTGCGGTGGTCGCGGAAATCGAGCAAGGCATCTTCAGTCGTCCATTTGGGAGAGAACCCGAAGGCTTCCTTCGCCCGGCTCGCATCTACGACTCGGCCGTAGACCATCAGCTTCAGCTGGTCGGTTGGGAAATCGACGAGCCCGAGGCTGCGTAGCGCCTCGGCGGCGAGTTGAGCGGCCGGAAGGATCAGTGGGATCGGCACCCGGCCCAGCAGACGGATCGCCTTGGACAGATAGACGATGCCATCGCCGGCCACGTTGAAGATGCCGTTGCAATCCACGGTCATGGCTTGGTAGAGAGCTTCGACCGCGTCCTCCTCATGGAGGAACTGCAGACGGGGGTCGTAGCCCAGTGCGGTCGGGATGGCGGGAAGGGAGAAGTAGGAAGCGAGATTGCTGTGGATCGTGGGTCCCAGCAGGTTCTGGGTCCTCAGGATCGCGAGTTTCACGTCGGGGCGGCGACGCCCAAAGTCACGTGCGTACTGCTCGCCCTCCGCGCAGTCCTTGCTATAGCCGCTGAGATCCACCTGCTTCAATGCATGGTCCTCAGGCAAGATCGACGGTTCTCCGGGGGCAGACCCGTAGATCGCGGTCGAAGACTTCATCACGACCTTTTTGATGCGCTCCGACCGTTGTGTCGCAGCAAGCAGCTGCATCGTCCCGATGACGTTGTTCTCCTTCATGGAGGAGCGGCCGCCCAAGCGTCCGGGGGTCGAAGAGATGTTCGTATGAACGAGGGTGTCGACCTTCGTGGCCTCGAGGACTCGGGCGATCAGCGGATTGCGGATGTCGACCCGCACGAACTCGAGGCCCTTGATCTCGACCGGTGGCTCCTCGAGGTCGACACCGACGATGTGTTCGATGGAGTCGTCATTCTCCAGGCGCTTGGCCAGCCTGAGTCCGAGG
>DASQLQ010000068.1:0-16258 GCA_035629935.1 Actinomycetota bacterium
GGGAAGTGGGCATGGTGCCAGTGCAGCAACTTCTCGAGGGCGAAGAAGGACACGAGGCCCGTGAGCACCGCGATCGAGGCACCGAGTCCGAAGCCGTCGCTTCTCTCTGAGACCTCCGGAAGGATGTGCAGGAACGCATCCCCCAAGAGGGCTCCCGCGGCGAACGGGATCAAGAGGATCATCGCTCGCTCGATCTGCTTGCTACCCAGCGACAGGACTAGCACCCCGACCAGAGAGATCGCGCTTATAGCGAGCAGCGCAAGGAGGGTTGGTATCCAGGGGGAGGCGGCGTCCACCGGCCCAGGTTAGAAGCTAATGAAAATGATTGTCAATAAGGATTACTTGATGACCCGGAAGAGGTTCGGCGCTTGCGTGTAACCGTTCTCTTCGATCCGCAGGCAGGGGGTGTCCTGTACGACGTTCCAGGCGAAGGCGTCGGCGATCGCGTTGCCGGCAGGGGTCCAGGGCTCGAGCTTGACCTTGACCACGGCATCGCCGTTGGCGTCGGTCATCGAGTGACCGAAGAGGAAGACGTCTCCGACCCGCAGGCCGATACCGACATTGATGTCCGGGGCGGGCTCGGTCATCGGACGTTCGAAGGGGATCCCATTGCCGAGAGGATCTTCCTCGGCCGGCCGGGTGACGTTGACGAGGACCTGGGCGGTCTCGCCGACTTTGTAGAGCTTCTTCTTGGCTTTGATTTCGAGCTTGAAGGTCTTCAGCGAGACGGTTTCCATCGCGCAGCCGGGGGCCGAGACGGCCGTCGACGGGGCACCGACCAGCGTGACGGCTACCAGTGCCGCCGCGAGGCTCATCCCGATCGAACGAATGCGCATCTTCATGTCTTTCTGCATCCTACTTTCGTTAGTGCTGGTGGCCGTAGTCGAACAAGTCGTTGGGGTTCTTCACCTTCCCGACGATCGGGAGGATCACCTGGGTCAGGCCCTCGCTCACCCGGATCTTGAGGTTTACGCAGCCAAGGGGATCGGTGTCCGCGCAGGCGTACGGCTTGGGGATCATCCACTCGTTGATCTCGGTCGAGAAGTTCAAGCCGATGTGATGGCCTTTCTTGAAGACGTAATCCTGCGGCTTCTCGACAATGGTGGCTTTGAACGGCACCCCCGGCTTGATCGGGACCTGCTTCTCTAGACCATCCCGGTAGCGGGTGTCGAGGAAACCTCGTGTGACCGAATAGACGGCATTCGGCAAGCACTCGGGGTTACTCCCCACATGCTGCCCTGCCTCGATGATGTGGCACGCCATGTCGATATCGACGATCGTCGGTGTGAGTGTGATCCATTCGCGCCGCGTCTCGAGGTACGCCTTGACCTTGATCTCGCCGAATATCCGCGTGTCCTTCTTGAGGGCCGGCGACTCGAACCACCACCAATCGTGGTTGGTCCGCGAGTGGTGGTTGGAGTGAGACTCGGTGTTGATGCTCGTCGAAGGGAACTCGGGGTCGTCGAATGCCATGAGCCCCGTGATCGGCTTCGTCGGCAGCAACTTCGAGTCGTAGTCGTTGGGGTCCGTCCGTGGAGTCTTCTGTGCGTACAGCTTCACGGGCGTGGTCTTGACCTTGTTCGCCGAGAGGTACTTCAAGGCGCCGTCCCAGTTGGAGGTCTCCGACGTGATCTTCGGAAGTTTCTCGATACCGTTGTCGATCCCCATCAGGTAGTGGTCGAACCACTTGTCGACGACCTGGTCATATTTGCCGTCCGGGGTTCCATGACCCGTCCAGCGGTCGCCGAAGAACATCTTGGCGTTCGGGTAGGCCTTGAACATGTCCCAGCCGTTCGCCTGTTTGACGTTCCAGTCGCCCCAGTTGTGCGAGACGAGAACGGGAATCTTGACCTTGTGGGCGAGTCGTTCGTAGTCCCGCTCGATCCAGAACTCGTCGTAGTCGGGCGTCTGGTCGTATCCGTGCTCGGTGTGAGTGAGCTCGTCACACGGGGTGACGCTCGAAGCAACGCGGTCGGCCCAGCTCGGGTCCTCAACGTCGACCGGCGGCGGGATAGCGAAGCCGAAGTCGAAGAGCAACGGCGTGTCGACGCCTTCGTCGGCCGGGTTTTCGTTCTGAAGGTTGTAGCGGATGCCACCCGAGAACGCGTAGTCGTACCAACGTGCGATGGCGGCTTCGGGGATGATCGTCGTCAGACCCTTCGGGTGCATCACGGCCGCCGCATGTTGCGTCGTGCCGTTGTACGACGCACCGATCATTCCAACCTTGCCGGTCGACCACTTCTGCTTTGCGAGCCATTCGACCAAGTCGTGTGCGGTTCTCTTCTCGCGATCGCCGCCGTAGTCGTAACAGCCGCCCGAGTTTCCGGTGCCCACGACATCCGCGAAGACGACGTGGTA
This sequence comes from Actinomycetota bacterium, assembly GCA_035629935.1. GTDB lineage: Bacteria > Actinomycetota > CADDZG01 > CADDZG01 > WHSQ01 > DASQLQ01. The sequence continues at coordinate 2,359 of DASQLQ010000068.1, forward strand.
GCCCTTGGGAACCCAGCGGTCGCGTCCGGACTCGCGCCCGAGGACAGAATAGGGGGAGTAGGTCAGGATGACCGGGCCCTTGACGATCTTGCCCTTCGCATCGACTGGGTGAGCGATCTCGGAGTAGATGTCGCCGTCTCGCGTCGGCACCACTGTCGGCACCATCGAGATCGTGTAGGTCTTCTTCGCAGGTGCGGCCGGAGCTTGCGCGGCCGGGAGCACCGTTGCGGCAAGCGCTGAGATTAGAGCTAGTGCTGTAATCGCATTTCGACGCATCTTTAGATCAGATCCCCTCTGGTCGTTTCGTCCGGTTCATCCCTTGATTCGAACAGCCTGCCTCCGCCGGATGTTCCGGTCCTGATTGATTGGTTCTCCGGCCCCCTCTCCAGTCCTGCATCACGGCGTGGGTATGGGGGTCGGGATCGGGCTTCCGGAGGGCGTAGGGGCTGAGGAGGGGGTCGGGCTCTCGGAGGGGGTTGGGCTCTCGGAGGGGGTTGGGCTGGGGTCCGGCACTTCCGGCTCGCTGGGGGCAAATGGGTCCGGCATTCTGAGCTCGCGAGCCAGGGCCGTGAGGCCTCCGACCAGGTTCAGACGTCCACCCGCCACGACCTTCGAGCTCAAAGAGGGTGTCCCGACCGATCCGACGATCAACGCGTAGCGGATCTGCGAGGGCCGGGCGTTGGGGGCGAAAGACCATAGGAGCGCGGCTGCGCCTGCCGCCTGAGGGGCGGCCATGGACGTTCCGCTCAGATCGTCGTAGTCACTGCTCGAGTACTGCGTGAGGGCGCAGCGGATACGCACGTTGTCGATCCGCACACCGTCACCCCGCACTGCCCGGTTGCTAACCATCCGGAACCGAAGGAAGAGGTCCCGGCCCCCCGGGATGTCGGTCTTGATCGTCTGCCAACCGCGCGACCGTCCCGTGAAGCCCGTCAACTGAGTCCACCGGGATCCATTCTTGGACGTTTCGATCAACAAGCCGTCGGCACCCGGTTCTGTGTCCAGCCGGAGCGAGAATTCGAGGCCGCACCCCGACGCTTCGGGCACGACCACCGGCGACCGGGATTCGAGCCATGAGTTCGTGGAGTTCCTGTAGCGACCCGCCGGGCTGTCGGCCATATACGCACCGAGCGAGTCTCTGTCGGTCGCCCATGAATCCTTAGACCCACCGGTTACCCAGCGAGCTCCAGGGTTGGTTTCGAAGTCTTCGTTGAAGACCAACTGCAGATTGGGCATCGTGCTCAGGATCTCGGTTCCTGGGGCCGCGACGTCGACCGTTCGGTCACCGTAGTTCGAGAAACCCGCGAGCCGGCCGCGGTTGTTGGTTGCCGCGACACACAAGATGTTCGTGTCCGGATAGCTGCAGGGGTAGTTCGGCTTCGAATCGAGGTCGCTCCCGCTGTTTCCGGACGCGACCACGAACAACGTATTGGGTGACCGTTTGATCGCAGCAGCCATCGTGCGCGAGTTGTGTGGACCACCGAGACTGGCATTCACGACCTTGGCCCCCGCACGGCGGGCGTAGACGAATGCGCTTGCCAGGTCGGCTGCCGTTCCTGTCCCATCCAGCTCGAGGATCCTCAGCGGCAGGATGCTGACGTTCCAGTTCACGCCAGTGACACCGATCCCGTTGTTCCCGCGGGCTCCCAGCGTTCCGCTGACGTGTGTGCCGTGCCCCAGGAGATCGGAAGGGTTGTTGTCATTGCCGATCCAGTCCCATCCGCGCCAATCGTCGACGAAACCGTTGCCGTCGTCGTCGATCCCGTTCCGTTGTTTCCCGTCGCCGAACTCACCGGGGTTGGTCCAGATGTTGTCGACGAGATCGGGGTGGTCGTAAGCGACACCACTGTCGGCTACTGCGACGACCACATCCTCACTGCCCGTTGTTACATCCCACGCTTCGGGCGCGTCCAGGTCGATGTCGCCGATGGGATCGTCGAGTGCCCATTCGTGGACGGCAAGCGGATCGTTGGGAGTCTCCGTGGTCTCGTAGATGTAATTCGGTTCCGCATAGAGAACGTCCGGCCGTTGTTCGAGAACCTCGATCGCATCGGTCATATCGGTGCCGGGGGCGACCTTCATCACTTCGGCGCCCCGGAGCGGTAGCCGCTGGATCAGCTCACCGGTTACCGAGAAACGACTGATCTGACGAATGAGCGCGGGGAGGCCCGGGCGATACCTAACGACGATCTCCCGTGGAGCGTGTGGCGCGGCGACGGCAAGTTTGTCAACGGGCGATGGCTTGGATGCGGTTGCCGGATCAGAGGCCTGCGCGCTCGGGTGGGCGGCCCCGAGGCTCGCCACCAGGAGGAGCACCATCAGGAGGCGCGCGGAAGGTTGGGGAGTCGTCATAAGGGGCCTGTGGAACAAATTAGGACAAAGGGTTTTGATTGGGTATACGTAGTCCTACGTAGAGGCCAGCCTGGGCCCGAGGATCTCGCTCGGTACCATCTGGGCGAGTCAAATCGGGAAAGGGTCGCGGATGAACATCACCTTCACTCCCTCGGAGAAGCCCACTCTGGGGGTCGAGATCGAGGTCCAGGTCGTTGACGAGTCCGGAGCACTGGCTACCGATACGGCCGCAACGAAGATCCTGTCCGAGCTGGGCGAAGGCCCCGGTTTCAAGCACGAGCTCCTTGAGTGCTGCATCGAGGTCATCACTGGTGTGTGCCAGGACGTCGGTGAAGTGCGGGAGGACCTGGACGGCAAGATCAAGCAACTGTCCAGTGTGGCGGAAGGTCTCGGCTACCGGATCCTGTGCACCGGCACGCATCCGTTCTCCTCATGGTCCGACCAAACCGTGTCCCCCGACCCCCGTTACTACCGGCTGATCGAGAACTGCCAGTGGACCGCTCGTCGGTTACTCATCTTCGGGATCCACACCCACGTCGGAGTGGGATCTGGTGAGGAAGCGATCGCGATCTCCCGAAGTCTGTCGACCTTCATCCCTCACTTCCTTGCGCTGTCTTCCTCGAGTCCGTACTGGCAAGGCCGCGACACGGGTCTGTCCTCCGTACGGTCAAAGATCTTCGAGACCTTGCCGACTGCGGGGCTGCCTTATCTGCTCGACAACTGGGGTCAGTTCCAGAGGTTCATGCGCACCCTCATCGGGGCCGGTTCGATCCGTTCGATCAGAGAGGTCTGGTGGGACATCAGACCTCACCCCGGATTCGGGACGCTTGAACTTCGCATCTGTGACGGCATCCCGTCGATGGAAGAGCTGTTGTCGATCGTTGCGCTATCGCAGTGTCTCGTGGTCTGGCTGGGCGAGCGGTACAACGCGGGCCTCGAAGTCCCCGAGCATCTCCAATGGACGATCCGCGAGAACAAGTGGCGGGCCGCCAGGTACGGGCTCGATGCCGAGATCATCAGGGACGAGGAGGGCAATCTGATCTCGCTGCGTCGTTCCATCGGGGACCTGGTCGAGAAACTAGAGCCGTGCTCGCAACGACTCGGTTGCTATGACGAGCTGATGGGCATCAACTCGATCCTCGAGCGAGGTACGTCGGCGACCCGCCAGCGCGAGGTCTTCTCCGAGACCAAAGACCTGTCGCGCGTAGTCGACTCGCTCGTTAATGAGTTGAAGACCGGTAAACCGAAGCCGCTGGCGAACCGCGACCTGGTAGGTGGCGGGCCGGTGCATGGGGATCCGATGCGGGGCGAAAGAGGTACCTAGAGCGTCCCGGTAGCTCTTATCGCCAGCACCATCCGGGTGGGGGGATGTCCTTCGTGCTCGTTGCCGTTCTAACGTTCGTCTTGACGATGGTGGTTTGGCGGTCCTGAGCTTGAGTGACCGTTTGAGTTTGAACATCGCGCCGCGGCGGGACCTTGCAATCGCTGAAGAACATCTGTGCATCCCATCGCTCTGTCGGGATGGGCACGTTTGCGATGATCGGGTAGTAGGCGAAGAACCAGCCAGCGCTAAAAAGGATCGTCAGTCCCACTGCAACCTTGCGCGCCTTCCCCTTCGCCAGGACGCCAACTACGTAGGAGATCGCGAGACACATGAACGGGATCGCCGGCAGCATGTAGAACAGGAAGACCGCCGTGCGCTGCGGGGCGAGCACCACCCATGCGAGATACGTCGTCGCGAACCCCATCAGGATCAACCCCTCGGGTTGACTCCAATCGCGATTCTTGAGCCAGCGGACGAAGATATAGCCGAGAGCAACTACGGACGGCCACCAGACAAGCGGATTACCGAACGCATAGATCGATGCGTGCTGGGCTCCGGTCTGCTCGCTCCAGTACAGCAACGGGCGCTTCATCGCTATCCATGAGATCGGCGGTGATTCGTAGCCGTGGTGGGAACGCAAGCCGCGGTGGAACGTGAACGCGTTCGTCTGATATTCGACCCACTGACGGAACCATGAATTGTCGGCCAGTGGTTGCAGAACTGCGCCATCGAGGCGGCCGATGTACGAAGCCACGTACAGGACGAATGGCAAAGCTCCGAGGAACAACACGATGGAAAGGCTTTCTTGTTTCAGCGTCTGGAGCAGCGCGGTGCCCCACCCGTGCTCTTTCCGACGGCCGACTTCCCACACGAGGGTTAAGAGGATCACTGCGATGAAGATCAACCCTCCGCTCCACTTGGACGCGGTGGCAGCTCCTGCCGCAAGCCCCGCAGCCAGCCGCCATGGCCGAGATAGGAGGCCCGTTTTTCCGTCTGCATGGGCGCGTTTCTGCATGTGGTCGCGGTCGTACGCGAGGAAGAGGAATGCAGCGATTCCGAACGTGGCGGGGAAGATGTCGAGCAGAGCGGCTCTCGATTGGACAAAGTTCAGCGGATCGAACGCGAGAAGACCGGCGGCGACCGCCGCCGCGAGCGTCGAACGGAAGATCTTGCGCGCCAACAGGAAGAGGAGGATCACACCGATCACTCCGAACACCGCTGCCGCGATGCGCCATCCCAACGGATCTGCCCCCAGCACTTTGACGCCCAGCCCCATGATCCACTTGGCCAGCGGCGGATGCACCTCCGCCGGCGGGTGCTTCGGATATCTGCACAGGCTCTCCGTGACGCCCACGTAGTGGCAGGCCTCTTTCGCGTAATACACCTCGTCGAAGATGAACCTCTTCGGAGAACCCAACCGGAATATGCGCGTGACCGCAGCCAGGGCGGTCACCCCGAACAGCATCAGGGAGTCGTCGCCGCCCCACTCGCGTGAATCACTCGATGGTTTCTCTTTGGGTTCGTGCTCGTCAGACACGCCGGGGAGCATAGAAGGTCATGCGCGCGGTCCCAGGAGTCTGTTGTCACCTTTGCGGATGGTGGCTCCCGTTGCATCCAGCCATTCCGCCAAAGGGACAGCGTATTTCCGCGACGTGGCGAGAAGATCTCGGATCTGGGCGACGGTCATCGGTCCATTCGCTTCGATGTGCGCCCGCACCAACCTTCTTGCTTCGGCCGCTCGACCGGCCGTCAAGAAGTAGTTGCCGATCCTCACGAGCTCTCCGGTACCGGTCAGCGCGTCGAGGATCTTTCTATCGGCGCCAAGATCGTCAGCGAGTGGTGGATTGAAGGCCGAAGCTTCAAGGCGTTCGAGCAACGAAGATCGCTGGCTGTCCTGCACCTCGTCGAAGCGAACCTTGTGAGACGCCAGCCTGAGGTTGGACCCTTCTTCGACCACGCCGTCGATGGAGCTGACGAGTGCGTCGAATGCCCCCGGGTCGCCCGGCCAGACCAGGTTGCGAGCGGTTGCCTTCGGCAAGCCGCCGGCGAGAGGATCACTCCGATGGTGCTCGTCCAATGTATCGACGAGGCTGTCGCTTAAGCGAGTGAGCTCGTCGGGTGCGACGACGAGATCACCGAGTACCGGGATCTCAGTGGGTAACGAATGGACGCCTGTTCGCATCCGAAGGGTGTCCTGTTCGATCGCTCTTTCTGTCGCAAGGAGAGCCATTAGTGCCCCGACGGCGTCCGCGTTCGTGAGTTTTTCGAGCAGCGGCAACAGCATGGGGTCCCGGCGTTCGAGCGTTGGGAGGGGGTCAAGAACCAACCCACCTCCGAAGGTGAGGACGCGACCAGCATCTCGCAGCACGAAGCGGTCCCCTCGAGCAAGCGGCAGCGCGTCCCTCAGTCTCAATTCCGCATACCCACCGGCCCCCGGCCCGATGCGGTCCGTCCCGATCAGCCTGATCCGAACCGGAGTCTCAGCTGCCCCGACATACATGAGATGGGCGCCCTTCTCGGTTAGCTCGTGATCGCGACCTGCGATCGTGGGGTCCAACACGCGTATCGACGCGTGCAAACGGTTGGTCGGGCGCCACCTACCTGCGGACACGATCGCGTCGCCACGTTCGGCCCCCTGTCTGTCCAACCCGGCGAGGTTCAACGCGGCCCGGTTGCCGGGGCCGAGCTTCTCTTGCTCCTTCTTGTGACTCTGGATCCCGCGGACGCGCGCCCGACGACCCTCGGGCGAGATCTCGACCTCCTCGCCCTTCTCGAATGACCCGCCTGCGAGCGTCCCGGTGACGACCGTCCCGGCACCCGCGATCGTGAACACCCGGTCCACCCATAGGCGCGGACGACCGAGGTTCGGGGCGGACTCGGCGTCTTGCACGACGCGATCGAGCGCGGCGATGAGCTCGTCCAGGCCGTCACCCGTGATGGCGGAGCAAGCAACCACGGGGGCGCCTCGCATCGATGACGCACCGATGCGACTTTCCACGTCTGCCCGCACCTGGGCCAGGGCTTCTTTGTCAACCGAATCGGATTTCGTCAGTGCGACAACCCCGGCTGACACCCCCAGGACATGCAGGATCGCCAGGTGCTCGGCCGATTGCGGCTTCCATCCTTCGTTCGCCGCCACGACGAAGAGGCACACTGTCGTGCCTCCGGCTCCGGCCAGCATGTTCCGGATGAACCGTTCGTGTCCGGGGACGTCGATGATCCCGATCTCGTTGCCGGATGGCAGTTGCAGCCACGCAAAGCCGAGGTCGATAGTCAGGCCTCGCCGTTTCTCTTCGGCGAATCGGTCTGGGTCGATGCCCGTTAACCGCTCGACCAGCGTGGATTTCCCGTGGTCGACGTGACCGGCCGTTCCGATGACGTGCATCCCGTGAGATTAGGGGTCCGGGTGTGGCCTGAGATTTTTTGTCAGTTCGCTAAGGGTATCGGCCCTCCCGGCCGATACCTTCCTTGGAGACGCTTCCTCGACAAGGGCAAACCCGCCGTGAGGCGGGGACGCAAAACCAGGGGCCTCGGTTCGCCGAGGCGGCCCAGTTACCGAAAGGAGGAGAAGACATGGTTCTGATACCGACGCTTAACGAGTCGAACACGATCGCTCAGATCGCCAGATCAATGTCCTCTCCACGCGCCCTGTCGTCGGTCGACGTGCCTGCGCCGCACGTTCCTCTCCTCCGTACCTGCCCCCCTCCGCGCGGCGCGGACCACTACGACGACTACTACTCAGCCGAGTAAGAGTCTCTGATTTAGCAGGCCCCGGGCCCTCCCCCCGGCACCTGCGCAAAGATTGAAGCGGCCGGTCGCCCCCCGGCCGCTTCTTTCGTTTAGCGGCCGCCGGGTTGTGTTTGTCCGTTCACCTGCAGCGTGTAGGGGGCGTACTGCGTCAGCTCCTCCGTCGACTCGTCGTACGTGACCAGCGCGGCCACCGTCGATGCGTTGTCAGGCAGGAACGCGGCCAGGGCCGTTCCTTCCAGGCCCCCGGTGAATCCAGGCACGAGCGTGAGCACCGTGTAGCCGGCGGTGGTGTGGGCGTCGTCGTAGGCGACCAACTGGACCGTGAAGCCTTCGACCGGGACGGGCCGGACCTCTGTCGGTGATTGCCAGTCGTTGATCGTGGTGCCTTGAGACACCTTCTTGTTCCCGACACTCACCTCATCGATCCACCAACCTTCGAGGTTCACGGATCGGTCCGTGATGTAACGGAAGGCCAGCAAGATGTCTTGACCCGCGTACGCCGAAAGGTCGAATGTTTCGGTGACCCACGAGGGTTGGCACGAACCACCCAGCTGAGATCCCGGCGGACACCCCGAGTTCCCGGTCAACCCAGGAAGGTTGTCCTGAACATCGACGCTGGCCCCCGGATCGGAGTCGTTGACCGTGTGGTCGTTCGCCAGGCTCTTGTACGTCGCTCCTCCATCGGTCGACACTTGTACGAAACCGAAATCGAAGCCGTCATCGATCTCGTAGCGGTTCTCGAAACGAAGGATCGGGTCGTTGGCCGGCACGGAGACCTCGGCGACGATCGCTCTATCGAGGTCTGCACCGGAGCCCGAGTAGAGCGCGGCATTCTTGGCGCGATCGGGAGGCTCCGAGTCGACGACCCATTCGACCGGCGCCGGCGGCAACGAATCTTCACCGTCGAACGTGATCGAGCTGATGTCATCGGCGCTCAGGTACGTGTCTCCGTCGCGTAGGCGAACGAAGTCGGCACCGTTCGGAGGGGCACCGGGGAGAGCGTAGGTGTCGTCGTTGTCCCAGTTGACCGACGCGTGGAGAGACTTGGTCTTGAAGCGTCCGGCAGGTGCACCTTCCAGCGAGGCACCGTCGTCGAGCACTCCGTCCAGCGCGACCATCGCGCTCCAGTCGTGGAGAACCTCACGTGCCGTTGGCTTCGCTTTGGTCTTCCGCAGCAATGTCTCCAGGCTCTCGAAGCTGTTGAGGCCGTTCCGGTGGAACTTGCCCATGAACTTCGTCCCGTAGCGCGACTTCAGGAACTCCATGAAGGTGTAGCTGGCGCCGTAGTCCGACAGGACCTCGCCCGGCTGCTCTTCCCACAGGTTCAGGGAGTTCTCCGGCCCCCCCACACGCGGGTTGGGGTTCGCGTCGGTCAGCACTTCGAGGAATCCGAGGAACGCCTGCGTGTGACCGTCGAATCCCAATTGGGTGATCGGCCGCCTCGGACGCGCGTAGCCCGTGAAGGTCTGTGCGTGGTCCGACAGACCTTCGTTGACCCACGTCGACTCGTTCGCGTCCTGGTAGTACTCGAGCAGGTGCTGGTACTCGTGCGCGAATGTCGACTCGTAAAGGAACGGCCGCGCCGGTTTCGACGCGCAGTTGTCACCCTGAACCGGTTCGTTCGGAGGCTTCCCGCGGGTCCGGTGGAGCCAATCGAACGCATCGATCGTCATCACGTTGCGGTCGAACAGCTCGTTGAATGCCGAAGTGAAGAATCCAGCGATGTACGCGAGGTTCTGTGAGTTGTTCGGGTCGTAGAAGTTGTCCTCGCGCACGTTGTCGATCAGGGTCACGATGCGGTTACCGCGACCCTTGTAGTAGTTGGGGGGGAAGGGAGGCTGGATGACCGACGGGTTGTAGAGGCGCGCGTCGCTTCCATCCCGGTCGGGAGGCTTCGAGAAGATCCGCGATTCCTTCGGATAGATGTTCTCGTCGAACTCCTTGATCAGGTACTTCACCTGCTTGTTCGTGATCTTGATGCGTTCGTCGTTCCTGCAGTCACCAGCAGGGAACGCCAGACCCGTCGACACATCGTCGGAATCGTCGGCAACCCACACCTCGATGTGTTTGCCGAGGCCCCTCAATTTGAAGTTCTTCAGATAGGGAGCACCCTGAACGTCGTCGAGTGCGAGCCACGTCTTGTTGGCGCCCACCTTCGGGCCCTGGTTCCGCGCTCTCGGCCCGTTGAGGCGACTGTTCTTGATGGTCATTCGGGGATTGGTGTAGTCGGAGGAGATGTGACGCACACGGATCGGTGGTGCCTTTCGGGGAGCGGCCCCGACCTGGACGCCGGGCGTGATGAGTGCAAGCACCAGCAGCGCCGACAGAAGGATCGTGAAACGACGAAGCACAAGGCCCCCTTTTCATGGCTGTAGCAGGTGTTTCCTTTTACTACTCCTGCAGCGCAACTACGACTAGGTTCGCCAGGTTTTCGTCCTGTGAGGGCAGAACAGTTCTCAGGTCGAGCACGACTCGATCGTCTTCGATCCGGCAGACAACGGGGACGGCCCCGTGACGCAGAGCACGCTCGATGGAAGCCGTACTCCGTTCGGGATGCGTGAGGGAAACGCCCCACGACGACAGGTCGGTGGTCGGCAGTGAACCGCCCCCCGCTACCGCTCGTGTTGCTTGTGCCTCTGCTTTGACCGTGTCGCCGACGGCGAGGGTGATGCGTTCCGCCAGATCTCGTGCTCTGCGCTCGAGCTCCTCTGGGGGGGTCAACGCCATCCGCCAGAGTGGTAACCGGTATGTGTCGCCATCGAGATAAGCCTGGAGCGTCGCTTCCAGCGCGGCCAGGGTGAGCTTGTCCACTCGAAGCGCGCGCAACAAGGGATGTTTGGCGAGGCGCTCGACGAGGCGGGCCCGGCCCAGGATCAGTCCCGCCTGCGGTCCGCCGAGCAACTTGTCCCCCGAGAACGTGACCAGGTCGGCGCCGTCCTCCAGCGCCACGTTCACCGAAGGCTCTCCCTCGATCAGAGGTCCTCGACCGCTCGGCTCGATGAGGCCGGATCCGACATCATGGATGAAGCAAACGCCCCGCCCCAGGGCCAGGCGCGCTAGTTCCCGTGCAGCGACCGAAGCGGTGAATCCCACCACGCTGTAATTGGAGGGATGCACCTTCAAGATCGCCGCCGTGTTCTGGGTGATCGCCTTCTCGTAGTCGGCGAGGTGGGTGCGATTGGTGGTGCCGACCTCGACCATCCGTGCACCCGAAGCCGACATGACATCCGGTAGGCGGAACTCCCCACCGATCTCGATCAGCTCGCCCCGGCTAACGATCACTTCCTTGTCGCGGCAGAGCCCGGCGAGTACTAGGAGAACCGCGGCCGCGTTGTTATTCACTACGAGTGCGGATTCGGCCCCCGTGAGGGTCGTCAGCAACGAACGGGCATGTGAGTAGCGATCTCCTCGGGTTCCCGAATCGAGCTCGTACTCGAGGTTGGAGTACGAGGTTGCTATCGCGCGGATCGCGTCGATCTGCTCCTCACCGAGGGGCACGCGGCCCAGGTTCGTGTGGATGAGCACACCGGTTGCATTGATGACCGGTCCCAGAAGTCTTCTGCGATGGGCGTCCAGAAGGGCCCGGGCGTCGGTGACGATCGCGGCGCTCGTGGGGGCCGGCGCGCCGTCCCGCACCAAGTGTCTGGCGTGATCGATCGCGCGGCGGGCCACGTCCACCAGGACCGCAGGGGACGCGGCCCCCCCGAGTTCCGTAACGATGCGGTCCACGCTGGGGAGCGAACGGAGTCGCGCGTTCAGATCGTCCGAGCCCATGCGGCCCCTCTCGTTAGTACTGAGGGTTGACGTTCAGGATCCGTCGTCGCATCGCTTCTTGGATCGCCGAAACGCGATTGTTGACGTGCAGCTTCGAGTAGATGTTCGCGACGTGAGTCGTCACGGTTCGCTCCGAGATCGACAAGCGACTCGCGATGGTCTTGTTCGGGAGCCCCTCGCTCATCAATTGGAGGATCTCGCGTTCGCGGGGCGTAAGGGGCTGATAGACCTCGGCGACCTCAGCCTTCTGGTAGTTCTGGAACTCGGACAGGACCTTCAGCGCCAGTGTGGGATCGAGCTTCCCTTCGCCGGCGGCGACGGCCCTGACAGTCGAGATCACTTCGTCGAGGTCGGCCGTCTTCAACAGATAACCGGAGGCCCCCGCCTTCAGTGCATCGAAGACGAACTGCTGGTCGTCGTGGCCGGACAGCACGACTACGCCGGTATTGGGGAAGGCGTCCTTGATCTCGCGGGTGGTCTCGATGCCGTCTTTCTTGGGCATGATCACGTCGATCAGGACCACGTCGGGGAGGCTCTTCTCGATCAGCTCGAGGACCTCGGTCCCGTCCGAGGCTTCCCCGATCACCTCGATGTCGCTCTCGGATTCGAGCATGGTCTTCATCCCGCGCCTGACCAGCTCGTGATCGTCGACCAGGATGACCGTTACCCGGGGGTTGGGGACCTGCTCGTCCGGCATGGCTGGATGATATGCCCGGTCTGGGCCGGATTCCCGCCCTTCAGCGACGAAGAGCTACTGTCGATATCTCTCCGTAAGTAACTTTTTCCGGCGTTCCACGTTGCACTGTTTATGGGACCAGTGGGCAAATCGACTTCGATCTCGAGGTTGTTGATCTGGGGGATGACCGATTTAGCCCTTTCGGACTATTTCCCTCAGTGGGTCCCACTGCCAGACTTCACTAGCCACTACCGGGCAATAAAAGGAGATCACCCCACGTGGTGAGCACACCCACCCAGCACGACGGTGCCGTCTTGTCCTCGACCGAAGGTTGGGCCGAGGGCAAATCGCTGGTGCTCGCCTACCAAGCGGGCGACACCTCCGCGTACGACGCCATCTACGAGCGCTACGAGGCGCGCGTCAAAGGGATCTGTCGCCGGATGTTGCTCGACCCTCAGGATGTCCAGGAAGCCTCCCAGGAGGCTTTCTTGCGCGTCTACCAGGCACTGGGTCGGTTCAACGGTCGCTACGAGCTGGGGGCGTGGATCGCCCGGATCACAACTAACGTGTGCTTGGACAACCTGCGTAGCCGCGGTCGCCGGCCGAAGGAGATGGCGCAGCTGGAAGCCATCGATCTCGAAGGGGCGCTGGAGGGCGAGCCGGAAACGCCGGAGACGGCCGTCATCCGCAAAGCAGAGGGGCGCCGCGTTCGAAAGGTGCTTGCTTCGCTGCCTCCATTGCACCGAGCTGCGATCGTGCTCCGCGACTTCGAAGGTCTCTCCTACGCCGAGATCGCAGGCGCTCTGAAGATCTCCGAGCCCCAGGTCAAGGCTCTCCTGCACCGGGCCCGTGGACGCTTCAAGAGAGATTGGAGCTCGTTGGCTTCGATCTTCATCCCCGTGCGGTTGATCCAACGTCTCAAGGGCATGCCGCCCGCGGCCGCCGAGGGGGCCGCGCTGAGCAGCACGTCGGCACCGCAGCTGGTGACGTCGTGCAGCACGATCCTGCAGCACTGCGGCCAGTTCATCGCGGAGAAGGCCGTGCCCGGCGCACTTGCGCTTGGGGTCGGATTGTTCGCCGGTACGTCGGTCGCACGCACGGAACCGGCGCCGGTCGAGATGGCGAAGCCGGTAGTGACGGAGAAGAAAGATCCGAACGTTGGCGAGCGCTTCAACCGGCCGGCGATGAAGAAGAAGGCCGACCGGAAGAAGTCTGCGGCTGAGGCTCCCGTCGTCCCGGTCGCACAACCCAGTCCCACAACCGCCCCCACTCCGGAGCCCACACCGACCGGGGCTCCGCCCGCCGAGCAAGGCGAACAGCCGTCCGGCGGTCAGAATGGTGGCGGATCGGGTCCCACGCCGACCACCCCTCCACCTTTCTCACCGGCGATGGGTTTTGGCACCGCGCGTCCGGCCCCGGTCAGTTGGAATCACATCGAGGTCGATTGCGATGCGATGACCTTGCATCAAGATCTCGAGGCCGGGTTCTGGCACGGGGACCAGATGTACACGGCCGATCTGGACCTGGATGCCGACGGGCACAAAACCAACTTCGAGTTGCTCGTCTACCCCGACGGTGCCGACGTCGAGTACACCGGCACTGGATCGATCCAGTCCATCACACAGTCTGAGACGACACTCCGCATGGAGTACTCTGGGACCTATACGAACACCGACGCACCCGACGCGAAATGGAAAGATCTGCCGGTATCGGGCACTTTCCACATTTCGGTCGAACTGGACTGCACTGCTTCCTCTGTGATAACAGAGACAGTGCAGCTCTCAGCGGGGTAGATTTCTCCGTATTCGGGTAAGTTTGTTCTGGGTACCCGCGTGGGTATCTAATCGCTTGATCTGTAGGGGGTCGAGGTCGACGCGTGCCGGAGAAAATGCGGCCCGCACGAGTAACTTTCCTCTACCCTGCACGTTTACTAGGAAGAACAGCCGTACCAGAAAGGTGCCAGCACAGAAGGAGGGAGATAACGGGTAATCGCGACTTGAATCGAGTAGTAAGTAGGTGCCAGC
>DASQLQ010000069.1:0-19617 GCA_035629935.1 Actinomycetota bacterium
GGTCCAGGAGCGTTTGACCACCCAGATCGCCGACACGATCGAGAAGGCACTCAACCCCCGTGGGGTTCTGGTCGTGATCGAAGCCGAGCATCTCTGTATGACGATGCGCGGGGTGCGCAAGCCCGGTAGTGAAACCGTCACCTCGGCTGTGCGCGGACTCTTCCGTAGGAATGAGGCAACGCGAGCCGAGGCGATGAATCTCATCTCGCGGAGTTGAAGGTGATGGAGTTCGTCGGTCGTGATCGTGTCCTAGACCTGGATCACGTTGCGATCATGGGTGTGCTGAACGTCACTCCGGACAGTTTCTCCGACGGAGGTATGTGGCTCGATCCAGAAGCCGCCATCAAGCACGCGATCCAGATGGTGCAGGACGGAGCATCGATCATCGATGTGGGTGGCGAATCGACGCGCCCGGATGCGGAGCCGGTCGAACTAAGGGAGGAGCTCCGGCGCGTCGTCCCGGTGATCGAGCGTCTCAGCGCCGAGGTAGATGTGCCGATCTCGATAGATACCCGCAAACCGCAGGTCGCGGACGCCGCCCTCGAAGCGGGGGCCACCATCGTGAACGACACTTTGGGTGAAGAGGTCGATCCCGACCTAGCGCGTGTGGCTGCCGACTTCAGGGCGGGGTTCATAACGATGCACTCCAGAGGCACTCCGCAGACGATGCGTTCATTGAGCAACTACACCGATGTCGTTGCACATGTCCGCACTTGGTTGCAGGGCCGAGCGGCCGAACTCGAACAGGTGGGTATCGACCACCGATCGATCGCGCTCGACCCGGGTTTCGGTTTCGCCAAGACCCCAGATCAGAATCTGCGGTTGCTGAATCGCTTGCCGGAGATCGTCGAACTCGGCTTTCCCGTACTTGTCGGGACGTCCCGGAAGTCGTTCATCGGAGCGGTTCTGGGTGGGGCCGAGAACGAACGACTCGAAGGAACGGCAGCGACCGTTACCGCCGCCGTCTTGCACGGCGCCCGGATAGTGCGCGTCCATGACGCCTTCGAGATGTCACGGGTCGTTCGGATGGCCGAAGCGATCCGCAACGAAGCCGTTGGGCAGTCGTGAGCACCGACGCGATCCGGATCAAGGACCTGAGGCTCCCCGCTCATATCGGCGTCACCGATGAGGAGCAAGCCAGCCCCCAAGTGGTGTGCGTCGATCTCGTCATGTATGCGGATCTATCGAAGCCAGGGATCAGTGATGATCTGGCGGACACGGTCGATTACGACAAGGTTTTGACCGAGGTGTCCGAGTTGATCCGTTCCTCGAAATCTAGGCTTCTCGAGCACCTAGCCGAAGAGATAGCGAATCTGATTTCCCGCTACGAGGTCGTCGAGCGCGCTACGGTAGAGATAACGAAGGAAGAGTTCCGACCACCTGGGATCGATTTCGGGGGTGTCTCGGTGCGGATCGAAAGGACCTTCACGTGACCACGGCATACATCGGTGTGGGATCCAACGTAGGTGACCGCGCGGCTTTCTGTCGAAGCGCCGTGAAGGCTTTGGAAGGCACTCAAGGCATCAGTGTGGAGAAGGTTTCGAGTTTGTACGAGACCTCCCCCGTTGGGGGCCCACCTCAGCGGTCGTACGTGAATCTCGTAACGAAGCTCGACACCGACCTGACCGCGCAGGCACTGCTGGACGCCTGCAAGATGATCGAGCGAAAGATCGGGCGCGAACCAAGCGACATCCGCTGGGGGCCGCGCGTCGTCGACCTCGACATCCTGATCTTCGGTGACGAGAAGATCGGGGAGCCACATCTCGAGGTTCCTCATCCACACATCCGTGAGCGTCGCTTCGTTCTCGTTCCACTCCTCGAAGTGGAGCAGGGCGCCGTCGATCCTTGGGGCGACCCATATGCCGGTTCGATCGACGACGCCGAGGGAGAGGTCGAGTTCCTCGAGCCCTACTAGGCCGCGTTCCGCATAAGCGCCCGAGCCACGTAACTTCGCGAGCCTGATGAAACGTCCGGCACCCCTTCTCGCCCTCGTTCTGCTATTCGCATCGGTGGTGACCCTTCCGGCCTCTGCGCGGCGGGGGTCGGTAACCTTCTACGCGACCGGCTCGAGGGCTCCCCGATTCGCGACGGTCGAGTCTGGTCGTCCGTTCATGGGACCTCCGGTCACCGCCGCACTCGATTTCCTCGGCGGTCACGTCGCCCGATTCGGCATCCGGTCACCAGCCAAGCATCTCGATGTCCTCGAGGTGTCACGGTCGGAGGACCGGACACTGGTGCGATTCGGACAATCAGTGTCCGGGGTACCCGTCTGGGGTGCTCAGTACCTGGTTCACCTCGAGCGAGCGAGCGAGGGTTTCACGCCCGTCACCGTCAATGGACACATCTTCACGGAACTGGACCCGCCCGCCAAGGCTGCTTTTCCTCGCCGGGTTGCCGAGCAACTCGCCCGGGTGCGCGCTCGATCGATGGTGACGCAAAACGTCTTGCACCGCGGATTGACCGTTCTTCCCATCGGACGCGGAGTCCTCGCCTATCACCTGATCTTGAGGGGTGAGTTCCTGGGCCGGCCTGTGTCGCAAGAGATGTTCATAAATGCACTGACCGGGACGGTGGCGCTTACCTACAACAACCTGCAGCCGGACGGTCCGACGCAGGCCCCCGGACAGACAACACATGGTGAGCAGGTAACCCTCGACGTGTTCGAGCGAAGCCCCTTATGGGAGTTGAGAGATGTCTCGAAGCCGATGTTCGCTTCTCATGGGGGAGAGATCACGACACATGACATCGAAGGACGGTCGAGATACCTGGCCACGGTGAACAATCTCGTTACGTCACCCGAGCAGATGTTCGATGGGAAGAACAGCGTTAGTGGCGCTGTCGATGCGCATCTCAATGCGTCGCGCGTTTACGACTTCTATTACGAGCTCGGACGCGATTCTCTCGATGGACAAGGCGGAAGCATCGTCTCCTCGGTCAATGCGTCCGAGAACGGCGAGCCGATGTACAACGCGTTCTGGGACGGGGTTACGGAGCAGATGGTTTATGGGAATCCCGATCCGTCGCAGTTCCATCCTTTCTCTGCGTCCCTCGACGTGGTCGGCCACGAGCTGACTCATGGGGTGACCCAGTACACGGGGAACCTCGCTTACATCAATCAGTCCGGTGCGATGAACGAGGCTTACTCCGATTACTTCGGGAATGCGATCGATGTGAGGGTCACGGGGACCCCGATGGATGATCCAGAAGCCGGCTATCTGGGCGAGGCATTGTGCAAGAGGCAACGCTCGGAACCATTCACCTGTCCGTTGCGGGATCTGAACGATGGCACTACGGCGGCTGATTACATCTACTTCCTCGCCGACCTCGACAACGGTGGCGTGCACCTCAACTCGACGATCTACGGCGGCACCCTTTGGGATATCCGCGAAGCGCTGGGCGAGGCGGCCGACCGGTACATCTATCAAGCATTGGCTGCCTACACGACTCCGATCGATACGTTCGTCGATGGGCGGAACTCCATCCTTGCCGCGGCCGACGAGCTCGGTGCTTCGGACTCGGACAAGGCGGCGATCCAAGATGCATTCGATGCGCGCGGGCTCGTTGATGGGTGGGATGCGGCGAGCGCCTCGGACGCCGTGGTGCTGATGGAGGATGTCGCTCCCGTAACGAACGTCGGGTTCTCCGAACCTCAGTTAGACGGCGACAGGTTTGCGATCGGCGACTACGCAGACAAGGCGCAGATCTGCTGTTCGGGATTGCAGATCTTCTCGGGAACACTTACGGGAAGCGAAAGCCCGGAGCAGGTGTCACCGGGCGAGCCCTCGACGACGATCTCCGATGAGTCGCCCGACGTAGCGGGGAACCGGGTCGTTTGGAGTCGCATCCACCTGCAGGATGCCCAGCCAGCCTTTGCCGACATCGTCAGTCGTATTGGGTCCGAGCCGATGAAGAAGCTGTATCGCAGTGGGGGGTTGGCCATGAATCCATCCATGGATGGGCGACTCGTCGCGTGGGAGTCGATCGGCGGCAACACCGATATCCAAGCGCGCTACGTCGGTGGACGAGTTCGGACGCTCGCCGGCGGGCGCGGCGATCAGCTGATGCCCTTCGTCGATGGGGACTGGGTCGCCTGGTGGGACCAGGGCCCAGGCTTGCCCCGAGTGGAGGCAGTGAACGTTCGTACGGGGAAACGTCACACGGTCGAGGTTGGACGAGCTTGCCTGCAGCAGCGAGGACCCTGTTCGCTCATCGGACCTCCTTCGGTGCGTGGTCATCATCTTCTCTGGTACCAAGACAAGAAGCTCGACGGTGTCGGCTCGATCAGGTCTCTCGACCTTCGTTCGGGAGCGAGGTCCGTGCTCGTTCCCGAGAGCTCGAGTGCCGCCCCCGTGTGGGTGCTGGGACTAACGAATCCGCCGGTGCCTTCGACGAATGGGCGATTCGTCGTTTACTCCACCGAACTCAACTATGCGCTCGAGTTCGCTCTGGACTCGGACCTGGTCGAGAACGACCAGGTGGGTCGTGACATCTTCATCGTCCCGATAGGTGGAGGCAATCCCGAACTGGTCACGAACGATCGCGCCGATCAGGCATTCCCCTTGCTCGGGTCGCGACGCCGAGTGATGTTCCTCGATTCCTCCCACGCGACCACCGACCTCGTTATCCGCGAGGTGCCATAGAAAGCCTGCTAGCGGGCTTTGAGTATCCTCGTGGTCACGACCGGTACCCCAGTGGACTGGAGCGAACGATGTCATCACTTCCCGCCGCCCATTTTCGTTTCGCGCTCATCGGCGCGGGCCGGGTGGGGACGGCAGTTGCTTGTCTCCTGAAGCTGGCCGGCCATCAGCCGGTGGCAGTGGCTTCGCGTTCCGCTGCGTCGGCGGAGGAGGCTTCCCGGCGATTGGAGTGCCCGATCGCGGCCCCCCCAGAGATGGATGCGGAGGTCTACCTGATCGGAACGGGACTCGACGCGATCCCCGACGTCGCGGCACTGATCCCTAGCGTTGAAGGGAAGCCCGTTATCCATTTCGCCGGCGTTACCGGTACCGAGCCCTTGTCCGGTGCGATCGAGCGCGGAGGGCTCGCCTGCGCGTTGCACCCAGTTCAGGCCTGTCCCGAGGTCGATATCGCCATCCAGCGGCTGCCGGGATCGGCGTGGGGTGTGACGTGTTCTCCCGATGCGCAGGCGTGGGCGGTCGAACTCATCGCGCAGGGATTGGGTGGTCGCCCGGTTGAGGTGCCGGAAGAGGGCCGCGCGTTGTGGCATGCAGCCGCAGTGGTCACGTCGAACGGGATCGCAGCCTTGATGGCGGCCGGAGAGATGATGATCGAACAGATAGGGATCGCCGATCCCGCAAGCGTCCTGGGACCGATCGCAGTGGGGACCGCGGAGAACGCCCGGCTTGGGGGAGGCGGCGCAGCCACTCTCACGGGTCCGGTCGTGCGAGGTGAGGCGGACACTCTGTCTCGGCATCTAGAGAGTTTGCGAGGGCGCCCGGAACACCTGAACCGGCTGTACCGGGACGTGTCTGCCTTCATCGTGCAAGCGGCGGAGATCAGCGGTCGCATCGACCCCGCAATCGCCAAGCAGATGTACGAGACGTTGCGATGAAGGTCGTGCGCTCCACAGACGAGCTGCGAGCCGAACTCGCCGGACTTACCGGTTCGTCTATGGGCTTCGTTCCAACGATGGGAGCGCTTCATTCAGGGCACCTCTCCCTCGTTCGTCTCGCCGGGGAACGTTGCCCCGTCGTAACCGTCAGCATCTTCGTGAACCCACTCCAGTTCGGTCCATTGGAAGACCTGCAGCGCTACCCCCGGGAAGAGAAGCGTGATCTAGAGGTGCTCGAACAACATGACGTCGATCTCGTGTTTCTCCCGTCCGTGGACGAGATGTACCCGTCTGGGCGGATGACACTGGTGTCGGTCGGGGAGCTGGGGAGCCGGGTAGAAGGAGCATCCCGGCCCGGCCACTTCGACGGCGTCGCCACCGTTGTGGCCAAGTTGTTCAACCTCGTGCAGCCCGACGCGGCGTTCTTCGGTCAGAAGGATGCGCAGCAGGTTGCCGTGATCAGGAGGATGGTGACCGATCTATCCATCCCCCTCGAGATCGTGGTCTGCCCAACGATCCGTGAAGACGATGGGCTGGCCATGAGCAGTCGCAACGTGTATCTCGAGCCCGAGCAGAGACGGCGAGCGGTCGGATTGTGGCGTGCACTTCAGGCCGGTCGATCGGCGTTCGATGCAGACGCGGACTGGGATGAGGTGGAAAAGGTGATGTGGGAGTCCCTCGTCGCATCCGGCCTGGATCCCGACTACGCACAGGCGGTCGACCCCGTTACCTTCGAACGACCGGGCTCCCGTTCCAGTGCCCTTCTAGTCATCGCCGCACGCGCGGGGGACGTCCGATTGATCGACAACCTGCCCCTGATCTCGGAGGATTGACGATGCTGCTTGCCGTCGATGTGGGCAATACTCAAACGCACCTCGGGGTTTTCGAGAACGACGAGCTCGTCCACGAATGGCGTGCCTCGACCGACGCACGGCGAAGCTCGGATGAGCTCGCACTCATGTTTGGGGAGTTCCTTGGTCTCGCCGACCTCTCGTTCTCGCGGCAGATCTCCGGCGTCTGCATCGCGTCGGTCGTCCCTCGCTCCACGCAACAACTCCGTGACATGACACTTCGATACTTCGGTTTCCCTGCACTCGTGGTCGAGCCGGGGGTCAAGACGGGGATCGCAGTGCTGACCGACAACCCCAAGGATGTCGGAGCGGACAGGGTGTGCAACGCGGTTGCTGCCCATCATCTGTGGCCCGACGACCCAGTGGTGATCGTGGACTTTGGTACCGCCATAAAGGTCGAGGCGCTGACGGCCAAGGGAGAGTTCCTGGGGGGCGCCATCGCTCCCGGGCTGGAGATCGCAGCAACGGCACTTTTCTCCACGGCTGCCCGTCTGACGCGGGTGGAGCTCACCGCTCCGCCCACCGCGATCGGGCGAAGCACCGTCACGGCTCTCCAGTCGGGGATTATCTTCGGGACAGCGGCCCTTGTGGACGGGCTGGTGGGACTGGTGGTGTCCGAGTTGGGGGGCCGAGCGAAAGTGATTGCGACTGGTGGGTTGGCCGGCACCGTTGGATCGCATTGCAAGACGATCGAAGGGATAGAGCCAACCCTGACCCTCATCGGCCTTCGTCTCATCTTCGATCGCAATGCAGAGGTCGCGTGAGCTCTTACCCCTATCGCTACGAGCGAACGGCGTTCGTAGCCGACCTCCAGGAGCGTTTCGAAGCACTCGAGCCGGGCGCGGAAACGGGCATGGAGGTTCGGGTGGCAGGTCGCTTGATGACAATCCGGAAGCAGGGAAAGGTCGCCTTCGCGGATCTGCTTGACACGACGGGACGCATGCAACTGTTCGCACAGCAGGCCGTGCTTGGTGACAGTGCCATGGAAGCGTTCGCTTCTCTGGGTGTCGGTGACATAGTCGGAGCCAGCGGTGAGGTGATGCGGACACGTCGCGGGGAACTGTCTGTGCGAGTGTCCGAGGTGACCCTGCTTGCGGAGTGTCTTCGTTCGATGCCCGAGAAGTGGCATGGGATCACCGATGTCGAATCTCGATACCGGCAGCGCTATCTGGATCTTCTGCTGAACGAGGACCCTCGGCGAGCTCTCGATGCCCGCGCACGCGCCAACGGAGCCATAAGGGGATTCCTCGAGGCGCGCGGGTTCGTCGAGGTCGAGACACCGATACTCCATCCCATCGCCGGCGGTGCGGTGGCGCGTCCTTTCGTCACGCATCACAATGCGCTGGATATCGACCTCTACCTACGCGTAGCTCCCGAGCTGTACTTGAAACGATTGCTGATCGCCGGATTCGATCGCATCTACGAGCTGAACAGAAGTTTTCGGAACGAGGGGATCTCGCCGCGCCACAACCCCGAGTACACGATGCTCGAGGCGTATGAGGCGTACGTCGATTACGAAGACACGATGTCGTTGGTCGAGGATCTCGTCCGCGCCATCGCTCAAGCTGTCAACGGCAGCCTGGAAATCACGATCAACCAGGGCGGAACGCCGACGGGCTCGGCCGTCGGCGAAGAACGGATAGTCGATCTGTCGCAGCGGTTCGAACGGATCACATTGTTCGAAGCGATCGCGAACGCAACGGGCCGTGATCTGCTTCCCGCATGGTCGGACGAGGACCGGGGGGCCCTGGAAGCCAATGCCGAGGACCTCGGGGTAGGTGTCGATCCGAAATGGGGGCCGGGCAAGCTTCTCCTGGAGATCTTCGAAGCTTCGACCGAGAAGTCGCTCATCGGCCCCGTCTTCGTAGCCGGGTTCCCGAAAGAAGTGTCGCCCCTGGCAAAAGACCACCGAAGCATCCCGGGATTCACGGAACACGCCGACCTCATCATCGGCGGGATCGAGATGGCGCCCTGTTACTCGGAGCTCAACGACCCCGAGGAGCAGCGACGACGCTTCGAGCAGCAGGCTGCGGCCCGCGCTGCCGGAGACGAAGAGGCATCGCTGTCCGACGAAGACTTCCTCGAGGCACTGGCGTACGGGATGCCTCCTGCGGGCGGTTTCGGGCTCGGGATAGATCGCCTTTTGGCCGTTCTGCTGGGGCTTCCGTCCCTTCGCGATGTGATCCTTTTCCCCACCATGAAGCCCGAGCAGTAGAACCCCTCTCCTCCCAGAAGTGGCAGGATTTCCCGCCTCATGTTGAGACGAGGCTTGGTACTTCTCGTCGCTCTCTCTTTCGTTGCCTGCCAGTTCGATTCCGGCGACAACGATTTCTCGATACGCGTCCCCAACCCGACCCCCAGCAGCAGTAAGACCCGCATCATTGGATTGGTAGGGAGCATGACTGGGCCGGACTCGTGGCGCGGGGACGACGCGTTCGAAGGCGCTGATCTCGCAGTGCACGTTCTGAACAGGGACCTAAAGAGGAACGAGCCCATGTACGAGCTCGTCACCCTCGACGATCAAGGTGATCCTTCGCGCGCAACCGAGCTCGTGCAGGAGCTGGCAGCCTCCGATCGCACCGTTGGGATCGTGTACGCCGGGCCCCCTCAGGGTCTTCCGGGGGCCGAGCAAGCTCTGGCGGAGGGAGGAGTGCCGGCAGTTATCTGTTACGGGGACCTCTACGGCGCCCGGCTCTTGACCCCGCACGTGTTCCAGGCGGCTCCCTCCTTACTGTGGGAGGCCCGTCGGATCGCGGACTACCTCCTTACCGATCGCGGCTACCGACGTATCGGACTGATCTCCGAGAAGGACCTAACCGGGGAGACCGCGCGACGATCGCTCACACTCGCCCTGCAGGAGGAAGGCGGCCAGTTAGTCGCATCGGAAACGTTCACGTCCGACCTCGACAACACGAGCTCGTTGATCGAGAAGCTCCGCGGTAAGAGGGTTCAGGCCGTAGTGGTGAATGCCCCGCCACCGGTGGCCGTGAAGATCTTCCGATCCTTCCGCTTGGGCGGTGCTCGCTACCGAAACACAGCGAGGGCACTCAGGTCGTCTTCCTTAAGGAACACTTGGGCGCCGCAGGTCGTCGGATTCGATCTGACCATCACCCCGGATCTGGTGGCGGTGGATCTCCCGGCGGGGACGGTCGCGGCCGATACCTACGCACGTGGAGCGCATTACCTACCGATCCCGAACTTCGAGCGATTCAGATCGGCATTCGAGGATTGGTGGGGCGCGCAACCTCTGGGCTGGGAGCGCCGCGCTTATGACGCCGCCGCGATGATCGGTTGGGCCGCCCGCAAGGCAGCAGCCCAAGACCGAGTGGCGGGGACGGATCTGGCACCTTTCCTAGAAAAGATGTCGGGGGTCCGCTTTGCGGGTCTCGAGGTCACGTTCGGGCCGGACGATCACACCGCGGTCGACCAATCGACCGTCGGTCTCTGGGTCGTTCCCGATCGACGGGTGCCGGTCGAGGAGAGGGTGTACTTGCCGACCTCGCTGCCCTGGGTTCCACTGGCTCGGGGCTTCTCGATCGATGGGGAACGGACCGACGTCCTCCCCCGCGACTGGGAATGGCTGTTCCGCAATGCCCCACCCAAGGACGCGCCGGCCCCCCGGATCACCCGCTCCCGTTTCGGGGTGACCACCAGCCGCCGCGATCCCGTGCACTAACTACGCCCCGTCGGCGACGTAACGTAGTTGACAGTTAAATCGCTTATGCGGGGACTCCTTCGGGCCGAAGAAAGATGGAAGGGAACGTTTTCCATGGTTCCGTCGTTTAAGGGGTATAGGAGCGGCTCCATGGGAAGGGAATACGCCCTTCATATACTGGCGGGGCCAATCCGAAACGGCCGTGAGAGCCGTATCCGGATCGATACGAAAGGGAGGGGCCCACATGTTCGAACGGTTTACCGATAGGGCCCGCAGGGTGGTCGTCCTTGCGCAGGAAGAGGCGAGACTCCTCAACCACAACTACATCGGCACCGAGCACATCCTGCTTGGACTGATACATGAAGGCGAGGGAGTCGCCGCCAAGGCCCTCGAATCACTCGGGATCTCGCTGGAGAAGGTTCGCCAGCAGGTCGAGGAGATCATCGGTGCGGGTCAGTCGCCCCCTTCGGGGCACATCCCCTTCACGCCGCGTGCCAAGAAGGTGCTCGAGCTCTCACTGCGCGAGGCCTTGCAGCTTGGCCACAACTACATTGGAACCGAACACATCCTCCTGGGACTCATCCGCGAGGGCGAGGGCGTAGCCGCTCAGGTGCTCGTGAAGCTCGGCGCCGACCTCGGTCGGGTGCGCCAGCAGGTGATCCAGCTGCTGTCGGGTTACTCCGGAGCGAAGGAAGGTGCCCCGGGAGCTCCGGGAGAGGCCCCGCAGGGATCTCTCGTTCTCGACCAGTTCGGTCGCAACCTCACCCAACTCGCTCGCGAGAACAAGCTCGACCCGGTCATCGGCCGGGACAACGAGATCGAGCGCGTCATGCAGGTCCTGTCGCGTCGTACGAAGAACAACCCGGTCCTGATCGGCGAGCCCGGGGTCGGGAAGACCGCCATCGTCGAAGGACTTGCTCAGAAGATCGTGAAGCAGGACGTCCCCGAGACCATCGCCGGCAAGCAGCTCTACACCTTGGACCTCGGTGCTTTGGTCGCCGGTTCTCGTTACCGCGGTGACTTCGAAGAACGACTCAAGAAGGTCCTTAAAGAGATCAAGACGCGTGGCGACATCATCCTGTTCATCGACGAGCTGCACACGCTCGTCGGAGCCGGTGCTGCCGAAGGCGCGATCGATGCTGCTTCGATCCTGAAGCCGATGCTGGCGCGCGGCGAGCTGCAGACGATCGGTGCAA
This sequence comes from Actinomycetota bacterium, assembly GCA_035629935.1. Taxonomy (GTDB): domain Bacteria; phylum Actinomycetota; class CADDZG01; order CADDZG01; family WHSQ01; genus DASQLQ01. The sequence goes on from DASQLQ010000069.1 coordinate 11,275, forward strand.
CCACGCTCGACGAGTACCGCAAGCATCTCGAGAAGGACGCAGCCTTGGAGCGTCGTTTCCAGCCGATCAAGGTGCCCGAGCCCTCCGTCGCTCACACGATCGACATCTTGAAGGGTCTGCGGGATCGCTACGAGGCCCATCACCGCGTCAACATCACCGATCAGGGTCTCGTTGCAGCCGCGAACCTGGCCGACCGTTACATCAGCGATCGGTTCCTTCCCGACAAAGCGATCGACCTGATCGACGAGGCCGGGTCGAGGTTACGCATCCGCAGGATGAGTGCGCCGCCCGATTACCGCGAGCTCGAAGAGAAGATCGCCGAAGTGAAGTCCCAGAAGGAAGCTGCTATCGAAGCTCAAGATTTCGAGAGGGCGGCTGCCCATCGGGACGAGGAGAAGCGCTTCATGGAAGAGCGCTCCGTCAAGGAAACGGAATGGAAGTCCGCCGAGGGCGAAACCCTTGCCGAGGTCAACGAGCAGGAGATCGCCGAAGTTCTGTCGTCGTGGACCGGTATCCCCGTCATGGCTTTGACGGAGGAAGAGACGGCCAAGCTGCTGAGGATGGAGGACGAGCTCCACAAGCGGATCGTTAGTCAGCACGACGCGATCAGTGCGGTGTCTCGCTCGATCCGTCGGACGCGAGCCGGCCTCAAGGACCCGAAGCGCCCCGCCGGTTCGTTCATCTTCCTGGGTCCATCCGGTGTCGGTAAGACCGAGACGGCCAAGACCCTCGCCGAGTTCCTTTTCGGCGACGAGGATGCGTTGATCCAACTCGACATGTCGGAATACATGGAGAAGCACACCGTGTCGCGTCTCGTCGGTTCGCCGCCGGGCTACGTCGGATACGAAGAGGGTGGCCAGCTCACCGAAGCCGTCCGTCGTCGTCCGTACTCCGTTGTGTTGCTCGACGAGATCGAGAAGGCGCACCCCGACGTGTTCAACACCTTGCTGCAGATCCTCGAGGACGGTCGTCTGACGGACGCACAGGGCAAGACGGTGGACTTCAAGAACACCGTGATCATCATGACCTCGAACCTTGGAACCCAGAACCTGCGTAAGCCGGCGATGGGCTTCGGTCAGGCAACCTCAGCCCTCACTTACGACAAGATGAAGGAGCGAGTGACGGAAGAGTTGAAGAAGGGCTTCCGTCCCGAGTTCCTGAACCGCATCGACGAAGTCATCGTGTTCCACGAGCTGAGCGAGGCAGAGGTCAAGTCGATCGTGGACCTGTTGATCCGCCGTGTTGCCGAGCAGCTCGAGAGCCAGGATGTCGGCATCGAGCTCACGGATGCAGCCAAGGGCCACTTGGCGAAGGTCGGCTACGACCCTGCCTTGGGTGCCCGACCTCTCCGCCGATCCATCCAGCGGTTGATCGAGGACCCCGTGTCCGAGAAGATCCTCTGGAAGGAATACAACGCAGGCGAAACGATCATCGTCGACATCGGCAAGAACGAAGCCGGCGAGAACGAGATCGTCTTCCGCAAGACAGAGCGCGTTCCCGACCTACCGCCGGCCGAGTTGGCCGGCGCAGGGGTTGGCGACGGCGACGGCGAAGGCGAGGCCGCAGCCGAATAGGGAGTCATTAAGAGAGTCAGGCACGAACGCCGAAGGTCTAGACGTTCGGCGAAGAACTAAAAGGGGCCCCCGAATCGGGGGCCCTTCTTATTCAGCCAAGCTTCGCTTTGAGGCCGGAGATGAAGACCTCGAGCCCAAATTCGAATTGAGCGTTGTGGTCGAGCTCTCCCATGTGAGGAAGCATCTCGACCATCAAGGGGAACTCGTGCATGACGGCGCCGTAGTCGATGTCCTCCTGTGAGCTCTCGTCGCTCTCTCCCAGGAAGCCCGAAACCTCGGACATCGTGAAGCCGATCGCGAAGGTCGAGAAGGTCCTAACGATGTCCATCCACTGGGATTGGTGGAAGCCGCCTGCCTTCAGGATCTCGAAGATGGCCTCCACCTGTCGCAAGGCAGGCAGGCTGGCGCCATAGGGCGTCGTGGCTATCAGTTCGACGAAGTGGGGGTGCGCCTGGGCGAGGGCTCGGTAGTTGCGGCTCATTTTCTTCAGGCGTTCCTCCCAGTCGTCTTCCTGTGGAGGGATCTCGATCAGGGCGATGATCTTGTTGACCAGCTGCCTCAGGAGGGTGGCCTTGTTGGGGATGTGGTTGTAGATCGACATGGCCTCGACCCCGAGAACGGAGCCGAGCCGCCTCATGCTGAGGGCGTCGATGCCGTGCTCGTCGACCAGGTCCACGGCGGCCTGAAGGATGCGCTCCTGGGTCAGGGGCAGCCTCTCGCTTCCGATCTTTTCCGCAGGCGCGCTAGTCATACTTGACTATTTTCTGTTGTTAACCGGATTCCTGCGCTCGCTCTCTTGCCAGGGCTGAAATGGCATTGGATACTTACATCGTAAGTCCTTGCGCCCCCGCTCCCTGCCCCCCGGGGAGCGGGGATGCGCCTGTCCCCGTTTTCTCTTTCCGCCGACGGACTGATTACCCCTTCTGTTTTTCGCCGACGGCCGAGGCCGCCGGCGTTCGACGGACCGACCCCGCCCTCCGATGCCTCAAAATCCCTCCATGCATGAATCCATGAAAAGCGTCCGAGTCGGGGCCCAGGCAACGCGGGCCGAACCTTCGTCGGACATCCTTGTTGCCCGCGACGTGACGAAGGTCTACCGAACCGGAGCCGAAGCGGTCGAAGCCCTGCGCGGGGTAAACGTGGCCGTCGAGCGCGGCGAGTTCCTCGCGGTGATGGGACCGTCGGGCTCGGGCAAGACGACCTTCCTGAATTGCCTCTCGGGTCTGGATGACATCGATTCCGGGTCGGTAGAGATCGAAGGAACCAACATCCATGAGATGCCGGATGCGGCACGCAGCTTGTATCGGGCACAGAAGATGGGCTTCATCTTCCAGTCGTTCAATCTCATACCGGTCTTCACTTCTTCGGAGAACGTGGAACTGCCTCTGCTTCTGGCGGGGGCGTCCCCTGCGTCGGCGCGACAACGCGCGGAAGAGACGCTGGAACGTGTTGGTCTCGGACACCGGAAGAACCATCGTCCGAACGAGTTGTCCGGTGGCGAGCAACAGAGAGTCACTATCGCTCGGGCTCTTGCCGGTGATCCCGCGATCGTGTGGGCCGACGAACCGACGGGGAACCTCGACACGGAGACGGCCGAATCGATCATGGGTTTGATCATCGAGCTCAATAAGGATGGGCTGACGATCGTGTTGGTGACTCATGACGCGTCGATGGGCGGCAGAGCTTCCCGTCTGATCAACATGCGCGACGGGATGATCGAATCCGCGGTGTCCCTCTGAGGTGGGCCTCCTCACAGTTTTTCTGGTAGCGCTGCTCCTGGTCGCGTACCAAATGATCCGCCGCCCCATGCTGCGCCGACTCGCATTCAGGGACGCGTTCCGAAGGCCCACCGAGACGGCGTTGGTTGTTGCCGGAAGCCTCCTTGGGACGGCGCTCATCACAGGGAGTCTCATCGTGGGGGACACGCTGGATGCTTCCGTCAGGGCAACCGCGACGACGCAACTGGGCCCGGTGGACGAATTGATCGAAGCTCCAAGCCCTTCTATCGCGAAACAGGTGAGAGAGCGGCTCGAGCAAATGAATGATCCGAGGATCGACGGGATCACGTCCATCGCAGCAACGGACTCAGCGATCTCAGTCGGTCAAGGCGAGGATCGTCTCGCCGAACCGCAGGTTCGCTTGATCGAACTCGACTTCGACAGCGCGCGTTCGTTCGGAGGGGCCGCAAAGGAAACCGGTCTGTCCGGTCCGACGCCAGGCCCCGATACCGTCGCCGTGACGGAAGATCTTGCAGCATCACTGGAAGTCGCGGAGGGCGACCGCGTCACCGCATACCTGTATGGCAAGAAGCTGCAGCTGGAAATCACTAGGCTCCTTCCGCGTCTCGGGCTCGCGGGTTTCTGGACTGGACCGCAAACCCGGTCGATGAATGCATTCGTCGCGCCGGGAACTCTCGCCAAGGCGAGCTCGAACGCCCCCCCGAGCGCGTTGCCGCCCCAGGCCTCCGTCCTCGTTTCCAATCGGGGCGATGTCGAAGGGGGGGCGGACCTGACCGAGGAAGTCACGAAGCTGATCGAAAGCGCCTTCCCCGGCAAGGCACTGCTTCGTGTCGACCCCGTCAAGAGCGACCGCCTCGATCGGGCCGATCGCGAAGGGAAAGCTTTCGGCGAGATCTTCCTGGCGATCGGCGCCTTCGCCATCGTCGCGGGGATCTTGTTGCTCGTAAACATCTTCGTGATGTTGTCGGAGGAACGGAAGAGTCAGCTGGGGATGCTGAGGGCGATCGGGATGTCCCGGTCGCATCTGGTGAGGGCGTTCGTTATGGAGGGGGCGATCTTCTCCGTTCTTTCCAGCGTCCTCGGTTCACTACTCGGGATCGGTGTGGGGTGGGCGATCGTGAAGTTGGCCGCGCCTATCTTCTCGGGTTTCGACGCTTTCTCCCTTGATCTCCAGTTTGCGATCGACCCGGCCAGCATCATCACCGGGCTCAGTGTGGGGGGCTTGATCTCGCTCGTCACCGTCTCGCTGACGAGTCTCAGGATCGCACGCATCAACATCATCCGGGCTATCCGAGATCTGCCGGAGCCGAGGTCCGTGGTTGCTCGCCGGCGCACGTTGGTGATTGGGACACTCGTGGCGGTGCTTGCTCTCGTGTGGTTCATCGCCGGCTTGAGTGACGAGGAGAGCGGATGGATTCCCGCGATCGCCGGTCCGACGATCTTTCTCTTCGCGTTGATCCCGGTGATGAGTCGACTGATCCAGCGTCGATTCGCCGTGATCGCTGCGGCTGCCGGGGCATTGTTCTGGGGAGTGTTCGGGAACGCGATCCTGGATGACCATTTCTTCCAAGCGGGCGACATCTTCGCTTTCGTCCTTCAGGGAGTGATCCTGACGTTCTCGGCCGTCGTCCTCATCAGTCAGACGCAGGAGACATTGGAGAGCGGGATCCGCCGCATCGCCGCACGCCGTATAGCTCTGCGACTCAGCATCGCTTATCCACTGGCTCGTCGTTTCCGAACCGGTTTGACCTTGGGCATGTTCGCCTTGGTCATCTTCACGATGGTTTTCATCTCGACCTTGTCCAACGTTTTCGGTGCACAGGTGGATACCGCCACACAGAAGGAAGGTGGCTTCGACATCGTGGCTACTGCGAACGTCTCGGACCCTCCGACCGAGCGCGAGCTCGAGTCGGCCCCCGGCGTCGTCGATGCAACTACGTTGCTATCGGGTGCCGCTCTCTTCCGGCCGGAGGGCTTCACCCGTCCGATCGGCTGGCCCGTGTCGGGGATCGACAAGGAATTCGTCGCCGGCGGGCCGCCCACGCTGATCGAGCGGGGCGATGATTTCGAATCGGACGCGGCCGTGTGGGAATCCCTCTTGAAGGACCCGAACGTCGTCGTTATCCCGCTGGCCTTCTTGCAAGCAGGAGGGGGCCCGCCGGAGAGCATCGTGGAAGTGGGGGACGAGATCCCGATCATCGATCCACTGTCCGGCCGGACGGTCCGCCGCCGAGTGATCGCCAAGGTCGAGAACGACTACGCCTTCTCGGGGGTGTACTTCTCGAAAAAGTCGCTGAAAGGCACTCTGTCACAGGTAACGGAATCCCGTTTCTACGTGAAGGCCGAAGGAGATCCTCGCGAGCTGCAGGACGTTGCTGCACGCTTGCAGGGCCGGTTCGTGTCGAACGGTTTGGATGCCGAGACTTTTAGATCCTTGGTCGAGCAGATCCAGCGGATCAGTCTTCAGTTCCTCCAACTGATGCAGGCCTACCTCGCACTGGGCCTTCTGGTGGGGATCGCGGGGCTGGGGGTGGTGATGGTGCGAGCGGTCCGGGAACGGCGACGCCACGTCGGCGTATTGAGGGCTCTTGGTTTCCTTTCCGGGCAGGTTCGCCGGGCGTTCATCATGGAATCGGGCTTCGTTGCGTTCGAAGGGATCCTGGTAGGTGTCGTCCTGGCACTCATCACGGCCGCCCAGCTGATCGGTTCCGGCGAGTTCGGAAGAGGGGTCGAATTCAACATCCCCTACGGCCAGCTGGCGATCCTGACTTCGGTCGCCCTGATCGCTTCGCTCCTGGCTACGGCCTGGCCGGCCCAACAGGCATCCCAGATCCCTCCAGCGGTAGCGCTAAGGGTGGCCGAGTAGCCGGGTTCTAGCGAGAAACTGTCTCACCCCCTAGCTAGCGTGGGCCCATGAAGAACGAAGACCGTCACCATTGCGATGCGTGTGGGCACGAATCCCCGCGCTGGTTCGGGAAATGCCCGGAGTGCGGGTCCTGGAGCAGTGCGAAACGCCACGCGGCAGAGCCCGACGGCGTCGTAGCCGAGTCACTGGCTTCTGTCACGGCGGTGACACTCCGGCTCGGGACCGGCATCGACGAGATCGATCGCATCCTCGGCGGCGGGTTGGTTCGGGGATCGGTCAATCTGCTCGCCGGAGAACCGGGCGTCGGAAAGTCCACTCTGCTTCTGCAGTTGCTCGCGGGCGTCGCCTCGGCGGGGGGACGTTCTCTCCTCGTTACCGCTGAGGAATCTTTGGACCAGGTCTCTCAACGAGCCGCCCGCTTGACCCTCCCGTCGAACAAGATCGATGCGGTTTCGACCGGGTTTCTGCAGGACGCGCTTGCCAACGCTCGCCGTGAGGAACCCGATGTCTTGGTGGTCGACTCGATCCAAGCCATCCAAGATCGGTCGATCGAACAGGGTTCCGGATCCCTGGTGCAGGTGCGCGCTTGCTCGGCGGAGCTAGTGGCTCTCGCGAAGTCATCCTCGATGGCGATGATCCTCGTGGGTCACGTGACCAAGGACGGTGCGGTCGCCGGGCCGAAGACCCTCGAGCACATCGTCGACACGGTGCTGAGTCTCGAAGGCGAACGGGGCGGATCGTTGCGACTGCTGCGGGCGATGAAGAACCGATTCGGATCTTGTGAGGAGACAGGTGTTTTCACCATGACCCCCACCGGATTGCATGTGGTCGAGGACCCGTCGGCCTTGCTCCTTGCCGATCGGTTGGCGCAGGTGAGTGGATCGATCGTTTTCCCTTCGATCCAAGGGTCACGTTCGCTCCTGGTCGAGATCCAGGCCCTGGTCAACGCCACCAACCATGTCCCGCCCCGCCGGGTTGCCCTGGGGTTGGACCAACGACGACTGGCTCTGCTGCTGGCGGTCATCAATAAGCGCACCCCTCTCGATCTCGGCGCGCACGAAGTGTTCACGGCGGCTGCCGGGGGTATCTCCGTGCCCGAGCCGGCTGCAGATCTGGCGATCTGTTTGGCCCTGCGTTCGGCTATCGCGGACGTGCCGATCAACGAGAGCCTCGTAGCTCTGGGCGAGGTCGGGCTCGGGGGAGAGATCAGGCGTGTGCCGAACCTTCGGCGGCGTCTGATCGAAGCATCTCGGCTCGGCTTCAAACGCGCTCTCGTGCCCGCGCGCAGCGAGGTCGACGACGTCGGTCTCGAGGTCGTCGAGGTGAAGGATGTGACATCAGCGTTCGCTGCTGCGGACGCGTGTCAGCAAACTCGCGCTGCGTAGTGCGGGAGGGCCTCGTGTTATCCTTGGGCAGCGGAAGAGTTCTTCCGCCCCACCGAAAGTTGTTTCTGCTTTCTGCGCGACATAGGAGGGATGCGAAGCGTGAGTTTCCGTGTTGGAGACAAAGTTGTTTACCCACACCATGGCGCAGCGGTCATCGAGGGTCTAGAGAACAAAGAGCTTTTCGGCGAGAAGCGTAAGTACTACATACTTCGCCTCGCCTACGGCGACCTGACCCTGATGGTCCCCACCGACTCGACGGACGAGGTCGGTCTGAGACAAGTCACCCCTGCTAAAGAGGTTCCGAAGGTGCTCAAGGTTCTCAAGAAGCAGGAGCCGACCCAGAACACAACCAACTGGTCACGTCGTTTCAAAGCAAACGTCGAGAAGCTTCGCTCGGGCGACATCTACCAGGTCGCCGATGTTGTGCGCAGTCTGCACCAGCGCGACAAGGAGAAGGGCCTTGCGGCCGGTGAGAAGCGGATGTTGACCAAAGCTCGCCAGATCCTTGTCTCCGAATTGACCTTCTCCAAGAACTGCGACGAAGAGGCGGCCGAGAAGATGCTCGACGAGGTTCTCGGCTAGTTCTCGCCCCTTTGGGTTCAACCGAGCCGGGCGTTCCATCCGCGGCGATCCTCGCGGCCGGTGGCATCGGGGAACGTGCCCGATCCGATCCTTCCGCCCCACCCAAGCAGTTCCAACTCTTAGCCGGTCGCCCGGTTATCCAGTGGGCCTTGGAGGCACTGATCGACGCCGGATGCGATCCCATCGTTGTCGTTCTT
>DASQLQ010000070.1:0-4209 GCA_035629935.1 Actinomycetota bacterium
ATCGGAAAGTTGATCTTCGGTTCCTAGCCAACCTCGGATTAGGGTCACCTCCATGGCCAGACTCATCTATCTATCGATCACCTCGCTTGACGGCTACATCGAAGACAAGGACGGCAAGTTCGACTGGTCGGCGCCGGACGAGGAGGTTCACTCATTCGCCAACCAGCTCACGAAGCCGATCGGCACCCACCTCTACGGCCGCCGGATGTACGAGGTGATGGTCTATTGGGAGACCGCCCAAACGCTTCCCGACTCGTCGCCCGTCGAAAACGAGTACGCAAAGATCTGGCAGAACTCCGACAAGATCGTCTACTCCACGACCCTTGCATCCGTATCGAGCGAGCGGACGCGGCTCGAGCGAGAGTTCGATCCCGAAGCGGTCCGGCAGATGAAAGAACAACTCGACAAGGACATCAGCGTGAGCGGCCCCGAGCTCGCCGCGCAAGCGATCAGAGCCGGCCTGGTCGACGACTACCAGGTGCTCCTCAATCCCGTGATCGTCGGAGGAGGGAAGGCCGCTTTGCCTGGCGACGTGCGGCTGGACCTCGAGCTGGTCGACGAGCATCGCTTCGGCAACGGCGTCGTCTTTCTCCACTACCGGACCAAGACATGAGCCAAGAGGTCCTGCTCCTGCTGTCGCCGTTGATCATCGTCATGGCCGTCATGTCCGTGGTGGGTTGGATGAAAGTGCCCAGCGAGGCACGTTTCCGTGGACGGCTCGGCCCGACCGGCACCGACTTCACCGTCGGAAAGACCACCGGCTTCGCGATGCGATTGGCCACGGCGATCTTCGTTTATCTGGGGGCCGCAGCGATGGGGGGAAGTGGCGTGTCAACCGGCCAGGCGGTGCTGCTGGGGGCCGTCGGCCTCGTGGTTCTTCTGATCGGCCAGGTGTCGGCGATCCGCCGGGCGTCGCGCTAACTAGATCCCTGTTCCAGTCGCGACCGGTATCTCTTCGAGCAGGCTCGGCCGGTCCGTCATGATCCCGTCGACGCCGATCTCGATCAGCCACTCCATCTCTTCTCGATCGTTGATCGTCCACACGTGCACCGCCAGACCGTTCGCATGCGCCCGCTCGACGAACTCCGGGGTGACGACGGTGACGCCCTCCAGCTCGATCGGCACCTGCAAAGCCATGTGACGTGGGTTCGGAGCTCCGGGCAACGGCCCCTGCGAGCTTGCCCAGAACAAAGCAGCCTGTCCCGTTCCGGTTGCGGTGTGCACATCGGGCGCGGCCAGCTTGAATCTCTCGACCGCAGCATCATTGAAGGCCACGACGATCGTGTCGTCGGTTCGACCGAACTCGGCCAGCAGAGCTGCGAGCTCTTCTTCGTACGGCTCCGTATCGGGAGCGGTGGCCTTGATCTCGATGTTGATCAGCTCATCTGGAAAGGTCTCGAGCACCTCGCGCAGTGTCGGGATCTTGAAGTCGTTCGCCACGAACCTCTCCCTCTTGGGCCCCTTCCATCTCCTGGCTTCGGTTGCGAACCCACGGAGTGTGTAGGCCGAGTCGGGCTCGTCGTGGCAGGTCCCGCATCCCGGAACGAACCAATGGGCTGCGTCCAATTCTTTGATCTGAGCCAACGTCATCGAGTCCACCCGGCCCGTTCCGTTGGTCGTGCGGTCGACGGTCGCATCGTGGATGACGACGATCTCTCGATCGGCGGTGGCATGAACGTCGATCTCCAGCACGTCGGCACCTTTGGCCACCGAGGTCTTCAGCGCGTAGAGCGTGTTCGAGGGAGCTTCGATCTCCCCGCCCTGATGCGAGATGTTCAGGATGCGTCGCTCCAACCACGGATTGGCGGCAAGGGTCTGAGCGGGGGCCGGAGCGGCGACAGCCACCACGGCGAGTCCGGCAAGGGCCACGGAAACGGCGCGTTTGAGAGCAGGGATCTTCATAACCTGATTGTTCGGCGCCCGGGGGCGAACCCCTGCCGGGCCCCACGGGTTGGAAGGACCACCCTGTCACCAAGGTGCCAAGCGAGACAGCAGGGGCCCGGCCCCCACGCGGCGAAAGTCCAGGCATGGGCATCGGCTACTTCTCGCGCCGCGGCGTCATCGCCATCCTGACCGCGGGCACTCTCGCGTCCGTCGCTGTGCTTCCGCTACCCACGCCGGTCAATGCCGCCGGCAGCGGGCAGGGCATCAAGCTGGTTGCTGAGATTCCGTTCCGTGACGGTACCCACCAGGTCTTCACCACCATCCGCGGTCGTGACTACGCGTTCGTTTCGGAGCTCAACCCGTTGCAGAACCAACTTCGGGTAATCGACGTCACCAAGCCCACTAACCCGAAGGTGGCCGCAACGAGCCCGTGCACCGGCTATCAGGGCAACCTTCAGGTCAGCCACGACAAGAAGACCCTGGTGGTGGGGATCGACGACAACCTCGGCGGGGGTGGCGACGGGCTGCAGCGGGCGTGTCCGGTTAGAGGCGAGACCGGCATCGGCTTCCTCACCATCGATATCTCCGACCCGACGCATCCCAAGCCGATCGGCTTCGCCGACATCGTCAAGGGCGCGCACTCGCTCGCAACTCACCCGACGAAACCGTACGTTTACTCGGGAGAGGGGTTCCCCGAGGCCCCCGGGCGGATGCAGGTGTGGTCGATCAAGAACCCTGCCCACCCCAAACTTGTGAACACTCTCGACACGGGCGCGCACAGCCCCCATGACCTCGCCTTCAATAAAGACGGAAGCATGGCAGCGACCGCGAACGTCGTGAACGTCCACCTGCTCGACACGACCGATCCCGCGAACCCGAAGATCATCGCAACGACGCAGTGTCCAGGATGCCTGCACGCACACGAAGCCCGCTTCACACCCGACGGCAAGCACTTGGTGGTGAACGACGAGTATCCGATCCCGGCCCCATGCCCCGGCGGCTTCATGTACTTCTACGACATAACCCACAGCGCGGCGAGCTACGGCTTGGACCTTGCGGGCACCTACACGATCGGCGATCGAGTGACGGATCCAAGCGGAGGAGTCCCGACGCTGTGCACCCCGCACATCTTCGACATCTCGCCCGACGGCTCGCATATCGCCAGCAGCTGGCACGAGGGAGGCCTTCGCTACCTCAACATCACCGAGTCGGCTGGTGTAACTGCCGGCGACCAGCAAGCGATACCCGGAGGCGTCAAGGAAGAGGGCTCCTACTCGAACGACAACGGCGACGCTTTCTCAGCCAAGATCTACAAGGGCTACATCTACCTGGTCGATGTCACGGTCGGTTTCCAGGTCTTCAAGATCGGTTCGTAGAGCCCGGTCGAGGCGGCCGGGATAGTCTCGCCACTCATAGCCAGAGATGGGGAGGTGTCCTGAATGACAGACCGACAGACCCTGACGGACGAAGAGATCAAGACGCAGTTGAACCAGGGCCAGACGGCCACGCTCGAGGCGGATCCGGACAGCACCGACTCCGATGGAACCGACGGTGACAGCTCGGACACCACCGACGGTGACAGCGGGACGACCGACGCCGACGGAACCGACAGCTAGGACCTCGGCGACACCAACACCCGTCCCGGCGCTGCAACGCTGCGTCGGTGACGTAAACACATTCCTCGACAAGCACTGGGGCCGCGCCCCGCTACTGAGCATGCCCCAGGCTGAGATCGCGTTCGACGACCTTGCTTCCCTCGATGACCTCGATCGGATGATCGCTTCGCTCGGCCTATCGGGGACGAATCTGCGCATGGTCAAGGACGGGAAGCCCCTGCAGCCTTCCGCCTACACACGCAAGCCGGGCACCGGCTCCCGAGGCACCGACCCCGTGGTCAGCGCCCCGCTCGTCTATGAGTGCTTCAACGCGGGAGCCACGATCGTGCTCGAGTCTCTGCACCGCTACTGGCAGCCCCTTACCGATTTTTCGCGCGACCTCGAGCTCGCACTCGGCCACCGGTTGCAGGTCAACGCCTACATCACCCCTCCGGGCTCGCAGGGCTTCGACGTGCACCGCGACTCCCACGACGTGTTCGTGCTTCAGGTTTCGGGGGCCAAGCACTGGCTCGTCTACGACCGAGACGAACAAGACGTGGTGTTGATCGATCAGCCACTCGAGAGCGGAGCGGCTCTCTACATCCCACTTGGCTTCCCCCATGCGGCCAAAGCCACAGCGGTTGCGTCCGCGCACCTGACCGTCGGCATCCTGACTCACGAATCGATCGAGGTTTTCCGCCAGCTCGTCGCTCTCGCCGAGCGGGAGCCG